>NZ_LMCK01000017.1:0-10576 GCF_001623165.1 Pseudovibrio sp. WM33
TTCAAACGTGACCGCATGGTTTGAGGGGAAGGGCCCAGGAATATAGGGTATCACGCGGTGATGGATGCAGATGCACCGGTGGGAAATCCACTTTTGCTGAACGTGTCTGTCAAAGACGGAGGAACTGTCTGAGCAGGGAAACCTGACTGGATAAGCCACTGTCTTTTCAGGAAACTGACTATCGTACCTTATAGGCAAAAGAGGCGACGTTGTTCATTATAAGAAAGCCCGGGCAAGGCGTGTAGCCAATGCCGAAGAAACTAACTTAACAAACAGCGCAGGTATTGCCTGCCGCCTTGCTCATCCCGATTTCCGGGAACTCTGTTCCAACACTGCATGGAAGGCCATGCGGTGCTTTAAGTGCTTGTTTATCTGCCAAGAAATCAGTGACTAGTTCCAATTACCAGATGGATTGCCCCGCACGGCTTAAAGTAGCATCAGTCTCATACATATAGATAATGGGCTGGGAGAGCGTGAGCTGATGGACAATTATTTAAAAGAGTTCCCGAACAAAGAAGGCTACTTTGGTGAGTATGGCGGTGCATTCTTGCCGCCTGAGCTGGTGCCTCAGTTCGAAGAGATCGCGAAAGCCTACGAAAAGATCTCTGGCGATGCCTCCTATATCAATGAGCTGCGCTACATCCGTAAGCACTTTCAGGGCCGCCCGACCCCCATCTCGCATGCACGCAACCTGTCCAACCGGATTGGCTCAGGCGCGAACATTTACTTAAAGCGGGAAGACCTGAACCACTCCGGCGCCCACAAGCTCAACCACTGCATGGCAGAGGCTCTGCTGGCAAAGCACATGGGCAAGAAGAAGCTCATTGCAGAAACCGGGGCAGGCCAGCACGGCGTGGCCTTAGCAACAGCTGCAGCTTACTTTGAACTCGACTGCGAAATTCACATGGGTGAAGTGGATATCGAGAAAGAGCACCCAAATGTCGTCCGTATGCAATTATTGGGTGCAAAACTCGTACCGGTTGGTTTCGGTGGTCGTACCCTGAAAGAGGCTGTGGACTCAGCGTTCACATCCTATCTGGAGCAGGCCGATGAGGCGCTGTTCGCAATCGGCTCTGTAGTGGGTCCGCACCCGTTCCCGCGCATGGTGCGCGACTTCCAGCAGATCGTGGGCATCGAGGCTCGTGAGCAGTTCACTGAAATGACCGGCAATCTGCCAGACCATGCTGTGGCATGTGTTGGTGGCGGCTCAAACGCAATGGGCCTCTTCTCTGGCTTCATTCAGGATAACTCAGTCAAACTGCACGGTGTTGAGCCAATGGGTAAGGGACCTGAGCTCGGGCAGCACGCAGCAACCATGACATTCGGCAAACCGGGCATGCTCCATGGCTTCAAGTGCCGTGTTCTGGAAGATGAAGCAGGCAACCCTGCGCCTGTGCATTCAATTGCCTCTGGTTTGGATTACCCAGGCGTTGGACCTGAGCACTCCTACCTGCATGATATCGGTAAGGTGCATTACAGCTCAGCAACCGATGATGAGACCTTGCAAGCCTTCTGGGCACTCTCTCGTTATGAGGGGATCATTCCTGCTCTGGAAAGCTCTCACGCAGTCGCATATGCGATGAAGCTGGCCAAGGAATGTCCGGGAGAGACAATCCTCGTCAACCTGTCAGGGCGTGGTGATAAGGATCTGGATTATGTCGCCGATAACTTCGGTACAGGCGAAGATCTGAAAATATAAGAACGACAGAAAAGGGGGGGCTTCGGCTCCCTTTTTTAACGCGGATCGAATGAGGTGATCAGGCGTTCCGATTTCGGATCGCAACAAAAGAAGTGTAAGAAACGCCGCCAGCGCCCGAGATAAAGGCTGCAACATCACGCGCCGGGCCGCCATACATCACGGTTTGGAAAACAACCACGAAAAAGAACAGCATCACAGACGCTGCAAAAGTCTTGCCGATAAACAAAAATATCCGGTTCATAGACGTGGTCCTGATCTTTAAAACTGCCCAATTTCAGAAGCCCATCTTAGAAAAACTGTTTCAGACTTTCAAAGAATTTCTGCTTCAAAACAAAGAGTTGTGATGTATGCCACGAAAACGTCGAGCTACGACGCGGTTCAAAACCCTCTCGAGCAATATGGGGAGGTGTTGTGTATGTACAAGGAAAGCAATGGAAGAAAATAAAAAAGCCTCCGCTAATGATCGGGAGACTTGAAGCCTTCATAAGAAGGAATGGTGGGCGATGAGAGACTCGAACTCCCGACATCTTCGGTGTAAACGAAGCGCTCTACCAACTGAGCTAATCGCCCCCGTAGGGTGGTACGCCGTGTGGCGTGAGGAGGTGTTTAGGGCCTTTGACGGGTTCTCGCAAGCCCCTGAAGAAACTTTTCCCAAAAGAATTCCAAATATATCGCTGGAGGCGGTCCTGCTGACACCATTGGCTTCGCATTACTTATATTTTTCAGAGGGTTGGGCTTGGTGATAACTTGCATAAGGCATGTTGCTCACACTTAGGAGTTGTTTACGTGTCGAACGACGAACAAAGAACAGCTTCGCCACATAAAGCCGATAGGCGGTGAACAGAGCAAGCGAACCGCTAAGGCCAATCAAAATGAGATCAGGCGTCTTGGAACCAAGCACTGGCGCAAGGATACTGATGAGTGTTGGACCTGCAACACTACCCGCAGCCCAGATGAAAAGCAGATAGGTCGACAACGCAACACTGCTTTCTGGTTTCCGTTCAAATGCGTGAGCCACGCAGATAGATTGCAGCGGGAAGGAGAGGCCTCCAAGAACAACCAGCACCAGACCCAGCATGCTCAGCAGATGATAATTCCGCAGGAAGCCAGAGTTCCAGCCAGTGAACGGGTCAGCAATCAGGAAGGTAACCATGATGACGGTGATCAGTGCAGAGGAACCAAGAATGAGCCATCTGCGGTCCATGCGGTCAGCAAGAGAGCCAAACGGCCATTGGAACATCAGGCGGCCAATATAGATCATTGCAATCATTAGAGCTGTTGTGCTGCCTCCAACCCCGGCTTTGGACAGGGAGTAGGGAACAATAGTCAAAAGACTGGTGACAATAGCACCGGAAGCAAAAGCGCCCAGCACAGCCACAGGAGACTGAGCCCAGATCTCTTTGAACTTAATGCGCTTGGCTTTGTATGTGCGTGGTGGCACAGAGCGGGTCATGCAGAGCAATACAACAGCTGCAAGCAATACAGCGCTGAGCAGTTCCAGCATTTGCAATGGAACCTCGGTGAATTTGGCAACGAAAATCTGTGAGAGAATGGCCATTGCGCCAATCACAATGGAGTTCACAGATAAAATACGCCCACGAACTTCGTCTTTGATAGACTCATTCAGCCATGCATCAGCTGTGGCAAACAAAACCGCAAATGCCGCCCCCATGAAGAACCGGAGTACAGTCCAGAAAATGATGCTCTCTGTGTTCTTGAAAAGCAAAACGAGAAGGGCTGTCAAACCAGCCGCACCAGCAAAGGCCCTGATGTGTCCGATCCGGTTGATCATGCGCACACCACGCATACACCCAACCATAAAGCCAAGAGAGTAAGCACCGGCCACAAGACCAGCTTGAGAGGCAGAGCCGCCAATGCTAGCGATCTGAAGCGGCAAGCTTGTCAGCAAAGCTGAGCTCGCCAGTTGCGCAAGCGCGCTAGCCAGGATGATCGCAAACAGCGAAACGAGTGAAGCTTTAACCATACAGCCATTGACCTGCACTTGATGTGGCGCAGTGTTCCCGTGTTGATGTTCATTTTCTGGAAAAACAGAGCTTTCCGATTGACTGAATGTTTCGCAGGGGAATGTGACTGCATTGAGCGAAAAATCGAACCAAGCAGTGATTTATTGATGGGATTTACGTGGGGGAATTGAGACGGATTTGCGGCTGTAAACAAAACTGCCGCGCACTGAACGAACAGGGGCGGCAGAGTATCTTGTATCTATATCAGAGAGTTAGGTCGGTGCGTTCTCAGCACTCAACTCTTTGACTGCCGCTTCCAGCTGGTTGTAGTGAGAAATCACTACATCAGGCCCCAGTTCGCGGACAGGAATGTCTGTGTAACCGAAATCCACAGCGATCACGGGCAGGCCAGCGTTACGTGCAGCGCTGATGTCAGCCTTGGAATCGCCAATGAAAATGGAGCCTGCGCGAGAACCACCGGCAATGTCGATTGCGCCAAAAACTGGCATCGCATCCGGCTTGTTCTTGGAGAAGGTGTCTCCGCCCACAACAGCGTCAAACAGGTGTTCCATATCCATGGCCCGAACCAGCGGTTTAGCCAGTTTTTCCAGTTTGTTTGTGCAGATAGCTGTTTTCCAGCCAGCAGCTCTCAGCCGTGCAACTGTTTCCAGCGCCTGCGGGAATGCATGGGTCTTATCTGCAATATGAGTCTCGTAGTAGCGAATAAACTTGGCAAGCAATGGTTCCAGAACTTCATCTGTCACTTCAATCTTGCTTGCCTCGAGCCCACGGCTCATCAGCACTTTCACGCCAGCGCCGACCATTTTCCTGACCCGTTCAGGCTCAATGGCTTCAAACCCGGCTTCTACCAAAACATGATTCATCGACGCTGTGAGGTCTCCCATGGTCTCCAGGAGAGTACCGTCTAGGTCGAAAACCAGAACTGGTGTTGTCATACTTAAGCTCGTTTCTGTTGAGAAAATCCGCGCCACACTACCGAAATTCACCGTGAAGTCAATTTGCGAGGAAAACCTATAGTGTGTTGGGTGGATTGCTGCTTGGCGGGACACACACCTCATGGTAATCAGCAGGAGTTATGTCACAGTAGACCCAAGCGCAATAACTAGGCAGAATTGTTCTTGTCTGTGAACGTTTCCGAACAAGCTTTGGGTCCGGGGAAGAGAAATTAGTCAGATGGCAATGAGTTTGAAGGCGCAGGCCGCAGCTGCAGCACTCAAGGAAGTTAAGCCCGGCATGAAGTTGGGGATAGGTTCTGGATCAACAGTCAATGAACTGATCCGCCTTCTGGCAGAGATGGTGAAGGATGGCTTTGAGATCATCGGCGTGCCAGCCTCATCTTATTCTGAAGCTCTTTGCGATGAGCTTGGAGTGCCGTTGACCACACTGGATGAAACGCCAGTGCTGGATCTGGTCATTGATGGGGCGGATGAAATTGATCCGCAGCTGAACCTTATCAAAGGCGGCGGCGCAGCGCTGCTTCGCGAAAAAATTATTGCGGCGGCTTCCGGAAGCATGCTTGTGATTGCTGATGAGAGCAAAATTGTTGATACCCTCGGAAAGTTTCCGCTTCCCGTGGAGGTTGTTCCGTTCGGGCTTGAGGCCACTCGCCAGATGATGCAAAACAGCTTGGACGCTGAGGGGCTACAAGGTGAGATGATCCTGCGTATGGCAGGGGAAAAGCCACTTGTAACCGATAACGGCAACTACATTCTTGATTGCCACCTACAGGCAATCAGCAATCCGAAGTCACTGGCAAAACGCCTGGAGGTTATTCCAGGTGTCGTTGAGCACGGGTTGTTTATTGATATGGCAGTACGGGCCTATGTTGCCGGTACTGATGAAATTCGTGTCTTGGAACCTTAAGCTGTCCCGACAGTCATTTTAGGACAGCTGATTAAAATATAGGGGAGCCATTTTATGCTCGCTAAGTTCAAGTCTGCAGCAATTGCAGGTGTTGCATCACTGGTTGTTGCTGGTGTGCTGATTTCCAGCCCGGTTATGGCTCAGGACAATTCCATTTCTGAAAGTCACATCGAAGCTGCAAAAGCGGCTGTTCGTGCAACAAAGTCCATCGAGAACTTCGACAACATCCTTCCAGATGTTGCGGAGCGCACTCGTACCCTGTTTATTCGTTCTAATCCGGCAATGAGCGCTGAGATCGACATCGCTGTGAATGAGGCTGCTGTTGAACTTATTCCGCGCCGTCAGGAGCTGGATCGTGTGATTTATGAAGTATGGGCGCGTCGTTTTTCTGAAGAGCAGCTCAATGAAATCGCAACCTTCTACAACTCCGACACCGGGAAGCGTCTTGCTGACCTGTCGGGTACACTGTCTGCATTGACGATCGGTGCTGCAAAGCAGTGGAGTGATGCAGTCAGCACCGATATGGTTGCAATTTCACGGAAGAAACTTGCCGAAATGGCTGCTCAATAAGCGATCACGAAATCGCAATCCAAAATGAACAGTTAGATCAGATACGCCCCTTGAAATTTGGGCGTATCTGGCCCAAATCTGAGCCTACGTTTTTATAAGACAAGACCTTAGAGCGTAACGAAACGTCGTTGCATAAGGTTTATTGCAAACGAAAGTGGGCTGTAATGACTAATTTCGACTACGATCTCTTTGTTATTGGGGCCGGTTCTGGCGGCGTACGTGCAGCGCGCATCGCAGCAACCCATGGCGCCCGTGTCGGTATTGCTGAAGAATTTCGCTATGGCGGGACCTGCGTTATCCGCGGCTGTGTTCCCAAAAAACTCTTTGTTTATGCATCTAAATTCACCGAGGAATTCGCAAATGCGGACGGGTATGGCTGGAGCCTGAACGGCACGCCAACCTTTGATTTTGATAAGCTTGTCGAAAATAAAGACAAGGAAATCACCCGTCTGGAAGGCATTTATCGCCGCAATCTGGATAAGTCCGGCGTTGAACTGCACGACAGCCGCGCAGTGATTGAGGGGCCGAACACCGTTCGTTTGCTGTCTACCGATCAAGTCATCACAGCTGAACGTATCCTTGTAGCTGTTGGTGCAACGCCAAACGTTGATGCAGGCCTCGTCGGCTGCGAACATACGATCACATCCAACGAAGCATTCCATCTCTCCGAGTTCCCGAAGCGAACCATCGTTGTCGGTGGCGGTTACATCGCTGTCGAGTTCGCTGGCATCTTCAACGGCATGGGATCTGAGACCACGCTTTTGTATCGCGGTGAAGAAATCCTGCGCGGTTTCGATATGGACGTGCGTACCGGTCTGCATGAGCAGATGGTAGAAAAAGGTATCACCGTCAAAACCAAGTCCACCATTGCATCCATTGAGAAGCATGAGGGCGGTCTGACAGTGACCACCCACGCCGGCGAAGTAATCGAAGCCGACCAGGTGCTCTACGCGATCGGTCGCCGCCCGAACACAGCAGGCCTCGGTCTCGAAGAAGCTGGCGTTGAACTCGACAAAGCAGGTGCAATCGTCGTTACTCCGCAGAGCCAGAGCTCTGTACCAAGCATCTTCGCTGTGGGCGATGTCACCAACCGTGCCAACCTGACCCCAGTGGCTATTCGTGAAGGTCACGCTTTTGCTGATAGCACCTATGGTGGCAACGAGTGGCATGTCGATCACTCTATGATCCCGACCGCAGTCTTCTCTCAGCCTGAGATTGGTACGGCAGGTCTGACGCAGGAAGAAGCTGAGGCGCGCTTCGACAACATCGATATCTATTCCTCATCCTTCCGTCCGATGAAGAACACACTTTCCGGCAAGCCAGGCAAGATGTTCCTCAAGATGCTGGTGGATGCGGATACTGACAAAATCCTCGGCATTCACATCATGGGCCCAGACTCTGGCGAACTTATCCAGATCATCGGTGTGACCCTGTCGATGGGTGCCACCAAGTCGGACTACGACCGCACCATTGCGGTGCATCCGACTGCTGCGGAAGAATTGGTGACAATGCGCGAACCATCTGAGCGTATCCGCAAGAATTAAACTTTAGTTGACTTCCAAAGAGCCGCTAGTCTTTGCTAGCGGTTCTTTTTTGTCTTGCTGCCGGAGCAGGGCATCTTTCTCGTTTTGATAGGAATACCCGTGACTGACCTCACACAGGACCAGATTTGCTATTTTGGTTATGGCTCACTCGTAAATGAAGAAACATTGCCCGCAGGCACGACAGTGGTAGCCGGACAACTGAGTGACTGGAAGCGGGAATGGCGTGGTTGCTCCAAAGGCAAAGAAGGCAATGGCCGCATGTCAGGCGTTGGTGTTTGCGCATTAGGTGTCCGTCGTGAAGAGGGCTCTGTCATTCGTGGTGCGATGGTGCTTGATACAAAAGCAAACCTGCCTGCGCTGGATAAACGTGAATGGCATTATAACCGCAAATCCCTCAGTGATGATAGTTTCGTGCCCGATTGTGGCAGGCAGATGCCATCAGACACGTTCCTCTATCAGGTGCAGGATCAGTACGCGCACTGGGGTAATGACGAGCACCCAATCCTGCAAAGCTATGTTGACTGCGTCATGGCTGGATTCCATCGTCTATGGGGTCATGAAGGCTTGTTGCACTTCATGGAAACCACGGACGGCTGGGATCGTGTACCAATTCTAAATGATCGCGCAGAGCCGTTTTATCCACGCGCCATTGTCTTGTCTAAAGAACTTGCGGGCACGATTGACGATCTGCTGAAATCTGTGAATGCTCAATATTTAAATCGCTGAAATAAGGCTCATGGTTCGCGAGTGTGAACGCTTCATGTATCTTTACACAAGTGTTCATCTGCGGTCTTGAAGGGTGCTTTGAAATAATTATCTACCAAGTTCAGTTTTGCTAGAACATAGTAGCTCCAAAGCAGATTGGTTTGATGGATTCTCATGAGGCCTGATTTTTTTGAGGTATCCTCAACCTACAGCGATAAAACAACGTATACGTACCCCTAGTCAGATAAACGGGCTGCGTGTATAAGCCTTTCTGGGCTTTTGTCACAAGATGAGAACGGCTCAAAGAATTAACGCTGCCAAAGATAGGCGCATAGGGCGCGCTGGCAGCATTCCGTATTGATGGAGTTTTAAAATGGCGGACAAATGGACACCGGATTCCTGGCGATCAAAACCGATCGTGCAGGTACCGGACTATCCAGATAAGGAAGCAGTGGCAGACGTTGAAAGTCGCCTAGCAACTTATCCGCCGCTCGTGTTTGCAGGTGAGGCGCGCAAGTTGAAAGCGCAGCTCGCTGATGTTGCCGAGGGGCGTGGATTCCTCTTGCAAGGTGGTGATTGTGCGGAGAGCTTTGCAGAGCATCACGCTGATCACATTCGCGACTTTTTTAGAGCATTCCTGCAAATGGCTGTGGCGCTCACCTATGGTGCGCAGCAACCAGTTGTAAAAGTGGGCCGTATTGCTGGTCAGTTTGCAAAACCGCGTTCTTCCAATATTGAGAAGAAGGGCGATATTGAACTGCCAAGCTACCGTGGTGACATCATCAACGGTATCGAGTTCAACGAAGACTCTCGTATTCCAGACCCTGAGCGTCAGGTGAAAGCCTACCGTCAGTCTGCTGCGACGTTGAACCTGATCCGTGCGTTCGCGCAAGGTGGTTTTGCCAATCTGGATCACGTCCATCAGTGGATGCTCGGCTTCGTAAAAGACAGCCCGCAGGCACACCGCTATCAGGAAATGGCTGATCGTATTTCCGACGCCGTCTCCTTCATGCGTGCTTGCGGTGTTGATCCCGACAATACACCACAGCTGCGTTCCACCGACTTCTTCACCAGCCACGAAGCATTGCTTCTGGGCTACGAAGAAGCGCTGACACGCATCGATTCCACCACTGGCGAATGTTACGCAACATCCGGCCATATGCTCTGGATCGGTGATCGTACGCGTCAGTTGGATCATGCACATGTTGAATTCTTCCGTGGCATCAAGAACCCGATTGGCCTCAAATGTGGTCCATCTCTTGATCCTGAAGAGCTGATCAAGCTGATCGACGTTCTGAACCCTGAAAACGAAGCTGGTCGTCTGACACTGATCACCCGTTTCGGCCAGGACAAGGTGTTCGAACATCTTCCAGCTATGGTACGCGCTGTTGAGCGTGAGGGTAAGAAAGTTGTTTGGTCTTGTGACCCGATGCACGGCAATACCATCACTGCAAACGGATACAAAACGCGTCCGTTCGAGCGTATTCTGCGTGAAGTAGAAGCATTCTTCGCGGTTCACCGCGCTGAAGGCACTCATGCAGGTGGTGTTCACGTCGAAATGACTGGCCGTAATGTGACCGAATGTACCGGCGGTGCACGCGCATTGTCCGCAGAACAACTCGGTGATCGTTACCACACCCATTGCGATCCTCGCCTCAACGCGGATCAAGCTCTGGAGCTGGCGTTCAAAATCGCAGAGAACCTCAGAAAAGAATCTGATACACGCCTTGCAGTGAACACTTAACTCTATCTAGAGTATTCATATGATGATCAGGGGTTGCACATTGTGCAGCCCCTCTTTTTTTGATAAATATTTATATGCGAAGCACATAGAAAATTGGAACTATGTGCCTCCTGCCTTTCGCTGCCCGATGTTTTTCTAGGTTTTTTCGCCCTCAGGGAGAGTTTGTTGCTTCAGAGCGATTCTTTGTTGTCTGGCTATTCAATCCTTATTGTGGATGACAACAACTACATGCGTTCCATCTTGCGCACTATGATCTCCGGCTTTGGCGTGCGTTCGATCTACGAAGCAGGCGACGGGGCCGACGCGATCGCAATTCTGCTCGATCGCAGGCCCGATATTGTGCTGTGCGACTGGATCATGCACCCGATTGATGGCAATGACTTCCTCCGTATTCTCAGGCAGGACGAAGATTCTGAAATTGCCAAGACCCCGGTAATCGTCATTACGGCTGATTCCCGCCGTTCCG
>NZ_LMCK01000017.1:10591-17528 GCF_001623165.1 Pseudovibrio sp. WM33
GCGCAATGCTGGCGTAAATTACTTCCTTGCCAAACCAATCGCGCCCGCAATTCTGTATGATCGCCTGAAGGCCATCGTGATGCAGGGGGATGAGCCTATTCAGGCCAGGGACATGGCACAGATGCCAATGGGCACAAGGCTGCAACAGCATCTGGACCTCATGGCAAAGGCGAAAGATTCTGGGCAGGTGAAGAAGAAGTCGTCAGATTGATTTTCACCCTGTGAATCCTTTCCTCAACCGTCAACTATGTGATGGATCGACTTTTCTCTGCTACAAAAACGCGGTACACGAGAACCAAAGCTATTAAAGCTCGAAGCAAACAGGGCCACCCCTTCCATCCACTAAAGCCTTTGAAGTTTATATGATGATTAAAGACCAGTTCCGTTTGGCCGTCGTACAGGCCAACCCTTGCCTTGGTGATATCTCCGGTAATGCTGAGAAAGTGCGTCATCACCGAAAGCTGGCCGCCGAACAAGGCGCTGATCTGGTTTTGTATTCTGAGCTGTTTTTGGCTGGCTACCCGCCAGAGGATCTGGTCTTGAAGCCAGCCTTCGTAGCTGCCTGTAAGCGTGAACTGGAAGGCTTGGCAAAAGAAACGGCTGATGGTGGTCCCGCACTGCTCGTTGGCCTGCCATGGGCCGAAGAGGATAAGCTCTACAACGCCGTCGGACTGCTCGACAACGGCAACATTGAGGGCCTGCGTTACAAGGTCGACCTGCCAAACTATGGCGTTTTCGATGAAAAGCGTGTCTTCGATGCTGGGCCCAATCCGGGTCCGATGAGTTTCCGTGGTGTGCGCCTTGGCGTTCCGATTTGTGAAGACACATGGTCCGATGAGGTTTGCGAATGTCTGGAAGAGACAGGCGCTGAAATCCTGCTGGTTCCAAATGGGTCTCCTTACTACCGCGATAAAATAGATGAGCGCATGCAGATCATGCTCTCTCGTGTTGTCGAAACGGGCCTTCCGCTCGTGTATTGTAATCAGGTTGGTGGTCAGGATGAGCTCGTGTTTGACGGCGCATCCTTTGCCCTCAATCATGATCGCTCATTGGTGATGCAACTCGGTCAGTTCACCGAGGAAACAGATTACCTCGACTTCAATAAAGATGCAGAAGGTCTGTGGTTCGCAAAACCAACTCGCATCGTTCCAATGCCAGATACACAGGAAGCAGACTGGCTTGCTTGCGTGCTTGGCCTGAAAGACTACGTAAACAAGAATGGCTTCCCCGGCGTGGTGCTGGGCCTGTCCGGCGGTATTGATAGTGCGATCTGTGCGGCCATGGCCGTTGATGCTCTGGGCGCTGATCGTGTTCACTGCATCATGCTACCATACCGCTACACCTCCGAGGAAAGCATCAAGGACGCCAAGGCCTGCGCGGATGCACTTGGGGTGAAGTACGATACCATTCCAATCGCAGAGCCTGTCGAGGGCTTCCAGCAGACGCTGGCTGGCGTATTTGCAGGCACTGAGAGCGGTATCACCGAGGAAAACCTGCAGTCCCGTTCTCGCGGTGTCATCCTCATGGCTGTATCCAACAAATTCGGCTCCATGGTTGTTACCACCGGCAACAAGTCAGAAATGTCTGTCGGTTACGCCACCCTTTATGGGGATATGAATGGCGGCTTCAACCCGATCAAGGATCTTTACAAGACCGAGGTTTATCGTCTGTCTGACTGGCGCAACAAAAACCATCCGGCAGGTGTTATGGGGCCAGCGGGTGAGGTGATCCCGAACAACATCATCGTCAAAGCGCCAACAGCTGAGCTGCGTGAAAACCAGACCGATCAGGACAGCTTGCCAGAATACGATGTTCTGGATGACATCCTGCATTGTCTCGTTGAAAAAGAGTTGAGCCTTGACGAGATCGCCAAGCGCGGCCACTCTGTAGAAACCATCCATCGAGTCGAACACCTTCTTTACATCGCAGAGTACAAGCGTCGTCAGGCTGCACCGGGTGTCAAAATCACACTAAAGAACTTTGGGCGCGATCGTCGCTACCCAATCACCAATCGTTTCCGGGATCGAACCTAGAACCACACGCGGCTTGAGATCTTACTTTAAGAACAAGCAGGCCGCGCTCTGGACTTGATCTCTGGTGCTCAGGCAAGCATCACGCCTTGCCTGAATCACTTTCTACGCTTTTTAGGTTAAGTCTATGACTTTCTTCCAATTTCTCCAGCGCAACCTGCGCTGGGTCGCGGGCGGGTTTCTGCTCGGGTTTGGCTCCAGCTTTGGTCAAACCTTCTTCATCGCGCAATTTTCCTCCCAGATCCGTGAGACCTATAGCCTCTCTCACGGTGATTTCGGCTCAATTTACATGTTCGCGACACTAGCAAGTGCTGCAACGCTCATCTACTTGGGCAGGATAGTCGATTATTATCGCCCTGTGGTCGTCGGGTGTGCTGCAATTATCATTCTTGCCGGATTCAGTTTCTTAATGAGCTGGCATAACTCCATCATATTACTTGCAATTTGCCTCTATGGCTTACGACTGTTCGGGCAGGGCATGCTCCCCCATACTTCGCAGACAGCCATGTCGCGCTGGTTTCATGGCTCCAGAGGGAAGGCACTCAGCCTGGCCTCTTTTGGCAACATGGCAGGCGAAGCGCTTTTGCCATTGGCCGCTGTCTCGCTCATGGTCGCATTCTCATGGCGGGATCTCTGGTCCGCAGCGGGCATAACGCTTCTCGTCGTCTTCCTTCCTCTGGCTTATCTGACCCTCAAGAAAGACCGGACACCGGAAAACCCGCTTGAGTCTTCAGGCTCAAATGGCCCTGCTGTGAGCTGGACCAGAAAGCAGGTGATGTCGGACTGGCGGTTCTGGGTGGTTATGACAGCCGTGCTCGCTGTGCCGTTTCTTGTCACAGGCCTCATGTTCCATCAGGTCCACTTCATGGAAGCAAAGGGCTGGGCACGGACTGTAATCCCATCCTATCTGCCACTTTATGCAGCGGCTGGCGCTGTGTTCTCTATGACTGCTGGTATGTTGATTGACCGTTTCTCTGCCGTCTCATTGCTCCCGCTTTCTGTTATTCCTCTCGGTGTGAGTGTGCTCGTGTTTGCCTTTGGCGGCGAAGAGTACTTTGTGCCAATTGCGATGATCATCCTCGCCATAACCGTCGGCTCCTGGGGGGCGATTGCTTCTGCTGTTTTGGCCGAACTTTACGGAACAGCTCATCTGGGATCCATCCGTGCAGTGTATTCCGCCATGATGGTCTTTGCCTCTGCGCTAGCTCCGGGGCTTATGGGTATCCTGCTGGATAACGGTATTGAGCTGGACACTCAGTTTGCATTCTCCAGCCTTTATTGCTTTGGCCTGGGCCTGGTTTTGTTTGCCGTAAAGCCGCAGCTGATGCTGGTTCGTTCTCCAGCTTGAATTCAGCAAAAGCCGGTAACTGAACCTAAAACCCGAGATATTCCGTAGGTATCGGAGATTGGCTGGTTGACCCGTACCAGCCAACGCGATACCCGAGTGTCAAACTTGTTTATTGATGAGAAGGCTCAGCCATGAGTGTTACTGTTCGCTTCGCGCCATCTCCGACTGGCCACATCCATATCGGCAATGTGCGCCCGGCGCTTTTCAACTATCTCTTTGCTAAAAAGCAGGGCGGCAATTTCGTTCTGCGCTACGACGATACCGACGTGCAACGCTCTAAAGAAGAGTATGCAGTGGGCATTGCCGAAGATCTGAAGTGGCTGGGTATCAACCCTGATCGCGTGGAAAAACAATCCGAGCGTTTTGCATTGTATGATGCAGCAGCTGCCAAGCTGAAAGACGCAGGTCTCCTTTACCCATGCTATGAAACGCCGGAAGAGTTGGAGCGCCGCCGTAACCGTGCGCGTGCTCTGGGCCGTCCTCCTGTTTATGACCGTGCTGGCCTGAAGCTCACTGGGGAGCAGATCGCTGAATATGAAGCAGAAGGCCGCAAACCACACTGGCGCTTCAAACTGCCAAACCACGCAGAAAATGATGCATTCTCCACTGTCAGAACAGAAGTGCACTGGGATGATGTGATCCGTGGTCGTCAGACCGTTGATCTTGCCTCCCTGTCTGATCCGGTGCTGATCCGCGCAGATGGAACCTACCTCTACACCCTGCCATCCATTGTGGATGACGCGGATATGGGCATCACCCATGTTATTCGCGGTGAAGACCACATTGCCAATACCGGTGTACAGATTGCCATATTCCAGGCGCTGGGGGCACAAGTTCCTGAGTTTGGTCATCACAACCTGCTGACCACTGCATCAGGTGAGGGGCTCTCCAAACGCTCTGGCGCCCTGTCTATCCGCTCGCTGCGGGAAGAAGGCTATGAGCCAATGGCAGTCTGCTCTCTCGCAGTGCTCACAGGCACCAGCCACGCAGTTGAACCTGCTCCAACCATGGAAGCTCTGGCAGACATGCTCGACTTCTCCGGCATCTCCAAGTCTGCTGCAAAGTTTGACCCGGAAGATGTGGGCCACCTGACTGCAAAACTCGTCCATGCCATGAGCTTTGCTGATGTTGCAGACCGCCTGAAAGCAGACGGCGTTGAGGGTGATGAAGCGTTCTGGACTGCGGTTAAAGAAAATTGCTCCACCGTAAGCGATGCGAAAAAATGGTGGGAGCTGATCGTTGGGTCCGCCACACCAGACATTGCCGAGGAAGACAAGGACTTCATCACTCAGGCCACAGCTCTACTTCCGCAAGAGCCATGGACCGAGGAAACATGGGGCGAGTGGACCAAAGCCGTCAAAGCTGAGACTGGCCGAAAAGGCAAAGGCCTGTTCATGCCACTGCGTAAGGCAATTACAGGTCTGGCACACGGTCCAGACCTGAAGAACATGCTACCGCTTATTGGTCGGGAAAAAACTTTGGACCGACTTTCCTGATAGGGCCTGTGCGGGGTTCAACCTCGCGCGGCACAAATTTCTTCTGAACAAGCGGAGGCTCGGAGATATCACTCTGGGCCTCTGTTGCGTTTACGGTCTGACGCAGCTCACTCTGGTTCGGAATAGCAGGGTATGTCGCTGTTGCACCCGGTGTCAGATCTTCCAGCTGATTACCCGGAAGTGCCTGCTCCAGTGGTGGGATCGCAGGTGTCGGCTCTAGATTGCCAGGTTGTCCACCAGCTGCGTCACAGGAACAAGCCGGGTTGTTCTGCTGTCTGAACAGATAGGCATTGGCAAGCGATGTATAAGGCGCACCGGACAAAGACCGCATCTGGGCAGGTGTTTCCTGAGGAACCTGGAAGACATACAGCTCAGTATCCTGACTTGGACACAGCGCCTGACAAATCTCTCCATCTTCCGTCAGATCTTCTGCACTGGAATTCGGATTGATCGGGAAGTAGTAGCCATCACACTTGCGCACACACATGGTCGCATATTGCTGACCACCGGAGGAGAAACCAGCGGTCGAACGTGGCTCCAGCTGCAAAGGCTGATTGGCCTGTGCCGGCGTCAGTGGCTGGACTCGCTGGTCAGAACGATCTGAACAGTTCAGATCAACCAGCGCCTGCTTCACTTCAGTAAGCCGGTCCTGCAACACGCTGGAATACAGTTCCTGTTGTCTCTGACTGTCCAGATAGGTCAGATTCTCATTCATCTGCTGCAAAGAAGAGCTCAGTTGCTGGCACTGTGGAGGGCCAAAGGAACCATCACAGCCAAAATTGGACATCTGGGACTGTACGTTGCGGATATGAACCAGCTGCTCTTCATAGGCTGTTTGCCAGCTGTTGGAGCTGCCATTGCTTTCGACCTGCTCAGAAAGCTCGATAAACTCCGTCTCAAGCCTGTCGCACACCTGAGGGCGTGCAAACGCACTGCCGGTCCAAATAAGGGAGGCGCCAAGGGCAAGAGCCACGGCTGCGCATGAGTGCGCGAAGGGGAGTCTGGAAATGGTCATAGCCCGCAATACTGGTTTCCTCAGAGAAATCTTAGAGATAAGCTATTCTATGGCCTTATTGGGGCAAAACCAACGGATTCCGGTAGGTTTTACAAAAATCTCTGGTTCTCTTGCTGGTAGTTGCCAAAAAAACTCCTATATCGGGAGTGATTTGATTTGTTCTTTTGAAAATGGAGGGGAGCTGTGCAGATCTCTGCGCTTGGAAAATCAGTCCTGAAAATGGTGAGCACCGCGACGGTCGTTCTTGGAGTAACGCTGGGGATGCTTGGCACCGCTGCGCAGGCACAGGAGCCGGATCTGATCTTCAAGAAGTCAACTGTCTGGAAGTTCCTGAGCCCGGACCACAAGTTGGCGACCTATGCACTGGATGACCCGGAAGTCGAGGGCGTCGCCTGTCACTTCACAGTGCCTGAAAAAGGTGGCATCTCCGGATGGCTCGGACTGGAAGAAGAAACCTCCGATGTCTCATTGGCTTGTCGTCAGGTTGGACCCATCAAGTTCAAAAGCAAGTTTGAGCAAGGCGATGAAGTCTACCGCCAGAGCCGCTCCCTGTTCTTCAAAAAAATGCGCATCGTTCGCGGTTGTGACGCTAAGCGGAACGTGCTGGTCTATCTGGTGTACTCCGACAAACTCGTAGAAGGCAGCCCGAAGAACTCGACTTCTACCGTGCCGATCATGCCGTGGGGCGATCAGGTTCCGGAAAAGTGCGCTGACTATCTGGATGACTAAAGCCTGTTCCTGAAAAGTGGCTCCGGTTTTCGGATAAGAATACGCACAGATTTGACACCTGCTTTTCAAGCACTTTGAGCACCGCTGGGCTTTCCCGGCGGTGTTTGTGTTTGAGGATCCCGCTTGAACGGGTGGAGCAAGGCGAACAGGCTTTGCCTGCGCTACTTGTTAGATATGTTTCTTCGGCAATGGCTGTTCGCCTCGCCCGGGCCTTTTATCATGAACGCGCGGGCTCCCTCTCGGACAGACGTGAATGACACGTCCCCGTGTCAATGACAGGTTTCCCTGTCATCGACAATTTCTTGTCACCACCGGACGC
>NZ_LMCK01000018.1:0-9348 GCF_001623165.1 Pseudovibrio sp. WM33
CACTAACTTTCAAACCGGACCACTCAAGTAGGGCTGATCAATAGATACCCCTTCTCCAGCTTTCACAAGCGCATTTGTCTTCGTGTTCGAAGTGTTATGGCCCTTGCTGTTTTGTCCAGAGACACTCCCGGAAACACCAACAGACACTCCGTTAAGACCAACTCCGACTGTCCCTTTGATGCCAGCAGATCGCTCAGAATGTCCAGCAGCGCGGTCGTCATCTTGGCATCTGCGAAGACGGATACCCATTCGCCGAATTCCAGGTTTGTGGTGATAATGACACTGGTTTTCTCATAGAGCTTGCTGATGAGGTGGAACAGGAGTGCACCGCCGGACTTTGGGAATGGGATGTAGCCCAACTCGTCGATGATGACGCAATCCAGTGATGTCAGTTGACGGATGATTTTCCCGCTCTTTCCATCAGCCTGCTCCTTGATCAAGGCATTGATCAGGTCAACTGCATTATAGAAGCGGACCTTCTTTCCCTGGTTGATTAATGTGGTTCCCAGAGCAATCGCGATATGGGTCTTGCCTGATCCAGTGCCGCCCACAAGGATGAGATTGTGAGCCTCCTGGGTGAACTGACCAGAACAGAACGGGTCGATCTGAACCTTTGTAACGACGCTCGCGCTATAATCGAAACTGGCAAAATCCTTGTGATGAGGGAATTTTGCGATACGCATTTGATATTGGATGGAACGGACCTGACGGTCTACAGTCTCAGCGTCGATCAATTGTTTGAGTGTTGTCGTAAGGTCTGATTGCTTGCGCGAGGCCAGCAAGTCTTGTGCGCAGGTCGCCATTCCATGCAGGCGCAGGTGTGTGAGTTGGTCGATCAGAACGTTCATAGGGCGGCCCCCTCATGGCGCACATACAGCGCCTCATAGCGTTTGCAGTTTGCCTGTGGACGCGTCGTCAAATGAGGATAGTCATAGCTGTGGGGTAGTGGCGTGATCACCGGATCATGCTGCTGATTGATCAGGTTGATGATGGCTGGCAGGCGCAAGGTGTTTTGCTCAACGGCCAGTTCACAAGCCGCCTCGACCATCTCAATCCCATGGTCCTGCACCAGCATGAGAAGATCAACAAACTCCCGATCGCCGCCTTTGCTGTCCATGTAATGGTCTTTGATCATGAGCATTGCCTTGGGGAGTTGCCAGTTCGCAAAGGGAGCACCATCGCGCAAAGCTCCGGGTTTACGTTCCAGCAAAGGCACATAGTGCCAGGGCTCAAAGTAACTGGTATTCTTGGTAAAACCGCGTGTGTGCTGAGCGATTATCTCCTGTCCAGCAACCACCACAATGCGATCAGCATATGCGCGCAGTGAGACGAGCTTGCCAGCAAAATGAGCAGGAACGCTATAACGATTACTGGCATACTGAACCAGGCAGGTTGAGCGAACACGACCAGTCTTTTCTACATAGCCATCAAAGGCCCGACCTAAGGGGCGTAACTGCGCGCAGTCATCAGTAAAAACAGCATCAATCGTACGCTCAGGCTGCTCGGGATGCGAGCGCTTGCCAAGCTCGTCACAGTGCAGATGCAGCCAGGCATTCAACCCCTCCAGATCCTCAAAGACCAGCTTTGGCGTAAAAAGATGGCGGCGCAAAAACTGTACCTGGTTCTCCACTTGACCCTTCTCCCAACCCGATGCCGGAGTACACGCCACCGGTTCCATCACATAGTGGTTCATCAGCGCTAGAAAACGAGGATGATAGATCCGGTCTTTGGATCGCGACACAAACGTCACCATCGTTTTCGGGTTATCAATGATGACCCGGCGCGGGACACCGCCATAAAAGGTCAAGGCACGAACAAAGGCGTCAAGAACCATCTCCTGCGCTTCGCTCTGATAAGCAAACACAAAGGGTTTACGGCTGTGGCACAGACGGAAATGGGCAACCTTTATCTTCTGGGCAACTCCGCCCAGCACAACATGTTCTTCACTCCAGTCAAATTGAAGCGCATCCCCGGGTTGAAACGGCAGCGGGATGAACGCCTCACCAGACCACGGTTTAGCTCGCTTCAGATCACGGATAAAACGTTGAACCGGAGAATAAGAGCCCGTATATCCCTCAAGAACCAGTTGCTCATAGAGCTGTAAGGCTGTCCGCCGCTCCCGCCGTGGGCGCTTCTGCTCCAGTTCATACCATTCCAATAAACGGCTTTCAAAAGCAGCCAGCTTGTGACGGATCGGGGAAACCTGACGTTGATAACGCGGCGGCGAGGCATCACTAACATATTTTCTGATTGTATTGCGCGATAGGCCGGTCTCCCGACTGACCGACCGGACACTGCGACCATCTCGTAAAACAAGACGGCGGATCTTGGCTGCACTTTCCATCAATATCACCCGTTCATGCCCCGCGCTAAATGCACGGATCCTAACAAACAGGTGGGTCAATCTTAAACGCTCATAACCCACCTAACCGGGTCAATTTTGCATGCCGATTCACACCCTTACTTAAAGACATCGCATCAAAGCGTGAAAGAGCCAAATACTTGGCCTTAAGATCCATAATCATATTAGATGAGTACGCTAAGTCACTTTCTGCGGTGGCTAGAGATCATGGAAACTTAAACGCTCATGGGGTGTGTCAAGAGAACACAATCACTACTGATTTCCCATCACCACCAACTTTCCCAGCAGACATAGACTGGCTCAGTATAGATCCTAATTTGTGTTACGATATCCTCTCTCTTGATAACATGCATCGTAAGGCACAATCAGATATTCAGTGGGCCAAAAACTACTTCTCTATGGAACACGAATTTGCTGAACGTACTCACACAAGAAGAGAATGTGCTTTAGAGCTTGGCCTGCACGTAACAAAAATCACAAAAAAAACTTAGATCAACATATGCAATCCCGCCTGCAGAACTTTCGGAGCATGAAGAAGAACCTGAAGAAGTTTTTATTCAGACGCAGGAAGCACTATCACTCGCAAAACAAACTCCCACCCCAGTTGTTTCATCTGATTAGTTTAAAGGCTGATTGCCACGAAAGAGCTAATGTATCCGCTTTGAGTTTCGAAGCTTTACGAAACAGATCGAGCAAGCAGGAAAGATAGTCTGCATGAGCAATGACAAGCCATATGAGCCAGTCTTTTATTGGGAACTGACCTGGGCTGATAAGCCAAGAGATTATACCGCCAGACCTCCCCAGCGAAAGGAGTCGACCCTGCTGATGTATTGGGATTTAGGCCCCAACGGTGGAGAGCGCTGGCATTGGATAGTGAATGACACAAAGCTGATTGCACAAGGTTATGCGGAAACTCACCTTGAGGCGGCTCGCAAAGCAGAAGCAGCATTCTTTCAATTCCTGGAACAGCTGGAGAACTAAATGAGCGACATTCAAGCACTCTATGCCGTGATCCTCGACCGGCTGATCGAGGCACAGGTTGTTATGCGTCTTATGAGAGTGAGGGGCGTCAGACCGGGGCAACCTCAAAGCTTCTGGCCGGACTTCAGCCCGAGTGATGATGATCAGTGGGAAGCGGCTTTGAATGCCGTTGCAAAGAAGCTTACTGAAGCGGAAAAGAGAGCCAGGAACATGACCGGGCCGGATGCTGCAGCTATTGCCCGCATGGAAGAGACATGGGATTGGATGCATTACATCAAGCGAAACGAAGAGAGAAAAGCGCTCTCGCTTCTGGTGTTCTGCTACGCTTACAAGATCCAACCGAAGAAGGTACTGGACCAGATGAGCCTTGCAAAACAAACAGCTCATGATCGTTTTGAGAGAGCACTTCATCAAATTTCGGTAAATGTTTGTAATAAAAGAGATTTACCCGCATTTGCTGATAAAGATTTGTCCGTGCAGTTTCGACCTAAATCGGGTATCTATTCAGATAAGATGAGACAACTTGCGGCTTGATGATAATGCAAAACCAAAGTGTCAGTTGTCATTAGTCTGATTGTTGCTCTGTTGTGATTTTTTATCTGCCAATCGGGCTACACGCTGCTCGACTGCAATGAAGATGTTTGATGCGAACATTCCAACGAAAGTGACAACAAGAATGAGAGAGTAGATTTCATCACTATCATTCTTGTTGACCAAGTTACCTTGGACTTGGATTGCATTTATTTGGAGATGAGCCGTTACAAGTGAGACAAAGATCTTTGACTTTAAAGATATCCAAGCAAAACTTGCAATTAGCCCTGATGCAACGAGCAACAGGATAGATCTGAGGTAACTCAATCCAGACAAGAGAACGCGGGCCGATGCACCTAAGAAACCAAACGTGAAGGGTATCATTAGCTCAAGCAAGATATTTAAAGAACGGTTGATGAGGGTTATAACTCCCGCGTCTATTTTGAAGTTCTCATCATTCAATATGACTGCTTGTAAAGCAAGGTAAGCGAAAAGAAAAATTATGCTCGAAATGCTTGCAGCAGCAGCGAAGTCAATTAGTAACTTACTTCTTAATTTTTTCTCTAATTGTATTTCACGTTTTAAGCCAAGCCTTACTCGAAGGGACAATTCTTCGTTTTCAGATTTTAACTTAACCGCATCATCATACGAGATATTGTCTGAGGAGTAGTCGCTCATAAAAGAAAGCCTCTATACTTACTATTAAGCGAGAGGCTAAGAGGCAGCAACCTCCAGAGCTACGGGCTTGTTTATGACTACAGCACCCGCCCGGTAAGAATTTGCATATTACCGCCCCCGCCATATCTACTCACAGCAATTATGAGCAGGGGGCATTTATGCGTCGAGAATCATTTTGGAATCAACCAGATGTGGCTACTGCAATGCACTCCTGTTCAAAAACGAACCGGGCGCAATCGTGAAACCCATTGAAATCAAGTGTCGTAGATGCGGCACACTAAACCAGTTGAGGCCCTTAGAGCCCCCAAGCGAATGCCCTGAGCATCAAGCTTAGAGAGCATGGAATGACTAAAGGGGCACTAAGCCAAGATTTTATCGTACCGCCTTTTTCAGTGTTGAGCGCAAGGGCCAAGGAATGGCAAGACCGCAAGCGCCTTTGGCTCGACCTGGGGATTGATAGTGGTGAAGGAAGGAAAGAAGACCTCCTAAGCGGATACGCCAGCGCAATGGCTAAGTGGTCAGAGATCAACGGGAAGGGCACAGCATCCGGCTCATGGGCAAGTAAAAGCATATTTGACCCAGTCCTGACTGAGCTTTGTTATGCATGGTTCTGTCCGCCTGAGGGAAAGGTTCTTGATCCTTTTGCTGGTGGATCTGTACGGGGCTTAGTGGCCGCCAGCACTGGGCTGGCGGCTATATATGATGAAACAGAAATTAATTAACCAGCACCGACACCGAGAAAGTCTGCACCGGAAATCTGTGTAGCTGAGACACCCTCGAGCACAACCCATGTATTGTCCACTGTCACCAGTGCTGAACCGACATACAAATCGCCATCGATGAGGCCTGCGGTTACGGTGCCAAGACCAATGTTTTCGTATTCGCCGATGATTACACCGATATGGTCAGTGCCGGCCGTGTAGTCCTTAATGACGGTCATCCCTTCCATATCTTTGAATACGAAGAGATCATTTCCGATACCACCGGAAACGGTGTTATGAGAGTCAATGCTTGCACTTTGTCCGGGTACGATAATGTCGTCACCAATACCACCTTCGATATAATCGTCGCCAGATCCGCCGTAAATTATGTCATTGCCTTCCTGCCCCAACATAGTGTCGTCGCCGGAGCCGCCATAGAGTGTATCATTTCCTGCTTCAGCAGCAAAAACGTCATCTCCAGAGTCACCGTGAAGAGTGTCATCACCATCACCCCCGTCCAGGAAATCATTCCCAGAGCCACCGTGAAGGGTGTCGTTACCAGATTCACCTGCTAAATTGTCGTCACCGCCACCGCCATAAACAATGTCATCAAAGCTACCGGTACGCACAGAATCATTGCCGTCATATGCGTAAACAATGTCTTCAACGTCGTCATATTGATGGAAAGAGTCGTGACCGCCGGTGAGTTCTGTAATTACAACCATAAACTATCCTAACATTCATAAATAAATTATGCACTCAATAGATGCACTCATCATACTTACTCGTATAACTTGCACGGACCTTGATGCATGCTGAGGCAGTGGCACTAAATTACGAGCTGAAAAACGGACAGGTCCAAAACGTAACGAAAGAAGCATGGGCCGCAGACTGGCGATGCCTCACTAGAAACCAGCAAAAACAACATGTCCGCGACCTCTTGGGAAACCTACGCTGCGTGTCTACTCCCTGCACAGACTGAAGGGCTCAGTTCCATTGAGCAGTTTGGTAGATGCGTGCGGGGAACCGCGGTTTTATATCACTTGCGCCTAAGGGAAGAGGAACGCGCTACAAAGCGCTACTTGTATTCGAACTTAAATTCTCCCGCATGTAGGATCTTTTTTGCAGCTTCATTCGCAAGCTCGCCAGCTGCTTCAGTTAAGTTCCAATGTATATTGCTGTCGGTGACATATAGGTGCCCTACGAGATTGAGATCCACTACATTGCTAAATCGAGTGCCCTCTTGCAGGTATTGTGAAGGGGCGGCAATGGCATACGATTTGACAGAAAGCTTTGCCGCTAACATCACAGCACATCTCGATCCGGGCTTGAAACCAGTAAGTGTCAAATAGAGCACGGCGGCATTAGAGGCAGTCGTATCGTCAGTAACAGGTATGCCGTTTTTGCGCAGTGCGCTCTCAGATTTATCTTTCAGTACTTCGGGTTCAGGAGAGCAATCACCGTGTACGGTGTCTACTATCTGGACACGAACCTCTTCGACTGAAGTGAGCAACGCAGCAGTCGCGGATTCCTGAGTGGAAACAATCTCCGTTGATTTCGCAGGTAGGCAGCTCACTAGCCCAAACATGAAGGCGAGAGTAGTTTTACTCAATGTATTCATCTGCAATTCTTTCTTTGAAATAACATCTGCTGGCCGGTTAGCTCTATCCAGCACAAAGCTCAAGAAACCAGAAGTTACAAATCCATGTTCGTGCACAAGGGCAGCGCAACCAGCAAAGAGCAACAAAGCGTCTGAGGCCAAAGCAAAACCACGCATGCCACGGAAGAAGGCTCCGCATAATGCCTCCAGTTACCCTCGAATTCGTAGACGACAACCATGTGCACTTTCGTAATGCGGTTGAGCGGATAGGAAACAGAAAGACAGCAGAGCGCGCCTACAGAAAGGTCATCAATAAAACCGGCACCAAGCTGCGTAAAGGCGTGCTGAAGACGCTTCCTAAGCAAACAGGCTTGCCATCCCGTACAATCAGGAAAGCTCTGGGGAAGCCTAAGAGGGCGAGCGCAAGCTATAAGGGCAACGCTGCCAGCCTGTCTTATGTGCTGACCACCAAGGGCGGCTTTATCAGCCTGAAGCATTTCAAGCCAAGGGAGCTGAAGAGAGGCGGGGTAGTAGCGCGGCCAAGGGGCCTGCGGCTTTATCTGGAGAAAGCCTTCATGAAGGGCGGACGCTTCCCTAACCGTAAAACCTTGAACATGGATGGGGCTGGTGCAGTATTCAGGGCAAACCTCAATGCAAGTAAGCGCTGGTACAGGGGCTTCCATAGCCTCAAGAGCAGTGTCCGCATCCCGGATGAAATGGTAATAGGCCCATCAAAGGCGGCCTACGACAACGCAACCCGCTCCTTTGCACCAGCTATGGAAGCGGAGATTAAGCGTCTGCTGGCTGTGAGGGGTTGAACTCACTCTCAATCAGATTTTGCTTTGGCAGTGTCCAACAACTCCGTGTACTGGCTTTTCAATTGCTGTAGTTCCATGGTGTAACGGGACATCCTATCCAAAACAGCAGCGTGGTATAAATCAATGCTGTCAGGATCATTCCTTGCAAGCCCGTCGCGTAACTCCCATAAGGTCACATCCACCATCGATCTGAGTTTGTCGGCATCATCTGGCAAATTGCCCGCTGTCCGTACGATATTTTCAGTAAACCGAATACGAATATCATCAAGGCCACGCATTAAGTCAGCCTTAATGATATGGGACTTGTGCTCGACGCCTGGGTCGGGGAAATACTGAAGGGGCTTTCGCTGTAGATTTACGAGCGTCTTGAACTTGCTGTTCTGAAGAACAGGAGTGGCATCATCCATGATTGAAAGATCAATTTGAATACCCGCCCATGCATTCGCTCTCATCTGTAGAGTGAGTATTGCACTATCCTTGCGGGCGAGGTCGAGCTGAGCGTTAGCGAGGTCGAGTTGCTTATGGGCAAGCTTTATCTGGACGTTAGCTTTCAAAAGCTGGGCGTCTGCTTTGGTGAGCTGAGCTAGGACGAGCCGAAAGGTAAGGACTGCGATCACCAAGGCACCTAGGCCGGAGATCACCTGTATCCATTCCATAGCTGTGGCATTAAGGCTGGTTACATTGAAGTACCCTGCTGCAAAAGGGATGACAATAATGACCGCGCAGAAGATCGCGAAGATAGAACGGTTGAATGTGCGACTACTCATGCAACTTTCATTAGTTGGATTCGCAGAGGCAGGCTAGGGGGTGCGAGGCGCGGCAAAAGGCAATTAAAAGCCATATGAAGACGTTCCAGCCAGCAATTGTGAGGCCCAGATCAAGCGGCTATTGGCGCTCAAGGGCCAAGGACTGTCTAAACTGGAGGTACTCATCTATCCCGCACTGGTATGACAAGATGTTTTCAGGATGTAGCCGCATCACATCCAGGTGCTCAGGCATTTCCACATGGCTAGCCGGATTCTGGCAGCGCTCATTAAGAGCGGTGGCTAGACGTTCAATATCTTCAAGTGGGAGATCACCAAGATAGCCATAGGCACTTGAGAGTTTTAGATGCCACTGCATATGCATCTCGATAACTCTCTCGCTCAATCTATGACCTCTAAGCCATGCTTCAAATTTGTCTCTTAAATTATCCAAGAGATAACCCCGTTGTTCAAAATGCCTGACCAAGTAGGCTACTGCCAACTTTGATTAACGATATTCAAACTGAAATTCTCGTGCCCGGAGGATTTTCAATGATAACTTATCTGCATGTTCTTCGACAGCTTGGGCTAAACGCTGTTGCATGAAGCCTCCTGTCAGAATCATCGAAGCGATCGATATTTCATTGAAAACAAGTGCAGTTGTACCAGATTGCACGTATTCAGATTTCGGCAAGAGACTGAGTGTCGTGAACATAACGCTGGTCCGTACATGCGCTGCGCAACTACTGCCAATCTTCATACCAACAGCACTAATATGAACAATCGCATCAGCATGCTTGTCCACAGCTGCAACCGAAAAACCGTTCTTACGCAGGACAATTTCCATTTTGTCTTTTAAGCCATTGGGGTTTGGCAAACACCCACCAGTAACATCGTGTGAATCGGCATGCAAAATTGACCCGGTTAGGTGGGT
>NZ_LMCK01000018.1:9358-62453 GCF_001623165.1 Pseudovibrio sp. WM33
ATCACGGGCTACGTAACAGTGGTCCGTGATGTTTCCACCCTTGCATCCCTCTCAAACGCTTTTTAAGGATACTCTTATGAGCTTAGGGAGCCTGTGATGACTGGGACCGATCTTCAAACCAAAGGCATGCTGTGTGATCCGGGTGATCACTTCATCGGTATCTATGAAGTGGAGCGCAAATACGCTGTTGCCGATCTTGAGGTGATCCGCAGTCAGCTGGAAGCGCGTGGAGCCGTGCCCTTCACCCTTGGCAATACCGAGCAAGACATCTTTTATGATCTTGCAGACAGGCGCCTTGCCAACAACAACCAGCAACACGTGCTGCGTGTCATGCACCCGTCAGGCCGGGCACTCTGGATCAGCAAAGGGCCGGGGCCGGACAAATGTATCTCTATGGATATGGCAGATGCAGATCAGACGAACGCCATGATCCTGTCTTTGGGGTTTGAGGAGGTCGAGCGGCTGGAAAAGAAACGCGACATCTACTTCCTCGGCAAGTTCCACGTCACGCTGGACGAGCTGCCTGACCTTGGCCGTTTTGTTGAACTGGCCATCATGACAGATGACGCCGACATGCTATCTCAGCACGAGCAGGAGATCGGCGAACTGGCCGACAGCTTCAACCTCTCCTTAAACGCCCTGCAAACCCAATCCTACCGCACCATGCAGCAGGCTTTGAAAAAGGCTTAAGGCTCACGCCAGCGTCGTTTCATTAAGTGTATCGTTGTTGTTGAGTCCATCCAGAGATCACTACTTATGTAGATTGCATCTTTTCTTTGCTTTGACTGGATTTACTCCGGGTATAACCGCTTGTAATCACGCAGAGACACTTCAGTTAATTCTTATTACTATTCTAGAGAGGCAAAAATATTCTCAACGGTAATATTGGGGTTAAGTTGAGTAGTTGAGTTGCTACTGAAAATATGCGCTAGGTATAAATGCATAATGAATTTATTTTTGGAATAGTTATGAGTGGAATATTTAATGCAGTCAGAGTGGTCCCATATACAAGATGGACATTTCAGAAAGTACTTTGATGCATCTGCCCCACTCTATATAAACAATGAAAACGTATCTGCTATAATCAGCAACATTGAATACAATAGAGATCTTCAAGTTCGGATTGCAAAAATACTACCAAAACGTGATTTCAGCGCCTGTTATACATCTTTTAGAAGCGAAGCTTGCACGATATCTGGAAATTTTCTTTTGCAGGGTTCATTGATTGCAACAGTTTCTGATGTTGGACAGTTCAGCCTGAGTGCGGACCGGGCTAATTTTGTAAAGTACGGGCCGTCTACCACCAAATTTCAGATCGCGCGCGGCACAGATCTGCAAATGCTCTCCTATTCCATTTCGGAGGAGTTCCTTGCTGGGGCACTCGAAGATGACGTTCCGGCAACGTTTCTACCATTTCTGAAACCAAGCGAGCAGGAGTTTCACCTGCTGGAGTTTCGACCGACGCCGGAAATGCGGCGGCTCGTGCGCTCGATGATCAGCAGTCCGCTGGTTGGGACCATGCGGAACCTGTTTATTGAAGGAGCCGTGCTGCAGCTGCTGGCACTGAAAGCCAACTTTCTCAGCAATCAGGTGTCTGCTGGCGGAATGCTCAATGAGTACGAAGTGGCGAGTGTTCGACGAGCCTACAAGCTGCTGATGGGCAGCCTCAGCACGCCGCTGTCTTTGAGTGACCTGGCGTACAAAGTGAACCTTGGTGAGAAGCGTCTGAACAGCGGGTTTAAGAAGATTTTTGGAGGGACGGTTTTTGAGGTCTACCGCAACGAGCGGCTGGAGATTGCACGCAAAACGATTGAGCAGAGCGATGCCTCGCTCTCCAAAATCGCGCAGCACATTGGCTATCGCCACTACAACAATTTCATAAGCGCGTTCACGCGGCAGTTTGGGGTGTCTCCTGCAAAATACCGGAGGCATTCGCGGGATAATAAAAACACGGAATAAGTCATTAGTTTAAAAAATACGGGGTGAGGTGGAATGTCGGAATTGAATATTATCAGAGAGGACGAAACCTCTTTTCATCAGGAATTAGAAGGCCTTCAACTTGCATCCTGCCAATTGAAGAACCTCGTGGAAGCTCTGAACATCGTTTTGACAAGTCGGCTGGAGCACACACGGGAATACGACATGCTGCTCACTATCAATCACGCAATTATGGGACACAATGAGGACCTACAGGATCGCAGTCTACGGGTTCTTGCCCTGCTTCAACATTCAGGTGACCCTACCTACGTAGATTGAGGGTGATCGCAGCACCACACCCCTGTGCCGGGTGATGCGGAGAGGGAGTTCAACGGGTCAGATAACTGGCATCAGACCAGACCTGCCCGTTGGCATCCTGTCTCTGTATGTTCAGGAATAGCATATAGAAAAAGGATCGAGGCTATGCCCCAAGACAACCCTCGGCAACAACAGCAACTGGTTGAACCGGGAAGCATTCGTATTTCTGGGCTGACGGTGAGAGAAAACCCGCGTATCAACCGCATTCAGTTTGTGTTTGATGAGCAACCCAGCGAGGAGATCTGCCGGATCTTAAAGAGCAATGCGTTCCGCTGGTCGCGTCATGAAGACGCCTGGCAGCGGCAACTCAGCCTGACCAGTCGCAAAATCGCAGTAAAAGCCCTGCTGGAAATCAAAGCCCTCGCGACACCTGCCAAGCGGGCACGGTGACGGGAACCGCACGCCTCTGCTTTGTCGCCTGCTCTCCCGTTTCTGCCCACCATACGTGCATGGCGTGGTATCTTGACATTGGTGCATTCGCGCCGCCATCATTCTTCAAATTTTAGCTATTTGAGGTGGTTTGCCTTTATTTGAGGGCAACGAAACTGCTTTAAGCCGTTGGTCCTGCGTGTTTGTCCCAGGCATTTTCTTGGGCCAGCTCGTAACGTGCACCAAAGCATTGGGGTGAAGATGATTGAGATTCCAACACTTCTCGAAGCGCGGTCTGTTCAGTCTAAGCGATTGACCACGCGGGTGCTGTTTTCTGGCCCTGAAGACGGTGTGCCGATCTTCTTCATTCATGGCAGTCTTTCTGCTGCTACATGGTTTGAAGAGACCATGCAGCGCTTGCCTAAGTTTTTTCGTGCCATTGCACCAGATTTGCGTGGGTATGCAGGCGCTGACCCTGCCGCCGTGGTGGATGCAACCCGTGGCACCAAGGATTTTTCCGATGATCTTGCCGCGCTGATGGACGAGCTGGGTATCAAGGCCGCGCATATGGTTGGCCACTCGCTCGGCGGCGGCGTGCTCTGGCAGTTTCTTGCCGATTATCCGCAACGGGTGCTGTCGCTCACGCAAGTCAGCCCGTCCTCTCCCTTTGGCTTTGGGTGTTGCAAAGCGGATGGCTCGCCGTGTTTTGAAGACGGAGCAGGCAGCGGGGCTGCAGCAGTGAATCCTGAGTTTGTAAAGCTGCTTATGGGCAAAGACAGCAGTACAAGGAGCGATTTTTCTCCGCGCAATATCCTCAACACGTTTGTCTGGAAGCCGCCCTTCCAGCCTAAGCGGCTAGGCGATTACATGGCAACAATGTTTGCGCAGCATATCGGCGACAAATCCTATCCGGGGGATGTGGTGCCCTCGCCCAATTGGCCGGGTGTCGCGCCGGGCCGTTATGGCAGCACCAATGCGCTTGTACCCACCCGTCAGGCAAACCCTCTGGGGTTCTGTGATGTTGATGCCAAACCGCCTGTGCTTTGGGTGCATGGTGCGGATGATCTCGTCGTCTCTGATACATCCATGTTCGATCTGGGCTCATTAGGCAAACTCGGCTTCCTCCCCAGCTGGCCTGGCGAAGAGGTCTTCCCGCCCCAACCGATGGTCACCCAAACCTCCGAAGCACTGGACCGCTATGAGGCAAATGGCGGAAGCGTTGAGCGTTATGTGGTCAGGAACTGCGGCCACACCGCCTACATCGAAAAGCCGGAGGAGTTCGACGCGGTGTTCCATGCTTTCCTGATGAAGCATGTGAGTGTGACTGAGGCGAGTTAAGGGCGGGGCGAACTGAGGTGGCGCTCAAAACTAGTAGATCTCGCCCTTTAAAATAAACCAGTGATAATAAGTTAGATAAATCATAATGTTGTCGGTCTGTTCCGGTCAGCATACGCTCTCCTATACCACCTTTTTGCGAAGCAGCAGCACGCGCCAGTCCGTGCAATCGGAGAGGTTAGGCACTCCGACAGAAGCAAAGCCTGGTCAAAGGAGGTGGTGGTTAGGTGAGATTTGAATTGAGGTTCAAGATAAAAAGAGCCCGAAGACGACTGGCAGTCTACTTTCGGGCCCTCTTTAGGGTAACCTAACGAAAGGAGCGGGGAGTTAGCGCTTCCCGTTCCACTTGCCTAATATAACGCGTCTTCCTTAAGCCTTCAAGAAATCTGAGGGGCAGTAGGCCCCCTGAATGCTGAGAGGTCGTTGTGCTGCCACCGTGACTTTAGCTCCCTATAAAGGCAGAGATGCTCAGTATGTATGCAGGCGATACTCTCAGCTTTGATGCAGGTGAGGCCAATACTAGGGGGAGTGTTATGTGGGTTGGAAATGGTGAGTTTGATAGCTACGGGTATTTGGAAACCGCGTTTATCAAAGGACAGATGGACGGAGAGCTGAAGCCGGATATGTGCTATCGGATTTTTGATAGGGGCGGTACAAGCACTTCTCAGCAGTTTCATTTTGTGCCGTTGATATGAACGGAAATGAGTTGGGGCCTTCTGTCCTCAATACTGCTGGGAATATTGTTTATTCCATTTGGGAGAAGGGGCATCTTTCGCAAGACTGCAACATTAGCAATCTGTTCATGGCGTGAGTTTTGAAAGTGGGCCTACAGTCCCTCTACAAACTCCTCAAATTCAGGGCGTTCCTGCCAGGAGCCGTCGGGCCAGAGGGCTTTCATGGCTTTCACGATGGGATCGCTCCAACCTTGCTTGCCTTGGGATTGTGCCGCCAGCAGTTCGTCGCTGATCATGCCGGGGCGGGTGCGCCCAATGACCTCGATCAGAGCTTTGGCCTGTGCCAGATCCTTCGTCACCTTTGTCGCTGTATGCGCGCGCTTTTGTGAGATGATGAGCTTGTGCACGGCATAGCGTTCTGGTCGTGGCACATACACCGGAATGCCCGCCCCGAAGGGCAGGGCGGCAGGTGTGGACTCGTCAATCAACCAAGCCAGATATTGCAGGCTCATGGCTCCCGCATCCAGCCCCTGCAGCTCCAGCGGTTGCTTTTCGCCGCGCTTGCGGGTTGGGGTTAGCAAGTCCACCACAAACCCGATGCGAGAGCGGAAACGGGACGGCTTGGCGCGCCCATCCAGTTCCGGAATAGGCTCAAAACTCGGATCGGCGTCTTTCAGGATCGAGAGCATATCAATGCCTTCATCTGCCTTGATGGCCAGTGAGGCAGCCACCAGATCTGCGTCATCCGTCGCCAGCTGCGTGGATGGTAACGTACACCCTAACAGCAACGGGTAGCACTGATAGGCCAGTGTGCCCACCAGAATGGCGCCATTGCGGAACAGGCCATGATAGGTCATGGCATCCAGCACACGGCCCGCATAACTGTGTGTCGATAGCACGCCGACTTTGTTGAGTACGCTCAGGTCCTTACGCCGCGCTCGCGCCCGCTCGCTGGCATACTTGATCTGCTCGACCTTCGCCTGCGTTTCCGGCTGCAATGCTGGCCCCACATACAGGCTCTTGCGCCCGGCTCCGACCGGCATCTTGACGAATACGTTCTCCACATTGCCCTTCGCCTGCTGATAAACCGAGCCCCGCAAAGCCCTGCTGTCATCATGCGTTTTCTGAATATAATCGGCGGCGAGATTCTGATAGGCGAGAGGAAGATCTGTCATGTAGGCAGTATAGACAGTTTGTTCTTAAAGTGTCTATACCAATATATAGTTCCAGGTGTGTTGAGGCTGGACCTAATGAAATCGATTTTCCTAAGTAGTGAATTGCATGACTTATTATAATTCATGTGAATTATGCATGTATTGTGATAGAATACTTGCAGCTTTGATTGCGTTGTTTTCTTTGAAATAGATTCCGTTGTCAGGTTTGCTGCAGACTTTCGATGAAAGTGCATGATGCTCTTCTGCAGACTCGGATTTACCGAGATGTCCCATTATTTCCAGAGAGGGACAGAAGCATGAATTCTGTTGATTTAAATACTAGCAGTGTTCAGCTGTTCGAAACACAGAACCCTGTAGAGCGACCTAGTTCGACTCTGGCCTATTTTGAAGCAGATGAAAGCTTCAAGAGCTTTCGGGTTGACGCTGCTAAAGGCATCTTTGAGCCTGCTCCCCTGGATGCAGAAGCTGCAGACAAGGTTTACGCTGAGATCTTTGAAAGAGATTGGTCAGAGGAAAAGCTTATATTTGATGCTTCTGAACTTAACATGGAGCTGATGCCTCTTCGTATCGAGTCTATTTTGATGAAGGCACATGCGGAGATAGCAAACAGATCTGGTGATTATTCGAGTTTTGTTGATCAGCTTTCCAAGTTTCAAGAAAACGTTCAGGCAATACTTGCAGATGGCATCGAGTTTAATCCTGATAACCCGTATCTCGAGAATGATGACATTCGTGAGCAACTGGAGAGCATTTTTCCGGGCAGCACGGATGGTGAGCCAAACGATCAGACAAACACCCTGACCTGGATCCTCAATGGAGAAGCTGCAGAAAATGCAGGCATGGCAGGGATCAACGTTCTCACCTTTGATTTCTCAGAGATGTTGGCAGGTGATACTGCCGACGTGGCTGTAAGCGTTCTGGCAGAGGCATTCATCAATTGGAACGCTGCGTTTGAGGATGTTTACGACAGTATCGGTTCTGCTCGTGATGCTCAGATTGAGCTGCTGTCCCAGCCAGAAGGCCCTGTTGATGCTGAAGTTGCGGCGGAAATTAACAAGGACATGAATTTAGATCTGGCGCGCGAGAAAGCGCAGCACGTTCAGACTGAGCTCGCCAAACAGGTTTTCTCATTGGTCAATGCGACATCTCCAAGCGCTCTGGCGTCCTTTAGCTTGTAAAACATTGGAGAAGCTGCGCCTGCTGCTGGCGCAGCTCTGAAGATCTGGATGCTCAGAATTGGTATAGACATTTTGATTTGAGAATGTCTATACCAATAGCCACATGACCAATCTTCCCAAATCCCCCCAATGCTGTGAGTGTAGAAACAACCTATACTTGCAATATTGGCTCCTCTCCCCAAATATTGTTTAGGTCGGGAAGAGGGGAGGAGCTATTGGAAAATGAAGGCGGAAAGAAGAGGCCTAGTAAAACACTTGTGGTTACAGGCATACTTGGCTGGCTTCTTGTCATTTGGGAGTTTCTGTATTTTCTCACACGCATTCCCATCCTCATAATACTGGGAACAGGTGCAGCCTTCTTTGCTCTCGAAAAGGTCTTAGATGTCGTGCTTGGGCGTATCTTCAGAAGAAAGCCCAAGCAATAAATCCCCCATAAACGCACTGATAAATAGAGCCCCATACTCCACCTTTGAATGGCTGACGGGGCTTGGCAAGTTCTGTTAGGCTTCTCCTGAATTTCAGGGGAGGGGTTTATGGCGGTTGGTTTTGAGGTTGAGGGGACGACGGCGGTTATTACGCTGGATAGACCTGAACGGCGCAATGCGGTGGATGGGGAGACGGCGCAGCTGCTGGTGGATGCCTTTACTCGCTTTGATGAGGACGACAGCCTCTCCGTTGCCGTGTTCACCGGGTCTCAAGGCACGTTCTGCGCGGGGGCTGACCTTAAAGCCATTTCAGAAGGCAAGCTTAATACCCTGCAAGAGGAAGGCGATTTCGCGCCGATGGGCCCGTCTCGAATGCGGCTTTCAAAACCAGTGATAGCGGCGATTGAGGGCCATGCAGTGGCTGGCGGGCTGGAGCTGGCGCTTTGGGCGGATATGCGCGTTGCCGGAAAATCTGCGGTGTTTGGCGTCTATTGCCGGCGGTTTGGTGTGCCATTGATTGATATGGGTACCATCCGCCTGCCGCGTTTGATCGGCCAATCCCGTGCTTCAGATATGATCCTGACAGGGCGCAGTGTGAGCGGTGAGGAAGCCGTGGCCTTTGGCCTCGTCAATCGCCTCGTGGAAGACGGGGAGGCTCTCACCAAGGCGAAAGAATTGGCGGCGCATATGGCGCAATTTCCGCAAATGTGCATGCGCAGTGACCGGCTTTCCATGTTTGAGCAGTGGGACATGACAGAAGGAGAGGCGATCAGGAATGAGATGCGGCGCGGCCTTTCAGTAATCTCCAGCGGAGAGACTGTTTCCGGCGCAACGGCTTTCAGTCACAGCAAAGGGCGGCATGGCGTTGGGGTGGAAAGCTGACATGCCCCGTTGCTTTAGCTAAAGCCTCCCTCCCGGAATTCTTCTGATCTTGTTGAGCAGACGTTGGCTCTGATTGAGGGCCGGCGATAGATGTAATTCTCTGCATTCTGGTAGGTCCGCTTACACGCTGTTTTGGCTGATCACTTTCCACCGTTCAGGCGACAAACGATACTCCATCCAACTCTTGGCTGAAACGAGGAGATCACGAGTGGTTTGTAAGACTTGTGAGGTTTTCCGAGGTGACAATGGCTGACTATGACACGTGGATGAGAGCTGTTGCCAAAGTCCTGAGCATTGATCTACCGCCAGCTCAAGCTGCAGCGGGGTCTGCAAGCGCACGTGAAACGCCTCCGGATAACAGCCCCATCAAGGTGCAAACCAAACCAGATGGAACCATGGTCATTGAGCCGGACTCCGTGCCCTCAGCTTTTCAACACGGCAATACAAATGGTGGCAAACAGCCCTATGGCAACATGTTTGGCATTTCTGAAGAGCATGCCATGGATGTGACAGGCAAGGTCAGTCCTCCTGTAACGGGCGGTGCGGCCAATGCGGAAAATGTGCTGTCTTATGACGCGTCTGGCGTGGTGCAAGACTATCCGTACATGGAAAATGCAGTGATTAAGCGACCAAACGCGTATTCCGCTGGACCGGATTCCCCGCCAACCTTTGTGGGCGCTGAGCTGCTGGTGCACGAAGCTAAGATCCTCACCGCACTTGGTGAGTTTGATCAGGCGCTCGGCAGTGAGAATATTCTGAAGCTGAAAGGCGCAGGCCTGACAGAGTTTGGGGAGCCATTCGCCATCCATGAAAAACTGAAGGGTGGGTCACTGGATGACCGTCTCCCAGAAGACAAAGGCATGGATGAAGAGCCGCTCAACGACTTCGCCGGGGGCCTTCTGGCCGGAGTTTCGTTTTTGCAAAAGCGGAACATCTTCCATCAGGATCTGAACATCGACACCATTCAATTTCGTGAGGAAGACAGCACAGAACCGGTGATCACCAGCTTTGACTATGCAACGGCGCATGAGGGTGTTGCCGCTGATTGTGAGGATGGCCAGCATTTTGAAATGGAGATTGGCGGTACGCCAAACAACCAGCCGCCTGAACGGTTTGTTGATGGGGTCGAGCTGTCTTCTAAGGTGGATTCCTGGGCAGGTGGTCTTGTGCTTGTTGCGGCAGCTGCTGGCAAAAATGCGCAGCAGGAGCTGATTGATGAACTTCAGGAATTCCGCAGTGGCAGCAGCAATGATCAATCTTTGCTGGATGAAAAGCTGGAAGCGCGGTTGGATGGCACACCGGACAACATCAAGGGCGCGATTAAAGGCCTGCTGAAACTATCTCCGGAAGAACGCTTGTCAGCTGAAGAGGCTTTGGGTGTTGTCGGCGAACGCGCAGAATAAGGCTGAAGTGAAAATTTATTCCTGAATGCAGCTGGTAGAACAGGGTCATTAGATTATTCTTCTGCTAAAGGCCCTGATTGCGCTAAACACTTTTATGCACTATGCCAAGAATATACGCATTTTTGGGGGCGTTTCGGGAGGAAACCATGACAACCGCTGCTGCCAATTGGATCGATCGATTCCAAGGCCTTTCCAAGCTGGAAAATCACATCAGGGACATTCTGGTTAATCGTAGCACCATTGTCTCTGTGCCTGCCGACACCATCATCTTTGGTCCTGGTAAAGCCCCGGAAAATCTTCTGCTTTTGCTTTCGGGCTCCGTGCGTGTACAGCAACTTTCTGAAGGTGGACGCGAGATCATTCTCTACCGCGTGCATGCAGGCGAAAGCTGCGTGCTGACGACGGCCTGTCTGCTGGCTTATGAGGATTATTCAGCAGAAGGCATTGCGGAGACAGACACGCAGGCAGTCGCTATTCCGCGCATGGTTTTTGATGATCTCATTGCCCAATCCGAAACCTTCCGCCGCTTTGTGTTCTCTGCCTACTCCAAGCGCATCACGGACTTGTTTCTGGTGATCGAGGAGATTGCGTTTCAACGCATGGACATCCGCCTTGCGCAAAAACTGCTGGAACTTGCTGGCAGCAGCAAGCGGGTGGCCACCACGCACCAGCAAATGGCAGCAGAACTGGGCACGGCGCGCGAGGTCATCTCCCGCCAACTGCGCGAGTTCCAGCGCCGTGACTGGATCACCCAATCCCGAGGTACCATCGAGATTGTTGACCGCGCCGGACTGGAAGTTCTGGCAAAAGCCTAGAGCGCATTCCCGAAAAGTGGTTCCGGTTTTCGAATAAGAATACGCGTGAAATTAAGGCTTCAGAGCTTGGTGCGTGAATGCACATAAACGCGACATGCTTAAAATCTTCAGAGTTTAAGAGCAACCCTCGGATCGCGAGCCATCCATTTTACGAGGAACTTCTTTTCGAGCTCATAGTTATGGTCTTGGTGTGCTTTGTCCAGATCAATGTGATTGGTGTTTGTTGCGGTAGCAAAAAAGTCAAACCCATAAACATCTATCTGCCCGTATCCGCCAAGTTCCTCCAAGAGGCAAAGAAGCACAAAGCCGGTACTTGTCTTTCTGGTGGTGCGGTTAAGATAGCGTTTGAGCTCAGTTTTTTTCAGCAGGTAAACGATGTCGGTCTGTTTTACCAACCACTGAGGAAGAGAAAAACTCCTATTGGCAGGTGTCCAGATAACCCGTTGTATTTGCTTGCTATAGACGAAGCTCTTGGGAACACTCATGCTTGTCGCGACCCAGGATAGTTTTTGTCCATGGCTGCTCGTATGAGGTATTGCTCCGCGATTTAGCCTGATGACAAGATCATGTGCGTCAATCTCTGCACCATATTGCTTTTCGCTCAGTGAACGCGCGTTTCCTACAACAGCGATACGTTTTCCAGCGATATCATCTCTCAGCTGTTGTTTGGAAACATACCCCTTAAAAAGCTTCATGCGTAGCAGCCGCAAAATGTGTTTACGCTTTGCAAGTGAGTTGGCGCGCCTTCGCTGACGATAGACCTTTTTCAGGTCTTGACGCCCCTTTTGAGACAACTGCCAGGTGATGTAAAACTGCTGATCGTTCGTAGCACTTCGAAGGACGTCAACATAAGGGAAGTACTCAGAGAGTTTGTCGAGCCACCACGGGGAGGGCTTCACTGTACAGTGGGCGTTCGAACCGTCTGGAAGTAGAGCTGTCGCATAGAGCGTCGGGATGTGAAAGATAACTTTCGCTGATTTTGCTCTGATGTCTTTAAGAACAAGATCCAGTTCAGTTTCCGGTACATGCTCCAATACATCGGTATTCAGAACAAGGTCGAACTTCCCTTGAGGATTGCTACAATACTCAGGAATTGACGGATCGTATCGGTGTGCTTCGCTTTTAAGAAGTGTTGCCACGTCATCAATAAGTGAGCTTTTCCCACAGCCATAATCGAGAATGGTTTTGGGCTGAGCATCCGCAGCCAGCGGCAATATGATATCCATCATATAGGATGAAGACGTGCCGTATCCGGGGTTAGATCTATGAAGTTGAGCGTAAAGCTCGCGGTTTTTTACAGAAACTTCGGTCAACTGGAACCCCAACTGCTTTCTGGCGCACGTTTTGGGCAATCGGATCTCCCCGCAGTGCCCTTCAACGCCATGCTAGCCAGAAATTAGGTCTCTGAAACCTATGGATTGTTCTGGGATGTCCAGCTGGCATTATGGCCTTTGGGCATTTCGCATTGATTTTTAAGGCGCTTCGAAGAAAAGAGGGGCTTGGAGCCGAGTTTGGTGACTTCGTCACTGAACCCTTTGCGAAGACTCGTTATCCGTTAGGCCACGTACCTGGAGGACGAGACTATGATGGCTAACGTTGGAACTATTGATCGCATTCTTCGTTTTTTGTCGGTGTTGTGCTGATTGCACTGCCGTTGTCTACCAACATTTCTTTGTTTATGCAGCCACTTTTCTTTTATGGCGCAATCATTGTTGGCATTGTAATGCTGCTGGTTTCCGCCGTGCGGATTTGCCCGCTCTACTCCATTTTTGGAATTAAAACCTGCCGCGTTTAAGCATGTTTCCGGAGATCACAAACTGATTTCCGACAAAAAAATATAATAAGAAATGCTTAGGCGGCTGTGCAGGCGGTCGAACACGAAAACAAACAAGTGCACGTACCATCGACCGCCACTGCGCACGCGTTAACTTATTGAGGAAGTTATGACGAACTACCCCGTGAACATGGCTGTCGAGCCTGAAGTCAGGGCCTTTTTTGACCCCGGCACCAATACAATCAGCTATGTGGTGAAGGATCCTGCCTCATCTTCTGTTGCCATCGTCGATTCCGTTATGGACATCAACTATGCAGCGGGCCGCATCACCTATGATAATGCGGATGAGATCATCAAACACGTGCAGGACAATGGCCTGACGGTTGAGTGGCTGATTGAGACCCATGTTCATGCCGACCACCTCTCTGCTGCTCCGTATATTCAGGAGAAGCTGGGCGGCAAGATCGGCATTGGTGAGAACATCACCGTGGTTCAGGACACATTCGGCAAGGTGTTCAATGAGGGAACCGAATTCCAGCGCGACGGAAGCCAGTTTGACAAGCTGTTCAAGGACGGGGACAGCTATCAGATCGGCACCATGACTGCGTTTGCCATTCACACACCGGGTCATACTCCCGCTTGCATGGTTCACGTTGTGGGCAATGCGACGTTTGCGGGCGATACTCTGTTTATGCCGGATGGCGGTTCTGCTCGTGCGGACTTCCCGGGCGGGGATGCTGCAACGCTTTATGACAGCATTCAGAAGGTACTGTCGTTGCCTGACGAGATGCGCCTGTTCATGTGCCACGACTACGGCCCGAATGGCCGCGACATTGAGTGGGAAACCTCAGTGGGCGCGGAGAAAGAACACAACATCCACGTTGGTAAAGGCCATTCCCGCGAGGACTTCATCAAATTCCGCACCGAGCGTGATGCACAGCTGGACGTACCAAAGCTGATCATTCCGTCTTTGCAGGTGAACATGCGTGCAGGTGCAGTGCCGACCGATGAGGACGGCGTTCCAATGCTCAAAGTGCCAGTCAACGCACTTTGATCTGATGATGTGAGGAGGGGAAACATCATGGATATTAAGAGTATCAGCTCATCACTTTCTGTCTGTCCGCAGATTACTGCGCAAGACGTTCAGAAGATCGCGGACCTGGGCTTCCGCAGTATTGTTTGCAACCGTCCGGATGGGGAAGGTGCAGACCAACCGGTGTTTGACGAGATTGAAGCGGCTGCGAAAAAGCTGGGTCTGGAAACACGCTATCTGCCGGTTATTTCCGGTAAGGTGTCTGATGAAGACGCCGAGGCCTTTGGCAAGGCCATGAACGAAATTCCGCGCCCTGTTCTGGCTTACTGCCGCACTGGCACGCGCTGTGCCACGCTGTGGTCTCTCAGCCAGGCTGAAACGCTGACTGTGGCCGATATTCTGGCAGCCACTAAGTCCGCTGGCTATGACATGGCAGGCGTTGTGCGCCGCATTGCCAATGGCGGCAAAACCCCAACAGACCGTGCAGATGCCTCGTTTGATGTGGTGATTGTTGGCGGTGGGGCTGCGGGTATCGCTGTCGCGGCGAGTTTAAAATCCCGAAAGAGCGATCTTGAGATCGCTGTCATTGATCCTGCTGATATTCATTACTATCAGCCGGGTTGGACCATGGTTGGCGGTGGCATCTTCAATGCCTCCCAGACTGCTAAAACCATGGGCTCTCTGATTCCGCGAGGCGTGCACTGGCTCAAATCCGCGGTGGCTGCGTTTGAACCGCAAGACAATGCGGTCATTCTGGATGGCTGCCGCGTCGTGAAATACGATCGCCTTGTGGTGTGCCCGGGTCTGAAGCTGGACTGGCCCAAGGTGGAGGGTCTTGTGTCCACGCTTGGCAAGCACGGCGTCACCTCTAACTATCGTTACGATCTGGCGCCCTACACTTGGCAACTGGTGAGCAACATGAAGGAGGGCCGTGCGCTCTTCACCCAGCCGCCGATGCCAATTAAATGCGCCGGAGCACCGCAAAAAGCGCTTTATCTTTCTGGTGATTACTGGCGCAAGCAAGGTGTTTTGAAGAACATCGACATCCAGTTCCACAATGCTGGTGGTGTGCTGTTTGGTGTGAAGGACTATGTGCCTGCGCTGGAAAAATACATCGACCTGTACAACGCAGACCTCAACTTCTTCAACAATCTGGTCGCCATTGATGGCCCTGCAAAGAAGGCATGGTTTGACGTGGCAAAGCCGGACACGCCAGTTGAGCGGGTGGAAGTTGACTTTGACATGATCCACGTATGCCCGCCGCAATCCGCGCCGGATTTCATCCGCGTGTCACCACTGGCGGATGCTGCCGGATGGGTGGATGTGGATCAGATAACGCTGCGCCACAAAACGCACAGCAACATCTGGTCGCTGGGTGACGTGATGAACGCACCCAATGCAAAAACAGCCGCCGCAGCTCGCATGCAAGCACCAATCGTTGCTGAAAACCTTGTTGCAGACATCGAAGGTCGCTCACAACCAGCGATGTACAACGGCTATGGCTCCTGCCCGCTCACCGTGGAGCGCGGCAAAATCGTACTGGCTGAGTTCGGGTATGGCGGAACCTTGCTGCCAAGCTTCCCCACATGTCTGCTGGATGGCACCAAACCAACCCGCGCGGCGTGGATCCTTAAAGAGCAGATTCTGCCACCGGTTTACTGGTGGGCAATGCTGCGCGGCAAGGAATGGATGATCAAGCCTGAGAAGGTTAGCGCAAGCTAAAATAAGCATTGCGGCCTTTGCTGAATTACTATCATGTGTCCGGGGGAGCTGCTTCCCCGGATTAATCTATGCACTTTGAAGGCAGACCCATGTTCTCCTCGGCCTTTCGGCGATATTTGCCCGTTTTAACTTGGGGCAGAAACTATAATAAAGACAGTTTTTCTAATGACATGATTGCAGCGGTGATTGTGACGATCATGCTGATCCCGCAGTCTCTTGCTTATGCTTTGCTTGCTGGCCTGCCGCCGGAAGCCGGGCTTTATGCGTCAATTCTCCCGATTATTTTGTATGCCATCTTTGGCACCAGCCGTGCACTGGCGGTTGGCCCTGTCGCTGTTGTTTCGCTTATGACGGCAGCCGCGATTGGCCAGATCGCAGACAGTGGCACAGCAGGTTATGCCATTGCTGCACTGACCCTTGCCATGCTGTCCGGCGGTATTTTGCTGCTGATGGGCGTGTTCAAACTCGGCTTCCTTGCCAACTTCCTCTCCCACCCTGTAATTGCCGGTTTCATCACGGCCTCAGGTGTTTTGATCGCCAGCAGCCAGCTCAAACACATTCTGGGCGTGGATGCGAAAGGGCATACGCTGGTAGAGATTGTCTTTTCCATCTGGGAGCATCTGGGCGAAGCCAATCTGGCGACGATTCTAATCGGTGTTTCGGCCACATTATTCTTGTTCTGGGTGCGCAAAGGCATGAAGCCGATGCTTTTGAACTTGGGCCTGAAGCCTCGTCTTGCAGATGTTTTGACCAAGGCCGGACCAGTTGCCGCAGTGGTGGTGACGACGGCTGTTACGTGGATTTTTGGGCTGGGGCAAGCCGGAGTTAAGATTGTGGGCGCTGTGCCGCAAAGCCTGCCACCGCTGAGCATGCCAAGCTTTTCCAGTGAGCTAATCGGTGCGCTGTTTATTCCTGCGCTGCTGATCTCCATCATTGGTTTTGTGGAATCCGTTTCCGTGGCGCAAACGTTGGCGGCCAAAAAGCGTCAGCGCATCGACCCTGATCAGGAACTGATTGGTCTTGGCGCAGCCAACCTTGGTGCAGCCTTCACAGGTGGCTACCCTGTAACGGGCGGTTTTGCCCGCTCAGTTGTCAACTTTGATGCAGGTGCAGAAACGCCGGCTGCTGGTGCTTATACGGCGGTTGGTCTGGCGATTGCTGCGGTTTCTCTGACACCGCTCATCTTCTTCCTGCCCAAAGCCACATTGGCTGCGACCATTATTGTGGCGGTGTTGTCACTGGTGGATTTCAGCATTCTCAAGCACAGCTGGAGCTACTCCAAGTCTGACTTCTCAGCCGTGGCTGCTACCATTTTGCTGACCCTCGGCTTCGGTGTTGAGACAGGTGTCTCTGCAGGCGTGATCCTCTCCATTGGTCTCTACCTTTACAAGACATCCCGACCTCACATTGCAGAGGTTGGGCTGGTGCCGGGTACCGAGCATTTCCGCAACGTCAATCGGCATGATGTGCTGACAACGCCAGAGCTGCTGACCATCCGCATTGATGAGAGCCTCTACTTCGCCAATGCGCGTTTTCTGGAAGATTACATCTACGACCGCGCGGTGGATGACGAACACCTCAAACATGTGGTGCTGCAATGTTCTGCGGTGAATGAGGTGGACCTGAGTGCTCTGGAATCTCTGGAAGCCATCAATCACCGACTACAAGACGCAGGCATCACGCTGCATCTTTCAGAGGTGAAAGGCCCGGTGATGGATCGCCTGCAACGCTCGCACTTCCTTGATGAGCTGACGGGCAAAGTGTTCCTCTCTCAATATCAGGCCCAAGAAGAGCTCGCCTCCGTCTGCACCCGCCAAACCGCTCAGGCGCCTGCCTGATTCACCCCCCTTATCAGGCAGACCTAAGAGACCCCGCGGATCCCCTCCACGGGGTTTTTATGTTCGGGGGTGTAGTTAGCAACGAGATGATCCAGCTCTCCTACTTGCCGCCATTCATCAGCTCACAGGCATTCGCAGGAGCAGCGTGCCTGTGGACCAAAAGCCAACTATGCACTAACCTTCAAGTCGAACCACTCAAGCGGCGCAGGGCAATTGAGTATAATCATACACTTAAAGCATACCAGCTCTCTCTTGGTAACGAAGCTAGGGATGGTGCGCCTTTTTCGGAGAAATTCCATTGTCCGACATTGCCGGGGCCACATTCAAAGCACCTGATGTTGCGGGTTTTTACCCGCGCCGCCCTCCTTACGCTCACCAAATTTACGAGTGCATCATTGATCGGTCTTCCGCAACACACCGCTTATTGGATCTGGGCTGCGGCGAGGGCAAAATTGCCAGACCAATGACGCAAGTCTTTGATCAGGTTTGTGCCGTCGACCCCTCCGCTAACATGATCAAATTAGGCCGGTCCTTGGAAAACGGTAGGACAGACAACCTTGAATGGGTGGAAGCGACAGCCGAAGAAGCACCATTAACGGGTAAGTTTGACACAGTCACTTTTGCATCAAGCATCCACTGGATGGAACCAAGCAGGCTGTTCCCTAAACTTGCAAAGCACGTGAGTGAAAATCATATTCTTGCAATCATTCAGGGCGATGCAGCGTTTCAGCCGCCGTGGCAAGATGATTGGCAACAATTTTTGGCAAAATGGGTGTCTCAAATCACAGGTGAAGAGGTAAATTCTAATAAATGGCAGGCGACCCAAACCAAACATTTGGACTATATCAATCTCCTTGAAACCAAAGAGTATGTTTCGCAGCCTTTCCGGCAAACCGTTGAGGACTTTATCTTGTGCCAGCATTCGCGTGATACTTTCGCGCTGGCAAAGCTGGGAGCGCGCCGCCAAGACTTTCACAATGAACTTAAGACCCTTTTGCAGCCTCATGCTAATCGCGAGGGTCAACTGACATTTCAAGTCAAAACCCATTTGACAATCGCTAGGATTAAGTGAGCTTCGCTCCTCCCAATGCAAAGGTCATCCCAAAAACCTAGCTGAGCCTGAGCATCCTCGCCAATGATCAGGCGGCTCGTTTCAATAGATTCCCGTGAATGGGAATTAATGCAGAAAAGGCGAGAGGGTCAACATTACGCCAACTGATGCTTAGGGGCAGTCCGAGAGAAATAGCGGGTGTTGGGTGTTGGGGCAGGAGTAGTAAGCTGGTGGCCTACTCCAGGCTTTCGCTCCGTTCATGGGCATCAATTGCAATGGCACACGAAGAGAAATCACAGCTTCAAAAGGGAGCCGCAGGCTGGTTTTTGCTGGCGACACTCGGGGTTTCCTATGTGATTTCGGGCAGTTTTGCCGGGTGGAACTATGGATTTGCGGTGACGAACTGGTTCGGCATGGTCATCGCAGTGGCATTGATGGGGCTGATGTATTTCTGCCTTGTTCTGTGCCTTGCTGAGATGTCTGCCGCATTGCCGAGTGCCGCGGGAGGCTACCGGATTTCACGAAAGGTGATGGGGGATACTGGGGGCTTTGCCACCGCACTGGCGGTGTTGCTGGAATACTCCATCGCTCCGGCTGCGATTGTCATCTTCATCGGGCAATATATTGAAGCGCTTTGGGGCATCAACGGCCCTTTCGTGTACGCAGTGTTTTACGTGGTTTTTATCGGAGTGCACTTGGTTGGGGTGGGAGAAGCGCTGCGGTTTATGCTGGTGGTGACGGTGTTTGCCGTGCTGGCAATTGTCGTGACATTGCTGGCACTTGGCCCTCATTTCAGCCTGAGCAATCTTGCCGCATCCTCTTACAACGCATCGACAGAACCGAACTTGTTCTCGTTTGATGCGGTGTCCGTCTGGGCTGCATTTCCGTTTGCCATGTGGTTGTTCTTGGCGGTTGAAGGTGTGCCGCTTGCAGCAGAGGAAGCAAAGGACCCAGCTGTTGATCTGCCGCGAGGCATCATCGGTGCCATGCTCTTTCTGCTGGTGAGTGCGGTTTTGATTGTGGTGTTTATTCCCGGGGCTGCCTCGTCACAGCAAGTTGGCGATTATGGCGCGCCATTGGTTGATGCGCTGAAGCATGTATTTGGTGAAGAGTCAGTGCTGGCGGATGTTGTTAATCTGGTGGGACTGGCCGGACTAATCGCCTCGTTCTTCTCCATTATTTTCGGATACAGCAGGCTGGTGTTCGCCATGTCGCGGGAAGGGTATTTGCCCCGCTTCATGTCTGCCATAAGCTCTCGAAAAGTTCCGCATTGGGCATTGATCATTCCGGGAGTGATCGGGTTTATCTGCTCGGTAAGTGGAGAAGGCGAGCTGATGATCAACATTGCGGTGATTGGCGCAACGCTCTCCTACGCCCTGCAAAGCGTCAGCTATATTTTGCTGAAACGAGATTATGCAGAATTGCACCGGCCTTATCGTGCTCCGGGTGGGCAAAAGACAGCCTATGTAACACTTGTTCTTTCGCTTTTGGCGCTCACGTCGTGCTTTGCATACGATCTTGTGGCCGCACTAATTGCTTTGACGCTCATGGGGCTGGGTGTCGGCTACTATGTTTTGCTAGGCCAGAAGAGAGCCTGAATTGCACAAGCCGAAGCCTTAGGATGGTTTTTCGCCGTATAGCTTGATGGCCTTCACCTTGCCTGAAAGCTCATTGGCTGCTTTGTCCAGCATTGCATCTGTTGAAAGCCCAAGTTGTCTGGCCAGTTCTTCCAATGCAACGGGCAGCTCGTCTTTGATGAGCTGTTTCAGAACGGCATCCTCATAGGTCATACGGTCCAGAACTGTCAGCGCAGTGAGACCGCTGTTTCCTGCGTACTCCAAATAAGCTGCTTCAGATACTGCGCCAGAAATACAGACGGACAGAAGATCCTGATGCATATGTAGCCAGTCCGGTAAATCCTCCGCCAGCATGTCTGAGATAACCAGCTTGCCGCCCGGCTTGAGCACGCGGTTGATCTCAGAAAACACCGCAGCTTTATCGGCAGACAGGTTGATAACGCAGTTTGAGATGACCCAGTCCATGGACTGATCCGGGAATGGCAGATGCTCAATAACGCCTTGATGAAGTTCAATATTTTGGAGGCCATGCTGCACGCAATTGCGTTTGGCCAGCGTGATCATATCCTCACTGACATCAATGCCTATGACTTTACCCGACGGACCTGTCTTCTCGGCGGTGAGGATAAGATCCAGCCCCGCGCCGGAGCCAAGATCAAGCACCGTCTCCCCTTCTTTTATATGCGAGAAAGCCAGCGGATTGCCACAGCCGAAACTGGACCCAAGCAAGTGCTCCGGGATCTCTTGTGCATCATAATCAGGAGCAAGTGCTTGCTGGAAGATGTTTCTGCCCTTCGCGTCCGCAAGCTTCTCAGAATAAAATGCCGCGATGTTTGAGAGGTGCTCAGATTTCTTCACTCGGTCGGTCAACGACGTCACCTTCCTGCTGCGTGTTATGGCTCTGTGTAATCCTAGTTTACGCTGTACAGCAGGGGCAAACTTCATGGTCTGACAGACAAAACAAAGCGTTAAGCGATGGCTTCTTTTCGCGCGTAGTGATCGGGAAGCCTCATGAGATTATGAGACCTGATACCCAGAGATGAAGCTAGGTGTTTTGTGCGGGAGATGATCTGGGGACGCGCAGTGTTTGTGGGCTTGTTAGGCTGCTATCTGCCACTTCCTTGCAAAGCAGCAGTGCGTGTCAGTCCGCGCAATCGGAGAGAGTTAGGCACTCCGATCGTAGCAAGGCCTGGTAAGGAGGTGGTATGTTGGATGAACCTTGCGATTAAGCTTAAGTTTAAGCTGCGCATGACAAGAGCCCGGAATCGACTGACCATCTTCTTCCGAGCTCTTATTAAAGTCATCTAGCGACGGGAATGGGGGGCGAGAGCCTCCCGTTCCTATCTTCCTCAATATAGACCTCAAAGCTTAAAGCTTCAACCATGGGTCTTGGCAGGGCAAATCAGCCGGTTGTCTCATCTGGCAGCAAGACTGCCATGCGCTTGGTGAATTCTTCCCAGTTGCGAGTGAAGCCGATCAGGGAGTAGTTCAGCGCCAGCTTTTTGCGGTCACTGGACTTGGTCAGCACAATGGACATTGCTTTGCCGCGCTTGAGGAAATTGACGATGGTCTTGTTGGCGTTAAAGGCTGCCTCACACCCGTCTGGTTGACAGGTGATCAGCTTTGCGTTGAACAAGGCATCATCATCAATGCCAATCTGGATACCGCTGGGGATGTGGATCCCGAGCGGCAGCTTGATAATAGCTGCATACACATCTGCTTCGAGTTTGCGAAACATGATGGAATTTACCAGCGCACCGTTCTCAAGCCGGATTTCAGCATAGACCTGACACAGGTCACTGCTGCATTTGACTGACCAATCCTCTTCATTGGAAGGCTCAGTGGTGCTGTACGCATTCACACCCTGAAAGAAAAAGAGCATTACCGCTGTCAGCAGGATCCAGATTGGTTTCATGATCTACATCCTTGTTAGAAGGAGAAGCCCAGGCCAGCACCAGCAGTGACGTTGTTGCTGAAGTCCGTGGCTACAGAAGCTGTAACAGCCATGTTCTCGGTTGGCAGGAAGGCCACTTTCAGAGCAGATGCGGCTTTGCCTTTGAAGTGTCCAAAACCACCGGAAACGGAGATACCGTTTTTGCCACCCTGAAGGACAGGCGCATTGGCAATCGCCACAGCCATGGCCACACCGCTGCGAAGCTCGTCAACATCCTGTTCCAGTGAGACGATGCGATCAGTGTTGGAGGAGATATTTGCAGTGTTGGTCGCGATGTTGGTTTTGTTTGCGGTAATATTCTTCCTGTCTTCAAGAATAAATGCTGTATTTTTGGTGATGCCACGTGTATTTGTCACAATATTCTCGGAATTTTTCAATATGAAATTTGCATTACTAGTAATGTATCTTTTATTTAAATTGATGTTACTTGTATTTTCTATGATGTCACTGGCGTTTGTTGCAATTTCTGCTTTGTTTACGCTAATATCGTCATAATTATGATCGATCAAGTCCAAATTTCTTTCAACATCACTCGAGAGGTCATCTATTCTGAACTTATTCACTCCGATATTGTAGTCGTTATCTAAAATAGCGTAGCTATTAACTAAAGCTTGCTCCGCTACATCAGAGATTTCTTCGCCGACGGCTTTGATGGACTTTGTATTTTCCTGAATTCTATCAGTGTTGGCGTGAATTAAACCGCTTTGCTCTTTATTTGTACCATAATTATAATCAGCAATTGCTTTTGTACGCTGTATAGAGCCCTCTGCATTTTTGAGGCGTTTATCTACACCATTGAGATGTGTATTTGTTTCGTTAAGAGAACTCTGCCTTGCCTTATTGTTTATTGTGGTTTGGAGAGGTTTGCTAAGGTCTGATATCTTGATGTCTTCGACGGTAACTGTTTGGCCGCGCACTACTTCTGGACCTGGATCTGACTCGCCATCACCACGGGGAATACTGGTTCTCTCAACGACTCCGTCGGAGACCTTAAATTCGGCAGCCTGAGCCGTGCCCATACCTACAGCGAGGGCTGCAATCGCAGCAGAAAGCTTCAAAGCGTTCATCTTGTTATGCCCTTTACGGAGAGGTCTCGCTTGTTTTGCGCTACCCGTTCTAATTTTGTAGCTGCGATGTCGATGTCGCACAGCAGAATTGAGGACGAGTTTATTAGCTCATTAAATCAATGACTTAATGAATTTACCGCTCTAATAATCTCGCTTATCAGAGAGCATACGGCCCCCCGTTTTTCCTGATGTGTTAAATAGCACCAGTGCGAAGCTGGAGGATATCCCTTAGGAAATTTGGGGCATATTTAGAGTGAAAAAACCTTTAAAAATTCAGACAAATATAAGATGGCTAATGTTTGAAAACTCTCGCTAAATCGCGGTGACTCTGAGGCATTTTTCGGAAACCTCCCTCTGGAGTAAACTTCATATAATTTTAATTGATAAAAGTATGTAATAAATGTGGACAAGAAAAAACCCCGTGGTTTCAAACCGCGGGGTTCTTTTGTCTGAGCATGTGATGGGTCTTAGAACTCGCCGCGCGCACTTGCAAACACGCTTTGAGTTCTAAAGTCTTTGCTTGAGTGAATTCGCGAGATTTGACCGTAACCAATCAAGCAAGCTTCACTCTTAGTGACCCTCTTTCAACAGGCTCAGATCAGGTAGCTTGTGCGCGATGCCTTTGTGGCAGTCGATACAGGTCTTCTCACCACTCACGAGGAACTTCTCGTGCTGCTCGGAAGCTCTCACACTCTGACGCGTAAAGTCCATGGACTCTTCACTGTGACAGTTACGGCATTCAAGAGAGTCGTTGGCTTTAAAGCGAGCCCATTCATGGCTTGCCAGCTCAAGACGCTTGTCCTCGAATTTCTCCGGTGTGCTGATTGTGCCGAAGATCTTGCCGTAAACTTCCTTGGATGCCTGAATCTTACGGGCAACCTTAGAGGTCCAGTTGTGAGGTACGTGACAATCAGGACAAGTCGCACGCACACCAGACCGGTTGGTATAGTGAATGGTGGTCTTAAGTTCCTGATAGACAGTGTTTTCCATCTCGTGGCACCCAATGCAGAATTCTTCTGTGTTGGTGACTTCCAGGGCGGTGTTGAAACCACCCCAGAAGATGATGCCAGCGACAAACCCGCCAAGTGTCAAGAAGCCAAGGCTGTAATGGACACTAGGTTTGCGGATAACCTGCCAGAACCGTTTGATAGCTGAAAACATACGGTGTGCTCCTACTTGTCGGTCTTACCTTCGAGCACGTCATCAACGTCAACGAAGGTGTTCTCAACCAGTGGCTTGGCTTCAGTCTGAGGCACGTGACACTGGGTGCAGAAGAAGCGACGAGGGGAAACAGACGCCAGGAACTGATTATCACGGTTCATAAAGTGCGTGATGGAGATCATCGGTGCCTGAGACTTTTCAATTGCCGTCCGGCTGTGACAAGTCATGCATTTGTTCAGGCGCTTGTCGATCTGGTAGCCGTCGATCTTGTGAGGGATCAATGGTGGCTGCTCAGGGTAGTTACGCACCTGACGCTCGTCAGAGTTCACAACTTTTGGGATCCGCGGTGCGGCATCCTGGGTAAGGATGTCCGCGTTGCGCATTTGCGAGATGGTGTCAGCAGCAAAAGAGCTTGCTCCACCAAAGACAGACACAGCGATAAGGCTGGCTACAAGGAGTTTCAGAAGTTTCATGGCGTACCTCACACGGCTACAATCTTGACTGCGCACTTCTTATAGTCGGTCTGTTTTGAAAGAGGATCTGTTGCATCCAGTGTCACCTTGTTGATGAGCTGGCTTGCATCAAAGAACGGCACGAACACGAGGCCTTTTGGCGGCTTGTTACGGCCACGGGTCTCGATGCGTGTTGTGATTTCACCGCGACGGGAAACAACGCGCACTTCAGAACCACGACGCAGACCCTTCGCTTTTGCATCATCAGGATGCATGTAGCACAGAGCATTTGGAACAGCTTTGTACAGCTCAGGAACGCGCTGGGTCATGGTGCCAGTGTGCCAGTGCTCGATCACGCGACCAGTGCAGAGCCAGAAATCGTAGTCTTCATCTGGCATTTCTGGCGGTGCTTCGTATGGAAGCGCGAAGATGCGTGCTTTACCGTCTTTATGACCGTAAAACTCGAAGCCTTTGCCTTCGCCAACGTATGGGTCAGAACCTTCGCGGAAGCGCCACTGGGTTTCCTTGCCATTGACAACAGGCCAGCGCATGCCGCGCTCTTCGTGGTAGCGCTCGAACGGTGCCAGATCGTGACCATGGCCACGGCCAAAGTCTGCGTATTCTTCGAACAGACCTTTTTGAATGTAGAAGCCGAATTCGTTTGCTTCGTCGTTCTTGTATTCATCGCTGGTTTCAGAAAGCGGGAACTTGTCAACGTTTCCGTTCGCGAACAAGACGTCAAACAGAGTTTTGCCGCGTACTTCTGGCTGCTTGGCGATCAGCTCTTCAGGCCATACGTCTTCAACTTTGAAGCGCTTGGAGAATTCAACGGTCTGCCAAAGGTCAGATTTTGCATCGCCCGGAGCAGATACCAGCTGATGCCAGAACTGGGTACGACGTTCTGCGTTACCGTATGCACCTTCTTTTTCTACCCACATTGCTGTTGGCAGAATAAGGTCAGCAGCCATAGCGGATACTGTTGGGTACGGGTCGGAAACAACGATGAAGTTCTCTGGACTTCTCCAGCCTGGGTAGATCTCTTCAACAACGTTAGGACCAGCCTGCATGTTGTTGGTGACCTGGGTCCAGTAGAAGTTTAGTTTGCCGTCTTTGAGCATACGGGACTGCTGAACAGCATGGTAACCTGGTTTCGCAGGAATTGTGCCGTCTGGAAGTTTCCAGATTTTCTCTGCAATTTTCCGGTGCTCAGGGTTTTTCACAACCATGTCTGCTGGCAGACGGTGGGAGAACGTACCAACTTCACGAGCTGTACCACAAGCGGATGGTTGACCGGTCAGTGAGAACGGACCACACCCTGGCTTGGAGATTTTGCCGGTGAGTAGGTGGATGTTGTAGAACATCTGGTTGACCCAAACGCCGCGGGTATGCTGGTTTGCACCCATGGTCCAGAGAGACATAACCTTTTTGTCTGGATCAGCGTAAAGCTTTGCCAGTTCCAGCAGACGGTTTGCAGGAACACCAGACATCTTCTCAGCGTATTCGAGAGTGTATGGCTTAACGAACTCTGCATACTCTTCGAAGCTGATTTCTTTAGAACCACCAGCTTTGTCAGCGTTTTTAGCTGCTTGCTGCAGTGGGTGCTCAGGGCGCAGGCCGTAACCGATGTCCTGATTGCCAAGGCGGAAGTTAGTGTGCTTGCTAACGAAGTCCATGTCCACGGCTTCGTTCTCGATGATGTAGTTTGCGATGAAGTTCGCAATCACGAGATCGGTCTGTGGAGTGAAGACCATTGGGATGTCAGCAAGGTCAAAGCTGCGGTGCTGGTATGTAGAAAGAACAGCAACTTTTACATCCGGGTTAGACAGACGGCGATCAGCAAGACGAGTCCAAAGAACCGGGTGCATCTCAGCCATGTTGGAACCCCAGAGCACGAATGCATCTGCGTTCTCAAAATCGTCATAACAACCCATTGGCTCATCGATGCCGAAGGTACGCATGAATGCGCCCACAGCAGAAGCCATGCAGTGACGTGCGTTCGGGTCAATGGTGTTGGAGCGGAAGCCAGCTTTCCAGAGCTTTGCAGCCGCATAGCCTTCCCAAACAGTCCACTGGCCTGAGCCGAACATGCCAACTGCGTAAGGGCCGTTCTTCTTCATGGCTTCTTTTGCTTTAACAGCCATGATGTCGAAAGCTTCGTCCCAGGATACTGGCTCGAATTCGCCTTCTTTGTCGTACTTGCCGTCGGTTTTACGCAGCAGTGGCTGCTCAAGACGGTCCTTGCCGTACATGATCTTGGAAAGGAAGTAACCTTTCACACAGTTCAGGCCCTTGTTAACCGGGCTCTGAGCATCACCATGTGTTGCAACAACGCGGTCATTCTTGGTTGCAACCATGATGGAACAACCGGTACCGCAGAAACGGCAAGCAGCTTTGGACCATTTCAGGTCTGTTTTGCTTGCATCCGTTACAATGTTTGCTGCTTGCGCCGGAAGGCTTGCCCCGGCTGCGGCAGTTGCCGCTGCAACAGCCTGCGCCTTAATGACAGCGCGTCTTGTTAGTTTAATCATGAGCAAGTCCCCTCGGGTTGCATGTCACCCTGATCAGAAATCACAATTGAATTGAGGTCGGTGGTGTCGGTTTGGTGGAAGATGAGCGAAGCCGTAACCACGCCATCTAACTGCTGCATGTCACTCAAAGCGTTCGCGAGGTCGCGTTCGCTCGGTGTTTCCAGCGTCACAATTATCTTTGTAGAGTCAGATACTTCTGTAATTTCAGCAGAAGGTATCTGTTCAATCGCAGCGCATATCTGCTCTCGCTTGGCAGGGTCGGCCTGGAGCAGCACACTTGAAATGTGCCAGACACCGGCTTCTTCTTCGCGCTCTACGGTTGTTGCATTACGCATTTGCTAAACTTTCTCGGCTCTGGTCGTTCATGGCGATCGCATCTACTGGGCAGGAAATGAGACAAGCTCCGCAGCCGTTGCATTGGTCTGCATCCAGTTGAATCTTTCCTGTAGGTGCGACACGCATATCGAACCGGAGGGCTCTTGGGTCACAGCTGTCGGTGCAGGTCTGGCAGGAAACTCCCTTTCCAAGCAGGCATGCCCCTTGCTGAATTTCTGCTGTGAGCCTCCAGGGTGCCGCAGTCAGATCAAACAGATCGTCCTCTGGGCACGCTTTTGCGCACTCTTCGCAGAACGTGCATTCTCCAACGCCGGTTTTGAGGTAAGGCCGATTATCCGCGCTGAACAAAATGGCTTCCGGGCAGGCTTTGACGCATTCAAAGCAGCCGGTGCATTTGTCTTCAATCCGCTGCTCCGTTGTCCATGGCGGACGAACCGGAGACACCACCTCTGGGGTAGCGCTTAAGCGGGTAAAGAATGCTCTGCGGGATAAGTTGGCCACGACTACCTCTTAGAAGGACGGTGGGCCAAACAGAATCTGCGACATCCAGATAAGGAAGCCGTATCCGCCAACAGCTGCAGTCATCAGAACTGGCGCAAGAACAACTGCAAGAAACAGGAATGCTACTCTCTCGCGGCCTTTGCTCACTGCTGGAGTGGTGGTCTGGGTATTTTGGCTTAAGCCAGCCATGTGCGTACTCCGTACTAACAGCTGCCTCTTGCAGCTATTTGATTGGAGCAGACACCGTAACGTTATACGTGCCCGCTCGTACGCGCAGGAACTTAGAGTAAATGTAAAAAGCACAAATTGAGTGCAATCAATTCCGGATTAGTAGATTTTTTCTCTTTGAGATTCCGCAATATATAAGTGTATGCTGCATTTCTAATATATAATTTACATTAGAATATTCGAATATATCAAAATTCAATACTTAAGTGATTTCTTATATATATTTAGTACTGGAATTCTGCGGATTCACAGTGGGTTAACTAGCAGATTTCGCTAGGGCAGTCCTCAACAAAAAACGGCCTCCGCAAGGGGAGGCCGTGTCGTAAGGTCCGTTTAGGCCTTTTCTAGAGGAAAACCCTCAGGTTTTGTATCTTTGTCATTCTCTGGGGATTTTTCTGAAATCGCGTGTTTTTCCTCTGCTTCCAGGGCCTCTTTTCGCTCCATTTGCGCATATTCCAATGCCTTATCGCGTTTGCCGAAGAGAAAGACGCGAATATCTTCTGCAATTGCGACCAGTACTGGAATCAGGATTAAAGTAATAAGTGTCCCGAAAATCTCTCCGTATGCCAGAGAGACGGCTGCTGGTATCAGGTACATGGCCTGCTCGGAAGTTTCGCTCATGAGCGGCATCAAACCGGCGACCGTGGTTGCCGTTGTCAGGAAGATCGCCTGGAAGCGATCCACGCCGCTGCGCTCCGTTGCCTCAATATGCTCTACACCGTCCTCCCTCAGGTGAAGGTAGTGCGTGACCATGACGAGAGAGTCATTAACGATCACGCCGATCAAAGCCAGCAAGCCGAAGATCGACATCATGCTGAACGGGATGCCCATGATGGCATGGCCGAGGATTGCCCCTACCACTCCAAACGGAACCACGGACATGATGATCAGCGGCTTGAAGTAGGACTTCAGCGGGATCGCCAATAGAACAAAGATGAGGAAACAGGTGATGAGAAGGGCGCGGTTCATATTGCCCTTAACTTCACCCATTTCCTCCAGCTCGCCACCCTGCTTGATTTTAACACCGGGATACTTCTGTTGTAGTTGGGGCACAACGGAGGTGAAGATATCCTGACCCAGCTCAGCAGGAGCAACGATCTGTTTATTAATGTCAGCTTCGATTGTGGCGACCTGATCGCCGTTTCTGCGGTGCACGTATCCGGGCACATAACGCGCTTCGATGTTGGCGACTGATTGCAGCGTGACCCAGTTGTCGTTGGCCCCGCGCAGACGGGACTGCAACAGGTCCTCAATGGCATCACGTGCATCCAGCGTGTTGCGAACAATCACGCGAACCTCTGAATCTCCACGTTGGATGCGCTGTGCCTCCCCGCCACCAAACTGGTGCGCCACCTGACTTGCCAGTCGCTCTGGTGTGAAACCGAGATGACGTGCTTCCGGTTTCAGCGTCAGGCGAAGTTCTGGCTGACTTGCTTTGAACGTGTCGCGCAGGTTGCTGACACCGGCCCGTTTGCCAAGCTCTGCCATGAGCTCTTCACTTACCAGTCGCAACTGCTCAGAGTTTTCGCCGAACAAACGGATCTTGAACCCACCACCGATCTCTTCAAAGCCCGAGAAGGTGAGTTTGGAAATACCTTCCAAAGTACCGGTGCGGTTCTGCCAGTCGCGCAAAATGTCACTTGTCTTTGCATCCCCGCGCTCGTCCAATGGGCGCAGCTCAGCATAAATGGTGGCATTTGTGCTGTCGGATACGATGCGGAAGATGTTTTGGAACACACCGCCCACGTCCGGCTGCTGCTCGGCATATTGCCGGTCAACAGCATTTGCGATGTTTTCAATCGTGGAGATGTTGTTCTGTGTCAGGTCGAACGGTGCACGAGGATCCATCTCCATGTTCACCACGATGTACTGACCGGGAATCTCCGGAAAGAAGACAGAGTGGATTTTGCCCTTCCACATCAGGCCAAACACGAGCACTGCCACAGAAATGAAGCCAACCAGCACTGCATAGCGGTGCCGGATGGCCCATCTAAGCACCGGGAAATAGATGGTGTCGCGGAACCAGAACAAGCTGCCACGAGCCACACCCTGCACCTTACCCCAGCCTCGCGAGAAGATGTTCTGCTTCTTCTCCTCCAAAGAGATGTAAGCGAGGTGAGCGGGCAGAATGAACTTGCTCTCGAAAAGGGAGAACAACAGAGCCAGAATAACAATGCCTGAGAAGCTGCCGAGGATCTTACCCAGCTCACTGTTCATCAGCAGCATCGGGAAGAATGCCGCTGTTGTTGTCAGTACGCCAAATATCGTCGCAACGGCTACTTTGTGTACGCCCGCAGCCGTGCCTTTGCGTGGGTCTGCATAGCGTTTGCGCTGCTCAAAGACACTTTCACCGACCACCACTGCATCATCGACAAGAATGCCGAGCGCGATGATGAGACCGAATGTTGTGATGTCGTTGAGCGAATAATCCACCCAGCCAGTTGTCGCCACAGCAAACGCACCAGCTAATGAGATTGGAATACCCATGGCGACCCAGAAGGCCAGCTTCATGTTGAGGAACAGCGACAGGATCAACACCACCAGAGCCAGACCCTGAAACACGTTGGAGCTGAGCAGGCTCAGGCGATCCTCGATGTAATCACTGGAATTGCCCCAAATTCCCACCTGTACACCAGTCGGCAGAGTTGTGCGGAAGTCAGCTATGATGGCCTGCACATCCTCTGAGACATGAATAAGGTTGTCTTTGCGGCCAATCAGCACTTCCAGTCCAACGGACTCTTTGCCGTTGAAGCGTGCTTCCATATCAATGTCAGCAAAGGCGTCTTCCACCTTGGCAATGTCGCCAAGAGTGGTTGTGGTGCCGTCTTCCCACTCAATGATCGGAATGCGCTCGAAGTCGGCTTTATAATAGGCCTGAGTATCTGCGCGCAAAGAGATATAGCCGCCTTCGGTCTTCAGCGTTCCGCCCTGATAGTAAAGAGAAGACTCGCGGATACGGTTCATGACCTGCTCAGGGGTCAGGTTCAGACGTTCCAGCGTGTATGGCTCTAAACCGATCTTGATCTGTTCGGTCTGCAAACCCCATTGCTTGAGACGGGAAACTTCTGGGCTGGCCAGCAGCTTGTTGCGCAGCTGACGAGCGATACGCTGTAGGGTTTTAAAATCTGCATCGCCGTAGACCTGCACAAACATGGCTGGCATATCCATGCTCTGTTTTTCAATGACAGGCCGTTCCGCTTTCTTCGGCAGATTGTAAATGCCATCAATTTTCAAGCGAATGTGATCCAGCAAGGTGGAGAGTTTGGTGTCGCTTGTCTTTTGAACGGAGACAACAGACGAACCCGGTTGTGAAATTGAGCTGATGTTTTTGACGCCGCTCAGACCTTCCAACGCCTTTTCCACCTTGCGGGTGATTTGTTTATCAACCTGCTCCGTGTAGCCGTTGGGCAGTTCGGTCGTGATTGTCACGGTATCCGCAGGCAGCTTGGGAAAGCCCTCAATGCGGATGTTCATGAGAGAGGATACCCCGACAATCAGGATGAACGCCATGATGAGGTTTGCTGCGACCGGGTTTCGAATAAACCAGTTTGTGAGCCACGCCATGTGCTAGTGCCCCGCTGGAGTTGGGGCGACGTGCTGGCCCGGTAAGAACGCGGCCATCGGCAGCTGAACAACGCGCTTCTCATCCATCTCTTGCAGCTCATTCGGCATCTTCACGATGATGTCTGTATCATTGCGGAACACGACAGAAGCTTCAAAGCGCTGCAGCTCGTCCTTGTTGTTTAAGAACCAGATGAACCCTTCCTGAGTGAGCACAGTCGCAGGCAATTTCAGGCTGTCGTTGACTGTTTTACTCTGCAGTTCAACTTTCACGAACTCGCCCGGCAAAACAGTGGTTTCCGGTGATTTCACGATCTCGAGGAAGAGCTGATAACGGCGCGATTTAGGGTCAAGGAAGCCGCCACCGCGCTGGATTCTGGCAAGCCCGACCAGTTCCTTGTCAGCATTATAGATCTTCGCCGGAAATTCCTGCCACGCCTTTTCCAGCAGGTTCCATTGGGCTTGGTCCAGAGAGACGGTGATGTCCAACTGTGAGCCTCCCCCTTTGAAGTGGTCCACGCCTATAGTTAGGAAACCGGAGGACCATAGATGGCTATCAAGCGCCCCAAACCTGAAGATATTGTTGTGAAGTTACGGCAGGTTGAAGTTCTGATGGGGCAAGGCATGCCCCGGATTGATGCAATCAGACAGATCAGTTTTACTGAACAAACCTATTACCGCTGGAAGAAAAAGTACGGTGGAATGGGCACAGAGCAACTTAAGGAACTGAAACGGTTACAGAGGGAGAATGAGCGTCTGCGCCGCGCCGTATCGGATCTGACGCTGGATAAACTGATCTTGAAGGAGGCCGCTTCGGGAAACTTCTAAGCCCTTCGCGTCGCCGTGCCTGCATTGATCATGTGCGTTGCCAGTTAAAAGTGTCTGAGCGGCGTGTTTGTCGCGTTTTGGGTCAGCACCGCTCTACACAGCGGCGGCTGCCGAAAGGCCGCGCTGATGAAGGGCGTCTAATCGCAGATATGATTGAGTTGACGCGCCAGTACGGTCGTTATGGCTACCGACGGGTCGCGGCCTTGTTGAGAGAGGCTGGTTGGCAGGTGAATGACAAACGTGTTGAGCGTTTGTGGAAACGCGAGGGGCTGAAAGTTCCGATGAAACAACCGAAGAAAGGGCGGCTGTGGATGAACGACGGATCATGTGTTCGGCTGCGGCCCAAATATCGCAATCATGTCTGGTCCTATGACTTTGTGCATCACAGGACCGACGATGGTAAGGCTTTCAGAACACTCAATATTTTGGATGAATATAGCCGGGAATGCCTGGCGATCCGCGTAAAACGAAAGCTGAACTCGACTGAGGTTATCGACGCGCTGACTGACCTGTTTATCCTACGTGGTGTGCCCTCATACATAAGGTCGGATAACGGTCCTGAATTCATTGCCGAGGCCGTTAGAGATTGGATTAAAGCGGTCGGCGCCAAGACCGCCTATATCGAACCCGGTTCACCTTGGGAGAATGGATACTGTGAAAGTTTCAACGGCCGAATGCGAGACGAATTGTTGAATGGTGAGACCTTTTACTCGTTGCGTGAAGCCCAAATAATCATCGAAAGGTGGAGGATACACTACAATACCAAACGCCCCCATAGTGCGCTGAACTTCCGCCCACCGGCTCCTGAAGTAATCATTCCAGTAGACCAAAGGCCAGTCATGCACTAACTTTCAAACCGGACTACTCAAGTGGGGCTGATCAGAAGATCCACATTTTTATCTGGATACACTTTGCGGTTATCTGGAGTATGGTGATGAGCACATTGCAAATGCTATCATCTCTATAATGCATGGCTTGCAAGAAGCACATTCCAGCGCGTCCTTTAATGAAAAGCACGACTTGGTATTCTGTGCGAATAGCTATCGAGACGAATTGATCGTATTAGCTAAACTCAAATCTAAGATTTTGGGTCTTCTCAGGCAAATGAGACAAAGAGACACGGAAGAAAGACCAGATATTTTTCAACTGTCCTTCGAGCGAACCGTTCGTTCATGGGAATTCAATGCAATCGTAAGTCCCGAGCAAGTTCAATACTGTTTAGATTATCATAAAAAAATTGCGTGTAATCAGTAGTAGCCCACATTCTTAAGCCACACCATCATCAGAAAATCATTAGAATCGGATTGCTTGCCCCTTGCTAAACAAGAGGTTTACGGGCAAACAGCGTGGCATGCTTCAGGTTTCTAATCTTACATATCGCATTGCCGGGCGTCTTTTGATCGACAATGCCTCCGTTACTATTCCAAGTGGTGCGAAAACCGGTCTTGTCGGGCGCAATGGCGTTGGCAAGTCCACGCTGTTCAAACTGCTGTGCGGTGAGCTGTCCGTTGAGAGCGGCAGTGTACACATGCCGCAAAAGGCGCGCGTGGGTCAGGTGGCGCAGGAAGCGCCAGGCACGCAGGAAACGCTTTTGGAAGTGGTTCTGGCGGCTGATACGGAACGCACCGCTCTTTTGGCTGAGGCCGAAACCGCTGAAGATGCGCACCGTATTGCGGAGATCCATACGCGACTTGTCGATATTGAGAGCCACAGCGCTGAAGCGCGGGCCTCTGCGATCCTGAGCGGACTGGGCTTTTCTTACGACGAGCAGCAACAGCCGTGTGCCAACTTCTCTGGTGGTTGGCGTATGCGTGTTGCGCTTGCGGCCCTGTTGTTTTCCAAGCCAGACCTGATGCTGCTTGATGAGCCGACCAACTACCTCGACCTTGAGGGTACGATGTGGCTGGAGAACTTCATTGCGCGTTATCCGTATCAGGTTGTTCTGATCAGCCATGATCGCGACCTTTTGAACAATGCGGTCGACAGCATTGTGCATATGGATGGTGGTAAGCTCACCTTCTATCGCGGTGGTTATGACAGTTTTGACCGTCAGCGCCGTGAAACCATTTTGCTGCAGAAGAAGGCGGCTGATAAGCAGGAAAAGGCACGCAAGCACATTCAAAGCTTCGTTGACCGTTTCCGCGCGAAGGCTACCAAAGCGAAACAGGCGCAGTCTCGTATCAAGATGCTTGAGAAGATGCAGCCGATTTCCGTGTTGGATGAAGGTTCAGGACTGGAGCTGCATATTCCGCAGCCTGAGGCCAAGCTTTCTCCGCCGATCATCAAGCTGGAACAAGCTTCTGTTGGCTATGATGACACGGTGATCCTGAAGAACCTGACGCTGAACATTGACCATGACGACCGCATTGCTCTTCTTGGTGCCAATGGTAACGGTAAGTCAACCTTCGCCAAGCTGATTGCCGGGCGCCTTGGATTGATGTCTGGTGATATGACTAAGGCCACCAAGCTGAGCACTGCGTTTTTTGCGCAGCATCAGCTGGATGACCTGATGCCCGAAAGCAACCCGATTGAGCATGTGCGTCCGCTGATGCCGGGCGCGTTGGAATCCAAAATCCGCGCGCGTGTGGACCGGTTTGGTTTGCCGACAGACCGGATGCTGACCCCTGCCAAGGATCTTTCCGGCGGTGAGAAAGCCCGGTTGCTGCTGGGCCTTGCCACCTTCCACGGGCCGAACCTTGTTATTCTCGATGAGCCGACCAACCACCTTGATATCGACAGCCGTGAAGCCCTTGTGCACGCGATCAACGATTATGACGGTGCAGTTATTCTCATCAGCCATGACAGGCATCTGGTGGAGGCCTGTGCAGACCGGCTGTGGCTGGTTGCTGATGGCGGTGTGAGAAACTTTGACGGCGACATGGCGGAGTACCGCAAGTTGATCCTTAAGGGCGACAGTGGCTCCAAGTCCAGGGTCGCGGTTGAGGAGGACAGCGAGAAAGCGAATGCACAGGCTCGCCGCAAGGAAGCTGCTGAGCGCCGCACTAAGACCGCTCCGCTGAAGAAGAAAATTGAAGCTGCGGAAAAAGAGGTCTCCAAGTATCAGAAGTACATCAAAAAGCTTGATGCCCTGCTGGCCGATCCTCGCATCTACACCGAAGCACCAGACAAAGCGAAACAACACGCCATCCGCCGTGCCGCCTATGTGAAGGTGCTGGAAGAGACCGAAGAGAACTGGCTGAAGATGTCAGCTGAACTGGAAGAGCTGACAGGCGGCTAGGCCTTGAGCTTTCGTGATATCGTTATGAACCCGGGACTGGAAACAGTGCCGGGTTTTTTATTGCTACGTGTAGAGCGCCTTATGCATCACTGTCAGACATACCTATGTCGGTAGCTTCCCCCAACGGGAAGGATCGGCGTAGCCCAAATTTCATGGCAAAGGCCAGGATCAAAGCAGTCAAGGCTAACATGAGTGTTGCGAAGAGAGCGTCACTTGACTGGTTGGTGCAGACACTTCCCTTGCAATGCATCGCGACCAGAGATGGCTCGCGCCTGTCACCTTGCAATTTAAGCAGTTTTAAATATGTGCGCTCACTGAAGATATGGCTTTTGTCGCGCTCGTTCATGACCACGATCGCTTTACCCGCAACCTCGAGACTGAGCTTTTCAAATTCAACAGTGCGCTCTTGAGCATCTTGCTTGTAGGAACTTGAATATCTGAGCGCAGGCCACCAAGCCTGCATAGGGACAAAAGTATGCAAGAGAATTGGCAAACACACCAACAGCGCAAGTTTCACCAGCGGCTGCTTCATCAGACTTTCTCCAAATAAATAAATGATCACAATATCTTAATTGAAATTTCTAATATACAGATTCACCGGCTTCACAAACTGATTCAAGTGAACGGCTCACACCATGTTAGGCCTCAGAAACCAGTTTTGACAGAGCTTTCATTCGGTCATTCTTCGAACCTGTCAGCTCCACAGTTTCGGGCAGGATGTCCAACAAGGCGAGCGTATCATCACGGAGGATTTGCTTCAGGCAGGTGTCGGTTTGTTTCCGGAGTTTAGGGTATTCGATGGTGGTGGTGATCTCATGTTAAAAAATTAGGTCACATCAGACAGGCGAAAAAACCAAGTTCACCGGTTTAACCGGAATACTATTGCTATATTAGCTCCTGGTGGTGAACTGGAAATCGTTTTAATTGTGTGCCTTTACCAGCTTGATCGTTAGAACTCTGTCACTAAGCAATGCTATTGCACCAAGCGGTGTCAAGCCGATGCTGTTACACATCTGTGCCAATCATTTCACAGATAAGTATCCAGCCTTTTTGAATAGCTTAGAAACCGCCTCGTCGAATTAGCTTTGGTTTCATTGCCACCTACAACGTCCGTAGATGCAATCCAGAGAGGCTCGCAGGCATTATATACTCTCAAGAATGATCATCTTCGTAGACTTGTTTATAGATTTTGTCGCCCGCTAAAATCTAAAGTATGAAAATGAGAGAGTTCATTAGCTGTAGTTAGTTGACGGTTATTGTTCGCATCTTTGACATGATCGTTATTACTCAGAACTACAAGCGCTTGTACGATCTCAAGTTAATTTACCAAGTAAAAACAGAAATTCAATTCTCAAATCTCCTCCCTCCTCACTGACAGTTCTCTACTTATAGAAAGTCGCTTCCTGGCTAAATACCTTTAACTGCATCTCAACTATGCAACCGCGGTAGTTTCTGTATTTCAAGAAAAACACTCTCTTTAAAGCCCTGCAATATTTGACGGATCAGCTTGACAGGGCGGTCACAGACTTATAGTTGAATGTATGACTCATATTTAATACGCACCTCCTGATTGTATTGAGAATAGTGGTCTCCATTGTTTAAACCTGCGATAACTATGCCTGCCATTGCGGCGAGTACATTCCATCAAGCGTGTCTGGTGGTCATGGTGCCGTTGCTGCAAGACGTCTTTGACCTGACACTCAGTATGATTGGAGTTGTTGTAGGAACAGGCTTGATGGCAACCGCAATCAGTTTGCCTGCTTGGGGACGAATAGAAGCATATATCGGAGCTCTCGGTGCATTGAGGGTCATACTGAGTTTCGCGGTATTAAGTGTGTCTGCAATTGCAATCAGCTTTATGCTAGTCAGTTATGCTTTAATCTCTCCTCTTCTCGGATTAGCTGTACTCGTTACGGCGCGAATTGCTTATAGCATTACAGTTCCAGCTCTCCTTCCGCTTACTCAAGCCATACTCGCAAGAAATAGGCAAAACTCTTCAAAGCTTCTGGCTCCTATAGGTCGTTTGAGTTCAATGACAGGTCTTGGACGACTTGCGGGAAATGCAGCTGTAGCTCCGCTCTTGCTTCTTGGAGGAGCCCTTCCACTTATTGCTCCAATTCCAGTCTATGCGGCTTGCTTATTTTTCGCATTTAAGCAGTCATCACCGGCATCCATAAAATGCAAAAAAAGCACCGAGCAAAAAGACCAGATCACACTTCCCAAAACTGCACTCTTGATTGGATTTTCTCTACAATTGTGCCTTGGTGCTACATATGTGCTGCTGGGCCCGCTCATAAAAGATAGCATGCAGCTGGACTCAACTGAGGCGACCACTTTTGCAAGTTATTGTCTTACCGCTGCTGTTCTAAGCGGATTGGTTGCTCAATTGGGGCTCTTACCAATCTTTCGCAAACATACAAGCATTGTGCAAATCACCAGCGCAATTAGCTTTACGGCAGGCCTCAGTCTGCTTTGCATAGCCCATACGCTGCCTTTTATCGCGATGAGTGCAGCTATCATTGGCGCCTCAGCAGCGCTGCTCTCGGCGACTAATTCAGTATATTTGCTGAAACAATTGCCAGCTTCACTCAAAGCAAAAGGTTCGACCACTCTTTCCTGTTCTCAGTTTGCTGGATTAGCCACAGGCTCCCTTCTTGGAGGCTTTGGTGGAGAGGCGAGTCTGACCTTAACTTTTTCATTTGCCACCTTAATCGCACTTGTTTTTTGCGTAGGTGGCTCCGGGTTCGTGATCAGCCACAAGCCAGTTGCGCGACCTTTGCGTCCCTCTGATATTTAACAGAACACAAAGGAGCCTTGAGATGTCCCAGATCGTCAAGATGCCGAAGAATACGCAATCAGTTTATGACCTGATCGGACTAGGCATAGGGCCGTTCAATTTGAGCGTTGCTGCACTGGCACAGAGCTCATCACGCATTCGCGCTGCATTTTTTGACAGCAAGTCAGAATTCAGCTGGCATCAGGGATTGATGTTTTCGCGATCTGTTTTGCAAACGTCGTTCTTGAAAGACCTTGTCACAGCAGTACAACCGACCAGTGCATACTCGTTTATGGCATTTCTGGTTGAGAAGAAGAGGTTCTATGACTTTTTAGCTGGCCGTTTCACCGGAGTAACCCGTGTGGAGTTTAATGAATATTTTGCATGGGCTGCTGGCAAGATGAACCATCTTCATTGGAACCACACTGCCCAGGAAGTCTCGGTGAAAGACAACCGTCTATCTGTGGCGTTTGAAGACGGACGAGTTGAGCACACTCCCAATCTTGTTATCGGCACAGGCATGAAGCCTTTTATACCGCAGTGGGCGACCCCTTACTTAGGTGAAAATTGTTTCCACGCAAGTAGTTACCTCAACAAAGCACGGCAGATAAAAAACAACCGTATTGCAGTAATTGGCGGAGGGCAAACCGGTGCCGAAATTGTTCTGGACCTTTTAACAAGCAAACAAGCAGCTCCATTGGAGGTCCAGTGGATCAGCAATTTACCCCGGTTCTCCCCCCTAGAAGAAGGTGGGTTTGTTGATCAGGTTTTCACACCTGCTTATGTTCAGAGCTACCAGACTCTTCCCAAGCAAAGCCAGCAACAAGAAGTGGTAAACCAGAAGCTCGCAAGTGATGGCCTAACCCCAAGCACAGTCGACGAGCTTTACGCAGAAATCTATCGTCGTAAGCATCTTTGCGCGGATCCCTGTACCATCACCTTACTGCCGGGACGGGACGTAAAAGCTATGGAACAGCAGGGAACCGGCTATCGGTTGACCTCAAGCTCTACGATCAGCGGTCAGACGGAAACGCAGCAAGCGGATCTGGTCATACTAGCGACAGGGGCAAGGCCAGCGCTTCCGGAGTTTATGACGCCGCTCTTACCGCGCCTTTCGTTAGATGAAAATGGCCTGCCGGAATTGGATGCGTCCTACCGCCTGCAATGGGATGGACCAAGAAACCTTCAGATTTTTGGGTTAAATCTCGGCCTTTCCTCTCACGGCATTGTGGATCCGCAAATGAGCCTCATGACGTGGAGGAGTGCGACCATATTAAATGCTGTTGTCGGAGAGCCTCTCTTCGATCTGGAAGAAGACAGTGAATTAATCGATTGGCCAAGTGTGCCACGAGCGGAAATCTTAAATCAGGTCATACCAGCCTGAACCGCTGATTAAATCATTAATTGCTCTATTCTTCAGGTTCGCCATGAACAAAACCTTAGTTTACACTCAGGTAAACAATCGTCCTTTGTCTGCGCCTCCGACACCTTTACAAAGGGCTGAGCATGCCACTGCAAGTGCGTTCTTAAATTCGCTCTTGCGCGAATGGTCAGGCTGGTCATTTCTATCACATGAGCAAAAAGAGCTTTTATGTTTTGGTGAGGACACAGTTTGTCTTCCTCTGCAAAACAATGATCGCTTGTTGCTGCAAGTCCCTCACCATACAGCCGCTCGATATGAAATACAGCTGCCTTTTTACCTCTGGAACAGCGAAGGGCATTGCAAGCCTGTCAGCCTCATGAGTACGCTGACTACACTTATTACAGATAGTACAATCAGCGGTGAGCACAGCGAAAAACAGTTTACGCTTTTATCGAGGGTGTTAGATAGCCATCAGGCTCAGATGCGAGCTTATGAGCTGGACGCTAACAATACTTCTCATCCTGCAGAGAACTGGAGGTTTCAGGAAGCTGAGCAGGCGCTTATTTCCGGCCACCCGACCCATCCAAACCCGCGTAGCAGAGACGAGCTGACCAAAGACGATGCCTTGTTGTTATCGCCTGAATTAAAGGGGCAATTTCCTTTATTCTGGGTTTTGGCAGATCGTTCGATCCTAGTTTCAGGTTCTGGTGTGCAAAGAACTGCTTTTGACATGTGCTTGGAGCTTGCCAAGAGCGATAAAACTTTGCCGGAAACACTGCGGACTAAAGTTGACAAGGGTTACGTGCCCATTGCCTGGCACCCATGGCAGGCAGAACGTTTATTGGCTCGTCCTGAAGTTATCCGATGGATACAAGAGGGTTTTCTTAAACCTTATGGGTCAGTTGGCAAGCCTTTTGCGGCAACCGCATCAATGCGCGGAGTACACGCCTTTGAAGCGCCATACATGCTTAAGTTTTCACTTTCCATGCGGCTGACAAATTCAAAAAGAGTACTGGCTCGCAAGGAAGTTGAACGCGGTGTGCAGATGGCAGAACTGCTCTCAGGTGCCTTGGGGGACAAGCTGGCAAATGATTTCCCAAATCTGACCATCCTTACTGAGCCCGGATATGTTGCTCTGCAAGATGAAGACGGCGGCGCACTGGAGGATAGTTTTGTAGTCTTGCGGGACAATCCGTTCCATGAACCGACACAAACCGGCCCCGCCATGCTCGCCAGTTTATGTGAACCCCAACTTGGTGCTCCATCCCCACTTGGTGACTTAATTTATAGGCAGGCGGCACAAAAAGGGCTCTTCCCTCAGGGATTGGCAGAACGCTGGCTGGATGCATTCATGCAAGTGGCTATCCTGCCTCTGCTTGATATTCGCGCCAGACATGGTCTGCTGTTCGGCTCTCATCAGCAAAATATGATGATTGCACTGAAAGATGGCATGCCCGCTCATCTTTATGTCAGGGATTGTCAGGGGACAGGTCACTTAACGACCCATCATGATGTCCTATCTGCATACGTACCTGACATTGGCAAAAATGCCGAAAATGTGGTCCCCCCGGAAATTGGTGATGAGCTTCTTTGCTATTACGTGATTGTCAATAACCTACTCCATACCGTGAGCACTCTGGTGATTGATGGCTTGATGGACGAGGCGCGCGCCTATGACACGCTCCGCAGAAGATTTAAAGCTACAGCTCAAAGTACGACCGGCGATCCAGCCTTTTATGACTATCTGCTGACCTCTCCAACATTGGTCAGTAAGGGTAACTATCGCACTAGCCTTAGCAACGTAAACGAAGCATCAGGCGACGGAGCTGGCCAGCTCGCAACATTCTTCAAAATAGCCAACCCATTTAGTAACAAGAGAAATAACGATGACATTGCATAGGATGCCTATTGGCTCATCACTTTCGATTGCCCATGAAACGCATGATGGCTCCTCTGATTGCAGATTTGCTCGCGTTGTTACATCCGGAGATTGGAGTAATGGACAGCTAACCGTGTTGCGAGACACCAAAGCTTTTGCTTGTGCTCATCTGGAGAATGCGACAGAGGCAAACCTTAGTTTTTCATTCTATTTGGAAGGTTCTGAAGAAGAAAAACTTGGGGCAGTATTGCTGAGTCTGGAGGCATGCTTTTCGGCGCATCCAGAGATAGAAACTTTGAAAGTCAGCCTTCCTGCAGATACTATTGATCCGCGAGACCTGCCATTTCTTGCGGTAGCAAATGGGCAGTATCAAGTGTATCGCTCCGGCTTCTATCAAAACCCACAGCTCTGGCTCCTTCACAGATCCACAGGTCGTCTTCGCACCGGTTTGGTCGAAGGGCCAGATGGTCGGGATCATCCATTAAGACCACCACATCCAACCGGGCTGTGCTACGAGCGTTATGACCCCGTTGCTGACGTTGTCGTATCGTTTCGTGCCGTTGACATCGACCGTGATCTGGACAGGTTTCATCGCTGGATGAACGATGGCCGTGTCGCATATTTCTGGGAGCTGGCAAAATCTAAAGATGAGCTGAAGGCATACCTGGAAACATTCCAGGCCAAACCCCACACCTATCCACTAATTGGTTGTTTTAATGGTGAGGAAGCAGGCTACTTCGAAACTTACTGGGTGCGAGAGGACCGTCTTGGCCCTTATTACGCCTCGCAAAGTTACGACAGAGGCTGGCATGGCCTGATTGGCGAACGCAGGCACCTAGGCAAAGTGAAAACCGGCGCTTGGTTGCGCGGGCTGACACACTATCTTTTCTTGGATTGCCAGTTGACTAATAACATAATGGGTGAGCCTCGGGTGGATAACGCCAAACTGCTTTCCTACGCAGATTCTCTTGCCTATGAAAAACTTATGGAATTCGATTTCCCGCATAAACGCTCAGCACTCATGTGCTGTCGGCGGGAGCGTTTTTTTGAGGAGCTTCGCTTATGATCCTCGACAAACAGTATTGCAGCACAATGGTGGCGGATGCGACGAGTCCCTCGTCCTTGTGGCCAAAAATCTGCAGGGCAGCGCTCGCAAAATTACTTAGCGAGCTAACTTATGAAGAGGTTTTAGACCCCACTTATACTGGCGGTGAATCTTTTGAACTACGCCTTGCCTCTGGTGTCCTCTACACGTTTCAGGCACAAACCATGATCTGGGGGAACCTCTGGGTGGATGCAGGTCGTATCACCCGGGCTCCCGCATCGACACTTCCATTGTCTCCTCTTCAATTCTCAGTGGATGCACAGGCCGAACTTGGCATGAAACCGGAAACACTGGCCACCTTTTTGCGTGAAATGTCCAACACTCTGCGTCAGGATTTATTTCTGGCGCAATCCTGCGAAGGTTATGATGCTGACACACTCCTCCAAATGCAGCCATATGAGTTACACGCTCTGCTGGAAGGCCACCCAAAAGCCGTAGCGAATAAAGGGCGCCTTGGCTGGGGAGCTAAGGATGTCGCCCGCTTTGCGCCGGAGAGCCGACAACCGATCGAGTTATTATGGCTTGCTGCTCGCCGTGAGAATTGCGAGATCAGTGATAGCGATATCCAAACAGAAAAAAGCTTTCTAAAAGACACCTTAGGCGCAACAGAAATGACGCATCTAATGGACACTCTGAGAAACAAAGGAGGTACCTTAGAAAGCTACTGTCTCGTTCCTGTACACCCCTGGCAATGGGATCACGTGCTCCAGCAAACGTACATCAATGATCTACAAACAGCAGATCTGATCATACTCGGTAGTTTTGGCGGACGTTATGTTTCTGGCCCATCTTTGCGGACACTCACCAGTCTGGATCGTCCTGAAAGCCCGGATGTAAAGGTTGCTCTGACGATCCTGAATACTTCCGCTTGGCGAGGAATTCCTGGAAAATACATCGCTCATGGATCTGACTTGTCTGAGTGGTTGGATGGCATCGTTCAAGCAGATGATCACTTGAAGAATAAGGTTATCATTCTAAAAGAACTACGCGGTGTATGGTATCGCCATCCGTTTTACCAGCAGCTTCGCGATATTCCCTATCAGCATGATGAAACTCTGGGTGTAATCTGGCGGGAACCTGCAGACTACAAAGTGGGACCAAATCGCAGAGCTTATCTTTACGCTGCATTGTTGCACAAAGATGGTTCAGGCGTTCCCCTGGCTGCTCATCTCGCGCAAAAGGCAGATCTTGATTTAACGGATTGGCTGCAAAAGTTGTTTGAAGTTACCGTTGTGCCACTTTATCACATGCTCTGCGTATATGGGCTTGGTTTTATTGCTCACGGACAGAATATAACAGTTGTCCTAGAAGACAACGTACCTGTCGGTATGGCAATCAAGGATTTGCAAGGAGATGTCGATCTCGTAAATGAGATTTACCCTGAACAGTGCGATCTAAGTGACGAACTGCGCGCATTACTACCAGCAAAGCCACCAGCTTACATTGTACATGACATTCAAACTGCTCATTTCGTCACGGTGCTTAGATTTCTTTCATCTTCGCTGGCACAAGCTGGGCAGATGACTGAGACATGTTTCTACCAAATTCTTACAGATACGCTGAAGAGCTATATTGCCGCTAACCCGGAATATAGTGCACGCTTTAAGACATTTGAGTTGTTTGCGCCGACCATTCCCAGAGTGTGTATCAACAAAGTACGCTTTGAAATTGGATATGGTGACAGCGCTGAACGCCCGTTGCCTGCGCTTGGTATGGATTTGAGTAATCCCCTACTCTGCTAAGAAGAAAAGGCAGCTCTGCGATCTGATAGAGCTGCCTCTCTTCCTAATCTCTGACAATGAAGAAATCTGTTAGAACCCAACAAGATAACTGTTGTGGTAAGTTGATCTTTGCTGATCATAATAACCTGTTCTCACCGCCTGAACACTGTTCTTCTCAGTAATCAAACATTAGCAAACTCGATCAGAGGAGAGCTGCAATCAACGAAATTGTCGTCTCGCAGAAACGCCCCTCTTACAAATCAGGCTTGCGTAGCCATTGCCTGCTCTTCCAGAACAGCACGAAGTTGTTGTGTTGCCTCCCACAAATCTGCGTGTGAATGATAGAGCGGTGACAGACCAAATCTCACTGCATTCGGAGAACGGAAAGAAGAGGTTATGTTCTTCTTCTTAAGCGCTTCAACGATTTTGCTCCCATCTCCCGGAATGCGAACGCATACATGCCCGCCGCGTTCATCGTAATTTTCAGGGGACGCAAGTTGGACACCAAAATCACCGCATTGTTCTTTGATTAGCGTAACCAGTGTTTCACTCAAAGAACGATGCTTAGCCCAAACCTGATGCGGGTCAACCGAATTCCAGATCTCTGCTGCACACCAAAAAATCTCATTTGCAATCACCTGCGGAGATCCGGTCATGTGGCGTAGAACACCTTCAGCTGGTTCAAATTGCTCAGAAAATGAAAATGTATCTGCATGACCGATCCAACCTGAGATCTCCGGCCAAATCTTATTCTGATGCTTTTTGTTGATGTATAACCATGCAGGACCACCGGGACCGCCACACAAATACTTATAACCACATCCAACCGCAAAATCTGTTTGTGTGCCCTCAACATCCAGCGGAATAGCACCCGCAGAATGAGAAAGATCCCAAAGTGTTAATGCACCCACAGAACGGGCTTTGGTGTTGATTTGCTCCATGTTGAAACGACGCCCAGAGCGGTAATCCACTTGTGACAGATAAACGACTGCAACATCCTCAGTGATGGCATCAAGAATGTCCAAATCTGGGTCCGCATAGGCAACTTTCAGCTGGTCGCTGTGTGCGTTCTCCAAGCCTTGCGCTACGTGAAGATTGGTAGGGAATGTGGTCTTCTCGCTCAAAATCACCTGGCGATCCGGATTAAGCTTCAGCGCATCCGTCAGCAACTTAAACAAGTTTAGAGTGGTATTATCATAGGCAAGCGTGTCTTCTGGAGCAGCACCAATTAAGCGACTTATCGCAGCACCAATTTGCATAGGCCGGGCCATCCAGCTGGCCGCTGCCCAACTCGCGCTGCGTTCATCAGCCCATTCACTTTGAAACACCTGTGCAAGGTGCGCCGGAACTGACTTTGGCATAGATCCAAGAGAGTTCGCGTCTAAATGTATGACGCTAGGCCGTTCTTCAAACAACTCCTTGCAGTGTTTGAGCGGATCATTGTCGTCAAGAGCTATAATATCTTGATAATTCACTGAATTTCCAATCTTCACAATAGGATGTATGGAGGCAGCGAAGCCGTTTAGGAGGTAGCGTCATGAAGCTTGGTCTCAAAGCCTCCCGGCAAAGAAACCTCCAAAATCTCGAGATCATCAGAACCATTCAACAGTGATGTTTTCATCGCCGGTGGTATGACAAACGCATCTCCAGCTTTGAGTTGATGGGCTTTACCCTCTTCATTGACCAGCGTAACGCTGCCTTCCATGACAAAAGAAAACAAGATATCCGAGGTGTGACTGGTAACAGCCCCAGTTGGCCCCGTCGTTGCACAGGCGACTTGTACATTGGCAACCTGTTTAGTTGCTAAGCCAATGCCTGTATCTCTGCATTCAAAGCCGTCAAGGCGATGGGGCTGCCATATGGCACTATCTAATTGATGATGAACAAATTTTTGGCCCTGAAACTCACGCTCTGGATTGACGGTTCCATTCGGTAAGTCCATCTCGTGATCAATGCTGGTAATATGTTCTGCCGGAACGCCAATTTCAATTACTTCGAGCTCACCAGAGGATTCCAGTACACGATGCCGGATCTCTGGAGGTTGGATAACACAGTCACCAGCTTTGAGGATAAATGGCTCACCTTGATCTTCATAAACAAGCCGGACCCAGCCGCGATAGCAAAATATCAACTGAAACCCAACGGTGTGATAATGCACCATATCCGGAACAGGACCTGCATCTGGAATGCGGATGTGAGAGGCAATAATACTGCCACCCAGACGATCCGGGATCAGATCACGATACTGCATACCAGCGCGACCAATCACCCAAGGATCATTGTCAATCATATGCCTGACTATGAAAGAGTGTTGGGTTTTGGGCATTTCCAGTGCTGGAGAGGCGTCAACAATCTCAATTTTAGTGCCATTCGGCGCGATTAGTTCGGTTTGCCCTTCAGCAAAATCAGCAGGCTCTTTGCATAGCAAACGCAGTGTTCCTGGTTGTTCTGATGCTCCTTTTTCCAGGCGTACCCGAAGACCGTGACCAGACATCACCGCAATGGCAGGATTGTCAGCTGGGAAAATCATATCCAGCTTCATACCGAGGATCTTGCTGAAAAACGGCAAGTCCTCCTTTAGATCGTTGGTTGGCAACCGTATTTCAGCAGATGCAATATGATCTGTCTTGGTTTCTAATTGTGCCACTTGACGTCCCTCCCAGAATTTCAAATGTGATAAATAAAATTGAACGCGTGGTGCTTATTCACCCTCACTTTTGAGGTGTGTGGCATCAATCGTCGCGATTACCAAAATACGCGCCGGAGTATCGCCTGCACAAACGTAAGCATGCTTCATTGAGCTATCGAAATAGATGGAGTCTTCAGCCTCCAGGAGCAGAGGGCCATAGTGTTCTGAATGCAAATGCAAGTTTCCCTCCAGCACAATCAAAAACTCTTCACCCGGATGAGCATGTAATCCGCCAACCTCTTCCAGAGTTCGCCCTGCTACAATATCAATGGCTGGGTTCATCATTTTGTTGGTGATGTCGTTACTCAACACCTGCGCACTATAGCGTTCTGTCTCCAGAAAAACGCCCTGCCCTTTGCGCGTGATACTGCGAATACCACTGCGAGCCGGACTTGCCGGGTTTTCAAAAAATGCAGACATATCTACATTGAGAGCTTGCGACAAAACATAAAGATTAGCAGCACTCATCAGCGTTTGATCATTCTCCACTCGGGACAATGTCGCCTCTGAAATCCCAGTCTGTATTGAGAGCTCACTGAGTGATAACTGCAATGCTTTGCGGAAGGTTTTCACACGCTCGCCAATGTGCAGTTTCTCTTGCCTCTTTGCGTTCGTAGGCTTCCGAGAGATCGCTGCCGTATTACTTGTTTCACGTCGCAAAATAGATAACGCCTCGCTCATTTTGATTACTTGTTTGTTCGTGCATATAAGTGTTGTGCCACACAATAGAATGACTAATTTCATTAGTGCAAGAGAATTTCATAATTGAAATATGAAATAGTATTTGGCTCAGAGGTCAGAACAAGTGAGTGACTTCTGATGATATTTCCCTACCATCAAAACAGGAAAACAGCTGTCTGTGAGGACACTTGCACTTCTGGAGAGGTGATTGACAGCATCTTGCGCATATGCAAGTGTTTTTACGTATTACGCCGTTTGTAGCAGTAAGAATCTCCGATATTGGAGGAGATAGCTGAAATCAATGAGGCCAAAGCCTTCCGACGGTGCAATGCAATGGGAGGGATTTATGAATAAGACTCTTTTGATGCTGACGACAGCAGCATGCATAACATTTGCAGGTTTGGCTGGGGCCGAAGATATTAAAGTTGGGGCATTGATGGGCGTGACGGGGCCTCTTGCCAACTTTATTCCACCAATCCTCAACGGGGCAAAACTGGCAGAGGCGGACGTGAACAAAGGCGGCGGTTTGTTGGATGGGCAAACCATGAAGCTTGTTGTTGCGGACAGTCAAGCATCTGCACAGCCATCGGTTGATGCTGCAGGTAAACTGGTAAACATTGAGAACGTTGTTGCGATCATGGGGGCACTGTCTTCTGGCGCCACCATCGCTGCGGCAAATGCGGTTGCTATTCCAAACGGCGTGCTTCAGGTTTCTCCAACAGCGACAGCACCAAGCATGACCAATTTGGAAGACAACGACTATGTCTACCGCATTGTTCCAAGCGACAACTATCAAGGTAAAGTGCTGGCGCGTGCAGTTCTGGAAGAAGGCTTTAAAAAGGTTGCAATTACATATGTTAACAATGACTACGGCGTCGGCATAGGTAACACTTTTAAGGTTGAATACGAGAAGTTGGGAGGGGTAGTCACCAAATTCTCCAAGCATGAAGACAAGAAAAACTCATACCGTGGTGAGTTGGCGACCTTGGCATCCAGCAGTGCTGATGCACTTGTCGTCATTGCTTATGCAGCTGGCAGTGGCGCGAAGATCGTCAAGCAATCATTGGAAAATGGCTTCTTCGAGAAGTTCATTGGTACAGACGGTCTACGGGATGACATCTTAATTCAGCAAATTGGTGCAGAAGCTCTTGCCAGTTCCTTCTTTACCTCACCAAGTTCCCCGAGCTCAAATGCAGCTACAGAAGCGTTCCATGCTCGGTTTGACGAGACATTTGGCGGCGGATCTGACAAGCCATTTGTTGATCAGGCCTATGACGCTACCATGTTGATTGCGTTGGCAATTCAACAAGCAGGTTCAACCGATCGCGCCGCCGTAAAAAATGCACTTCGTTCGGTTGCCAATGCACCAGGTGAGATTGTTGGTCCGGGTGAATGGGCGAAAGCCCGTGAATTGATCTCTGCGGGCAAAGACATCAATTACGAGGGCGTTTCTGGGGCCCACGAGTTTGATGAGAATGGAGATGTAGCGGGTTATATCGGCAAGTATGTCGTCGAAGGCGACAGCTACAAGCAAACCAAAATCTTCAATTAGTTCAGACCTCTACCACAAGAGGTTGAATTTCACCGAGTAATGACCGGGCTCTTCTGGGCCTGGTCATGTTGGACCGTGTCATGATGGTGCAGTCAATGAGATTTTGGGAATACAAATGATCCAGCTTGAGAATGTATCAAAACGATTTGGTGGATTAACTGCCGTTCACAACTGCTCATTTTCAATTCCGACGGGCCAAATTACGGGAGTCATCGGGCCGAATGGCGCGGGTAAGACTACTGTTTTCAATATGATAGCTGGCCTACTTCAGCCAAGCAGCGGCCAAATTTTTCTTGATGGAGAAGACATTACTTCCTTGCCAGCACACAAACGTCAGAGCAAAGGGCTTTATCGGACTTTCCAACTAGCACACGAATTCTCACGTATGACTGTGGTTGAGAACCTGATGGTCGCAGCGGATAGCTCCATCGGAGAGAATGTGTTCAATGCAATTTTCCGCCCCTCCATCTTTCAAAAGCAAGAGCATGCGGCATACGATAAAGCTATGGAAACACTGCGCTTTCTGGAGATTGAGAAACTGCAAGATGAACTAGCAGGAAACCTTTCTGGTGGACAAAAGAAGCTGCTCGAACTTGGCAGAACCTTGATGCAGACACCAAAAGTCATCTTGCTGGATGAAATCGGCGCAGGCGTAAACCGCAGCCTACTTAGTAAGATCGCTGTGAAGATCCAACAGCTGAATGACGATTTCGGCTACACCTTCTGCCTGATTGAACATGATCTGGATTACGTCTCGCGGCTTTGCGACGAGGTTGTCGTACTGGCACAGGCCACTGTTTTAACAACAGGAACCATCGAGAAAATTAAGCGTGATGAGCGCGTGGTAGAGGCCTACTTCGGTGGCGGCAAATATGAGGGTGCCCATGCCTGATCCGATTTTGAGCATCCAGAATCTAACTGCAGGCTATGGTGCAACGCCTATTATTCATTGCGTTGATTTGTGCGTTCATTTGAAAGGAATAGTGGTAATTGTGGGACCAAATGGGGCTGGCAAGTCCACTTTGTTAAAATCAGTCTTCGCACTCAATAAGTATTTTTCTGGCTCCGTAGAGTTCATGGGGCAATCGATTGTTGGCGTTAAAACTGCGGACCTCGTTCCCATGGGCATTTCTGCCGTTCCGCAAACCAGCAATGTATTTGCAAACTTGACAGTGCGTGAAAACTTGCAGGTGGGAACGTATGCAGCACCACCGAAAAATCCAGCTGCGACATTGGATATGATCCTCACACTGTTTCCAGACCTTCGAGAAAAACTGAACCAGCCAGCGGGGCAGCTCTCTGGTGGCCAACGACAAATGGTTGCCATCGGAAGAGCGATGATGAGCGATCCAAAGCTGTTGCTGTTGGATGAACCGACAGCTGGGTTGTCGCCTGCTTATCTGGAACGGATCTTTGATCTGATCCAGCAAATTCGCGAAGCCGGCATCTCTGTGTTGCTGGTTGAGCAAAACGCAAAACAAGCCCTGCGCATCGCTGATATGGGATATGTGCTGGTGAACGGCAAGAACGGATATACGGATACGGGCAAAAACCTTCTGGCCAATGATGAGGTGCGGCATGCGTTTCTCGGTGGGGGGCTGCCAGCATGATTGATTTCATCAACTATTACCTCATACCGGGCATAACTCTTGGCAGCATTTATGCATTGGGCGCTGTCGGGATCTCAATGATTTTTGGCATTCTGCGCTTTGCACACTTTGCTCATGGCGACTTAATGACGACTGGCGCATACATAGCGCTGACTGCTGTTTGGACACTTGGTGTTCCAGCACTTGCCGCTATTCCGATCGCCGTTGTCGGGACGGCTCTGGTGGCAGTGCTTTTGGATAAGGCCTTCTATAAACCACTGAGAGATCTACCGAGCATCTACACTGTCATCGCATCCTTTGGGGTTGCTCTAATTTTGCGTTCAGCCATCCAGTTATTGTGGGGCACAGACTCTCAAGTCTATGTGGTCGGCTTTCAAAAACCGCTTATCTTTTTTGATAGTCTCCGCATCGCTCTTCGGCATATGCAAATCATCGCGTTTACAGTCGTTATTGCCATCACGCTGCATTTCTTCCTCTCTTATTCTAAAACGGGGAAATCCATGCGAGCGGTTGCGGATGACCCAGAACTGGCGCGGATTGCCGGGCTGGATACGGAAAAAATCATTCGATGGACTTGGCTAATTGGAGGTGGCCTGGCTGCCATTGGTGGTGTGTTTGTGGGGTTGGATACGGACATCCATACAAACCTGGGTTGGAACTTGCTGTTACCTATGTTTGCAGCAGCTTTGTTGGGCGGAATTGGCCGCCCCTTAGGAGCTATGCTGGGAGGCTTGATTATTGGCGTTGCAGAAGAGATTTGCACGTTTCCAATCATGGAGATAGAGATCATCTCGCCCAGTTATAAGAGCGCAATTGCCTTTATCATCATGTTGGCGCTGTTGTTGTTCCGTCCGCAAGGCCTACTAAAAGGAAGGGTACTTTGATGGAACTCACAGGGCTGTTCTTCTATTTCGTTTCCTTCCTCACCATGGCTGGCATTTATGCTGTAATTTGCCTTGCGCTTAACATCCAATGGGGGTTTGGCGGCTTGTTTAATGCCGGGATTGCTGGCTTTTACGCTATCGGCGCATACTCAGCAGCTATTATCACCTCCACGGCAGCATCAAACAATGTTGGAGGGTTACAGCAACCCATTTTTGTAGGCATGGCCGTTGCAGCTGTCATTGCAGGTCTTGTTGGCTGGGGCATTGCACGGCTTTGCGTTTCTCTCAAAAGCGATTACCTCGCCATGGCAACAATTGGAATTGCAGAGATCATCCGGCTTGTCATTGTAAACGAGGAGTGGCTGACTAACGGGAGTTTGGGAGTTTCCAACATCCCACGTCCCTTTGAAGGGATGTTCAAAGGACAAACAGCCGAAATTGTCTTTGTTCTTTTCGTTTGGATAATCGTGTTGCTGACTTATTTCATTTCTCAGCGCCTCCACAAAAGTCCGTGGGGCCGGGTTTTGCGAGCAATCCGCGATAATGAAGATGCAGCAGAATCCATCGGCAAGGACACTCACTCTTTCCGCACGCAAACGTTTGTAATCGGGGCAATCTTTATGGCGTTGGCAGGAGCGCTGAGTGCGCACTACTTCAAATATTTCAGCCCCGACGCAACTGAGCCAATTCTGATAACATTTCTTGCTTGGGTGATGTTGATTGCCGGAGGAAGTGGAAACAACAAAGGGGCCATTGCAGGGGCACTGGTCGTTTGGGCGATCTGGTCAATGACAGAGATCCTAACAGGCTTCCTCCCCTCTGAGTGGGCAACCCGATCCTCCTACATGCGCATGCTGCTTATTGGCCTATTCCTGCAGTTCGTTCTGCAACGATATCGCTCCGGCTTGCTACCAGAAAGAGCGCCAAAACTGGACAAGTTGAGACGCTCTTAGCTTGCTGGAGGTCGAAATTCTTAGAAAACGTGGTATCAACGCGACAGTCAATCACCAGCAGCATCCAATGCTGGTGATCAACGGCAGCACTTCAGGAAAATGTTGACTTAACAGCCAAAAGCCAGAGAGCAAATTCCACATCATAGTTAAACTGTCCGCCATCAAATGAAGTTTGACAAGATTGGCATTCAAATAACAGGGTGTTCGACGTTTATTCATTTGCCTGTGTTATCGAATCTAACTATCTTGTTAGAAATAGGTCTCAGCCCACATCACCTTTTCAAGGCTCTCGTGATAGCGATGATTGTTATTGTAGTCGACCAAGAGACCAATCTATCCACTAGGACATAAGCCGCCAGATACTCGAATCTGGCAAACACATTTATTCAGAAAAGCTGTCTGTTCTTTCTTTGAAGGAAGGACAGGCCCTGCTTAAGCTTGTTGAGCAAAAAGGACTTCGTATTGGCTCCGCACCAGATACA
>NZ_LMCK01000018.1:62463-108382 GCF_001623165.1 Pseudovibrio sp. WM33
CCATCAGCGATGTCGCAGCCTGTTCGATAGTGGCGCGATTGGTAATGTTGGGGGTGGGACGTGTCACACCATGAGCCGTGGCATGGAGCACTGGCATCCAAATCCCGCATTTTTCTTTAAGGATGGTGGTGGATCAATTCTTGATCTGGGTCCGTACTACCTCACGAACCTCATTCAGTTGCTTGGGCCTGTAAAAGCCGTTTCTGCTTTGACATCCATTCCATCCCCAAAGCGAACCATCACGTCTGCATAACGTTACGGAGAGACAATATCCGTTGAAACTGAGACCACTGTTCATGCCCTGCTCAAGTTCTATAGCGATGCTGTAATTACATTTGGTTCGAGCTGGGATGTGAAAGATCATAGCTATAACCACATGGAGCTATATGGCGAAACTGGCACGCTGTATGGACCTGATCCAAACTTCTTTGGTGGTGAGGTAAGCGTTACAGATGAAAGTGGTACATCGGTAGAGCTTCCAGCCAGGCAACATCCATTTGGAGAGCCCAATCAGCAAAACGATAGCATGGGCGCTATGGCAAATTACCGAGCTGCAGGCCTCTCCGATATGGCGATGGGAATTCTTGAAGACCGCCCACATCGCTGCAATCAGGCGCTGGCACTCCATGTCGCAGACATCATGTTCTCAATTCTAGCCTCTGGCCGCGAACGACGGTTTGTAGAATTGGCAACAACCTGCAACCGTCCCTATGCGTTTTTGAAAGAAGATGCGGAGCAGATGTTGCTGAGCTCATAAAAAGATTTGGTTACTGAGTAATTTCAGAAAGTTAACTCCACCCGAAACACTTATTCCCGGCGTGTATCAACGGCATCATCTGAGGTAGGGGAATAAATTATTTCTATCCCCTTTCGCGGTTTGAAAGCTGAACTGGATGTTTGCCCGAGTTATCCAACAGAAAACGGTCTATCGTTGACGTGTTACCAGAGTTGCTTTCGCAAGCTGTATAGATTTAGAAGCGCAGTCTCAACGCTAATAACGCAAACCAACACACATAGCAGCACAACGTTGTTCCGGCTACGCATAAGGCCAATCGAGCTAAGCAATACCCCTGAACCACTTTTATTTTCCGCCTGCAGGTGAGCTGAATTAGTCATGTAATGCCTCTACTAAGTAAGATCGTAGCCGCCTTTACTTGTGATAAACTAAGATATGAAGCCTCTTTCATTGACTTCACTTAACTTGAATGCCGTTGTTTCAATTCGCTTACCTAAGTAGTCCTGAGCGGATGATACACCCGAGAGTGCAACGCCGTACTCTGCCAGTTCCCAATAAGGTTCTTGAGTGGTTTCATAGTTCAGGTGTTGATCGACAAAGTCCTCTATGAGTGTTGTTTTGCCGCTGCCGTGGGTTCCGGTGATTGCTATCCTCATGCTGTCCCCTGAAGATAAAACGCCTCTCTCCGCGCTCAGAGTGAGGCGTTTGATTGTCTGATTGTTCTCTACTGGTGCTCGGCTCTAAGCGTTGCGTTTCAGCTCCAGCCAGATGTGGGGGATGTTGCGGCCATCGTCTTTGTGCTGGACGAAGGTTGTTCTTGAAGCCTCTTCGAAGCCGTCACCGTAATACTCTGCGATCTCTTCATCCGTCAGTGGCCATGGCGGGCCTGAGCGGTCGCCGGTGCCATCATAGTACCGCCCGAGGATAATCAGCGTGCCGCCGGGTGCAACGAGGCTTTTGAGTGGCTTCACCACGTTACCGCGCATTTCAATACCGATGGCCTGCAGGGTAAAGCATTCGTAGACTAGATCGAACTTGCCAACCCAATCTGCTGGCGGGTTGAACAGGTCTGCACAACGGAACTCGATTTCACCGGATGGGAAGCGCTTGTGCGCCCACTCGATTGCTGTGGGCGCCACGTCGAAGGCGGAGGTTTTCCAACCAGCCTCATGCAAAGCATTGGCGTTATCGCCCAGCCCGCAGCCCACATCCAGCGCGGTGCGCCCCTCACCCTTGTTGTGTTCCAGCCATTCCACCAATGGCGCTTTTGGCTTCAGCTCGGCCCACGGGATCTCGTTGGTGTCGCCATCGGCAGTGGTGTAGACCTGCTCAAACCAGCTTTTGCGGTTTTCCCAGCCACCACCATTTGCACCTTCCAACGTATCCAAACGCGCGCGTAGTTGTTTGCGATGGTCTATGTCGTCAGTGGTCATGCTTTCCGGTCCCATCCGCCATTGTCGGTCTGCGCCCAGTATGTGAGTTCGTGGTCACCGTTTTTGACCTCGAGCCAGCGCTGCCGGGCTTCTTGCAAGGCATCCTGATCGTTGCCGTCGAACATATAAACGACGCGCTTGTACTGCGCCGGATCTGGCAGCGGCGCGCGGTCCACCAGAAAGCGGACGATCGCCTCATTGGGATTGTCGTTTTCCGTTGTCAGGTAGATGGGTTGAAATTCCGGATGGCCTTCCTTTTTGGTGCCATGAGGCAGGAAACCATCGTCAGAATAGGTCCAGAGGTAAGAATCAATGGCATCACACCGTGCTTCCGTTCCAAACTGGATGGTGACAACCCATTCTCTCTCCAAGCACTTTTCAAGGAGAGTGGGCAAGGCCCGTTCCAGCGGAAATTTAGAGAGCTGGTAGAACAGCACTTCACTCATATTCTGGTTTCCCGTTTATCCGGCAGGCTTTTTGCGTCCTGCAGCCCGATACGCCGTGCGTCGCATGCTGCATCAGGCTGCGCATGGAATATGTAAAGCCCAAATCACAGTGTTTCTCAATTGACCACATTTTATCCTAAAAATTGTCGTGAATGATCCCAATTACATCGGGATATTCATAGGAATCGTTGATAAACCCAACCCAGACGCTTTAAAGGGCTAGACTTAACCTCATTCCTGGGGAATTTCGGTGTGGTGTTAAGCTTAGCGAAACCGACGCCAAATTATGGAGGGTGAAATGCTCTCATCTCTGTGGTGTTGTGGGACCGCAGGCATTGTATATTTAGGAAACGACCAAATGGCAGCGCGTATTGTATTGTTTTTTGCTCTTGTATCCGGTCTTGTTGGCGTAACTGCTGCAGTGGGTGCAATGCTTCCAGAAGCCTCCAGCTCCTGTACTCATTATCAGACCTGCTGATTGACTGGAAAGCCAACTAATTCTTTCAAATATAAATTTTTCTTTGAATATAGCGCTTAGCGCATTGAACTCTTTTAAGATCAAGAATGCCCCTCTTCAATTTGAAGTGGGGTTCTTTTTTTGCCGTCATAGAGAAGTCTCTGTAGTCTCAGTGATGAGCAGTAAAAAAGGCCAGCCACAGCTTCTGTGACCGGCCTTTTTTCATTTAATTAAGCGCAGGCATTTTGCTGCCTGATGCAGGGCTTAGCCTTCGTAATGATCTTTGATCATGCGGTTCAATGCGCGCACGCCGAAGCCAGATGCCCAGCCCTGAGAGATTGCGTTTTTCTTTGAGCCCATTGCAGTGCCGGCCACATCGATGTGTGCCCACTTGGCCTCATTCGTGTGACGCTGCAGATAAACAGCTGCAGTGCTTGCACCACCCCAACGGCTGCCGCCGGTGTTGCGCATGTCTGCATTTGGAGTGTCGACCATCTTGTCGTACTCATCACCCAATGGAAGACGCCACATTTTTTCTGCAGTGGTTTCACCAGCTTCGCAGATCTGCGCAGCCAGCTCATCATCGGCAGAGAAGACACCTGCGCGGTGGCCACCCAGAGCAACCAGACAAGCGCCAGTCAGGGTTGCGAGGTCTACCATGAACTTCGGTTCAAAACGGCTTTGCGTGTACCAAAGCGCATCACCCAGCACCAAGCGGCCTTCCGCATCGGTGTTGAGGATTTCAACGGTTTGACCAGACATGGTTTTGACGATATCGCCCGGACGGATCGCGTTGCCATCTGGCATATTTTCCACCAGACCCAGCACGCAGATTGCGTTGACTGCAGCTTTACGGCCAGCAAGAGCTTTCATGAGGCCGATGACAGCTGCGGCGCCGCCCATGTCGCCCTTCATGTCTTCCATGCCAGCGCCCGGCTTCAGGGAGATACCACCTGTATCAAACACAACGCCTTTGCCAACGAATGCGATTGGAGCTTCGCCTTCCTTGCCACCATTCCATTTCATGATAGCCAAACGGGAAGGACGAACAGACCCCTGACCAACGGCCAGTAGCGCATTCATGCCCAGTTCCTGCATCTCGGCTTCGTCAAGGATCTCAACTTCCACGCCGAATTCAGAGAGCTGTTGTGCTTTTGCAGCGAACTCAACCGGGCCAAGCGTGTTGGCAGGCTCATCAACAAGAGTACGTGCGAGAAGTGTGCCTTCTGCTACAGCCTCAGCTTCTGCCCAGAGTGGCGCCACTGCTGCTGCATCCTGCACCTTCAACGTGATTTCGCAGGCTTTGTCGCCGTCTGCTTCTTTCTTAACAGTGCGGTAGGTGTCGAACTTGTAGCCACGCAGCAAAGCGCCCTGCGCAAAATCTGCTGCCTGCTGAGCAGTTGCTGCTGCTGGGAAGGTCACTTCTGCACCTTCTGCTTTGAGCGCTAGCAATTTGCCCGCAACTTCACCGCCCAGATTAACCCAGTCCTGCTCTTTCAGATCGTCAACTTTGCCAAGGCCTGCAACGATCAAACGGTCTGCATCCATACCTTCTGGAGCGAGCAAGTGCATGATGCCGGACTTCTTACCTGTGAAATCAGCAGTTTTTGCAGCGCGCTCAACAGTTTTTCCAGCAGAGCCCATCACACCCTCAGCTTCTGCTGCAAAGCTGAGTTCTTCACCTGCAAAGACGACCTGAACGGGTGCTGTTGCATCAGAATACTGCGCGATCTTAATGGATGTGAATTGCGTCATTATGTCGTTTCTTTCCTCGGGATGACCTGCGATAGGCAATTTCTAGCAGAATATGCTAGCGACCACAGGCGGACGCGTGGTCCAGCTACTCTTAAAATTCATGGCAGAACATGGCGCGATAATGGTCCCGTTACAAGGCTATGTGAAGAAACTTGCGAGTTTATTCATTAAAAGATCCGGTGATCCGGCTTTCTGCCGTATTCCGTGTTATTGAGTGGACTTGAATCATTTTGCGGCTTGGCCTCTCCCATAACGAACAAGAAAAGGTTCTGTTGCACGGCACAATGAAAACTATTGAACGCTACATCGTCAAACGCAGCTTTACCGCCTTTATTGTGACACTGGCCGCCATGACTGGCGTCGTCTGGTCCACGCAGGCGCTGCGCCAATTGGATCTGGTCACCTCAAAAGGCCAGACCCTTCTGCAGTTTGGTTACATCACTGCACTGGCTCTGCCTTTCCTCATCCTGATCGTTGCGCCCTTCGCAATGATGCTGGCGTTTATAATCGTGCTTAACAGCATGTCCCGCGACAGTGAGCTTATCGTCATCAACGCTTCGGGCGCTTCCAAGTCGCTTGTTCTTCGGCCTATCATGGTATTTTCGCTTACGATCACGGCCCTGATGTATTTCCTGTCCATGTATCTGTCCCCGACAGGCCTGGCGGAACTGCGCAGTGAGCTGACACGTGTGCGTGTTGATCTGGTCGCCAACATCATCAAGCCCGGGCGTTTCATTCCGATTGAAGAGAATCTGACCTTCCATATCCGTAACAGAAGCGGCGATGGGGTCCTTGAAGGCCTTTTGCTGGATGATGCCCGCGATCCGGAGACCTCATTTACCTACACGGCTGAAACTGGGCGAATTATCGAGGCTGCGGACAAAACGCTGCTTGTCATGATTGATGGGACGATCCAACGCCGCCCGAAAGGTGGGCAGGATATGTCCATCGTCAGCTTTGAGAGTTATGGCTTCGATTTGTCTTCGATGATTCCCGAAGCTCGAGAGCCAACATTCAAGGCAAGTGAGCGCCCGACCTTCGAATTGCTGAGTGCAAGCCCTGATGATTCTTACGCTGCAAAGCATTGGGACAAGCTAGTTGTGGAATTCCACGACCGTTTAAGTGTCCCGCTTTACCCCATTGCCTTTGGCCTGATCATCTATGCTTTCCTGGGTTCTCCCAAGACCACTCGTCAGGACCAAGGCCTTGCAATAACAACAACAATTGCAGTTGCGACCCTGCTCAGAACAGCAGGTTTTGGCGCAACGCTCATCGTGAGTTCGGCTCCAGATATGTTCCCATTGCTCTACGCAATCCCAATAATCGCAATTGCGCTTGCTGCGTGGTCCATTAGCCTGAACAGAAGACCTTGGTTTGTTCAGCGTCTGGTCGATGGAACACAAAGCCTCTTTACTGGCATTGGTCGCGTGTTCTCCAAATTAGTAGGCCGCAAGAACCAAGGGACAGCAGGACTGTAATGACCGGAAGAACGCTTAGTCTTTACATATCCAAACGGTTTTTGAAGTCGATTCTGGCCCTCTTTCTGTTTGCCGCAGTGTTGATCTTATTGTTTGACGTGCTTGAGCTTGTTCGTCGTGGTGGCGATCGTGAGGGTTTCTCCCTTCTGCGCATTGCTGCAATCTCTGCCTTGCGTGTCCCACTTCTGCTTGAACAGGTTATTCCGTTTGCCGTCCTTTTTGGCTCAATCTGGGCGTTTGTCACGCTCTCCAGAAGTCTTGAGCTCGTAGTTGCACGTGCAGCTGGTATTTCGGTCTGGCAGTTTACTGCCCCTGCTCTTCTGACTGGCCTGTTCATCGGCATTGCTGCTGTCATTGGCTACAATCCTGGCGCTGTATATCTGCAGCAGAAGTCAGATGAAGTGGCCGAAGGCTTGTTCAGTGTGGAGCAAACCTATTTGCTGGAAGGATCTGGAGAGGTTTGGCTCCGGCAGAATGGCACTGATGGTGAATCCGTTCTTCACGCACGCCATACCAGCGGGCAAGGCGCAACACTCAATGGCGTCACGATCTTCTCATTTGATCGCCAAGGCCAGTTTTCAGAGAGAATCGAAGCACGGAGAGCCGTCCTAGCTGAGGGCATGTGGCGCCTCACTGATGCCGTTGTCTATGCTGTCGACACTGATCCACAGCATTATGGGAACTACTCTGTCAGCACTTTTTTGACCCCAACCGAGGTCAAAGAGAGCATAGGGTCGCCGGAATCTATTAGTTTTTGGAGTCTTCCACGCTTTATTGAGTTATCCCAAAGGGCTGGACTACCCGCGTATAGGTATTCTTTACAATATCAGACTCTTCTAGCCAAACCCCTGTTACTTGTGGCAATGATTGTCATTGCTGCTGCTGTTTCGCTGCGTGTATCGCGTTTTGGGGGGATTGGCCGCTTGATCGTTTGGGGCATTGTTGCTGGTTTCGTGCTTTATGCCGTTTCCGAAGTCTCGAAGGATCTGGGCGGTGCTGGAATCGTTCCCACAACGGTTGCAGCATGGGCACCTGGCGTATTTGGGGTTCTTATGGGTTTTACTATTCTGTTGAATCAGGAGGATGGTTGATGGGTTCGGCCTTGATCCTGAAACAGAAAATCAAGCGAGTTGGTGCTGGCTGCGTATCGCCAGAATACCTTCGCACTGTCTCTGCAGTTGCTCTGCTGTGCGGCGCTGGCCTTGCGGTCCTCAGCGCGCCTGTTGCTGCGCAGATCGACCTCTCACAGTCTGCCCAGCAGGCTGTTGACACGTCTCAACCAATGTTGCTTGAAGCTAAAGAGCTTCGCTATGATTTTGACAATGACGTCATTATCGCAACCGGAAGTGTTGAGATCTACTTTGACAATTACACATTGCTCGCGGATCGTGTGACTTACAATCGTAAGGACGGCAAATTTTCTGCGCACGGCAATGTGGAAATGACAGAGCCTGATGGCAATCTCATTCTTGCAGATAATCTGACTTTGAGTGATGATTTCTCTGAGGGCTTCGTCAATGCTTTGCAGATTGACACTCCTCAGTTTACGCATTTCGTTGCTGAGAGCGCTGAGCGCTCTAATGACAACATCACCACACTGAGGAATGGCACTTATTCTGTCTATAAGAAGGCTCCCAAGCCTCCGTTATGGCGGATCAAGTCAACAACGATCATTCACAATCAGCAAAAGCAGCGCATCTATTTTGAGGGCGCTTCTATTGAGCTGTTCGGGAATACGATCGCCAAGATCCCTTACTTCTCAATTGCTGACCCATCAGTCGGTCGCAAATCCGGGTTCCTTCTGCCTCGTTTCGTCACTAAGAACCGCCTCGGTTTTGGCGCCGCGATTCCGTATTACTGGTCCCTTTCTCCAACATATGACCTGACGGTTACACTCACACCGCTAACGCAGCAGGGTGTCCTTGGCCAGCTGGATTGGCGGCAACAGTTTGACACTGGTTCCTACAACATTTCACTCGGCGGAATCTCTCAGGCTGATCCAACTGCCTTTAATGGCTCCAGCGGTGATGTACGTGGTCGCTTCATTGTCAACACGGATGGAAGCTTCGATCTGAGTCAACGCTGGGAAGCCGGCTGGGACATTACTTATGCAACAGATCGGGCATTCCGCGAGGACTATGGGTTTGCACGATTTGGTAGCGCTCAGGAAGTTTCCAAGCTTTTCTTGAATGGTCAAACAAAGCGGAATCTCTTTGACGCAAATGCATATGCCTTCCAGATTTCGCAGGAAGACAACCCAAGCCCAACGCAGCCGATGAATCCGATTGGGCCATTCTCTCAGGTCAATGCAGACCTTCAAGAGAAGCAGCCTTTTGTTCATCCTGTCATAGACAATGCCATTTATTTTGAGAAGTCTGTCGTTGGTGGACAACTAAACTACGATGGCAACCTCACAAGTCTGACGCGCCAGACAACTGACGCCTTCTCTGTGAATGGCCAGAACCGCTTCCGTGGTGTTGAAGGTACGTTTAGTCGTCTAAGCGCAAATCTGACTTGGCAGCGCACACTTATCGATCCGATTGGTCAGGTGTTCACACCGTTTGCCTATGCAAAGACCAACCTGTATTTCCTCGCGAACGCAGATGATAATGTGACAGCTCTTTCAGATGAGTCCATTGTCTTCCGCGGAATGCCTGCGATTGGTTTGGAATACCGTTATCCGTTCCTTGCAACATTTAACGGTGGCAATCAGGTTATCGAACCGATCGCACAGATCATTGTTCGTCCAAACGAGGCGGAGATTGGGGAACTGCCAAACGAAGATGCGCAGTCCATCGTGTTTGATGCTTCCACGCTGTTTGAGTGGGATAAGTTCTCAGGCTTCGATCGTAACGAGGGTGGTACTCGTGCAAACTTAGGTTTGCAGTACAAGCTGCAGTTTGACAAAGGCTCGTTTATCAGCGGTTTGTTTGGTCGCTCCTTCCAACTTGCCGGCCAGAACTCCTATTCAGTTCCAGGCATTCTCGATTCAACAGGCGACTCCGGCTTGCAGACTGCAGGGTCTGATTATGTGACGAGCCTTTATTTCGATGCCAATACTGGCTTTCGTGTGGGTGGTAACGCACGCTTTAGCGAACATGACTTTGGTGTAGAACGTGCGGAAGTCAGCGCAAGTGGTCGTTATGGTCCAGCTTCGACAGTTCTGTCCTATGCCTATTTGGCGGAGCGTCCAGACGCTGGGATTGATGAACAGCGCTCTGAGCTTGTTGGTGCCTTGAATCTGAACTTGCAGGAAAACTGGCGTGTCTTCGGTTCACTGCGTTATGACATGATCAACGAAAACATTGTTCAGGACACTGTTGGTCTTGGTTATGACGACGAAGGCTTCTCCGCTTCACTCTCCTATGGTGAAGACAGAAGCCGGAACAATGGTGAGCCCGTAGAACGGATCTTCTTCTTCCGATTCGGCCTCAGAACTATTGGTGATACCAGCCTTTCGACCTCAACTTCTGACTCATCCCCAAATGATTGAGTAAGTAGATAAGCTTAAACCTCTGGCTGTGCACAGGAAATAGCCAGAGGCATGACAGAATGTCGCCTACATTTGTTATTATTAGTTTGAATAAATTTTTCCGGGCTGCACCCTTCTAATTTGAGTCAAGCTGTGCCAAATATGCACCAGTGCTATCTAGGGAGCGTCCATTGAGGGCAATCGCCTTTGGGACGGAGAGCTTAACAAAATGAAACTTACTCGCTTCTGTGCTTCGCTTGTTGTTGCTGCCAGCATGCTGGCGCCACTTGGTCTGACGCTTACTTCTGCGGAAGCCGCAAGTAAAATCGTTGCTGTCGTCAATGGCCGTCCGATTACCAGTTATGAACTGCAACAGCGGTCGAAGCTTATCACGCTCACCACACGGGCGCCGTCCAGCGTTGCCAAAAGAAAAGCTAAGGATGAGCTGATTGACGAAGCGCTGAAGCTTGAAGAAGCAAAGCGGGTCGGAGTTTCAATCGTTGACAAGAAAGTCGATGATGCTTTTGCAACAATTGCACAGCGCGTTAAACTCTCACCTTCTCAATTCAAGCAAGCGCTTTCTCAAAGCGGCGTGAATCCGCGCACATTGAAAAATCGCCTACGTGCTGAAATTTCCTGGTCTGAAGTTGTCATGCAGCGATTTCGCGCGACCGTTCGGATTAATGAGTCAGACGTGATTGCTGCTCTTCAGGGCAAAGAAAACAAAGACGAGAGCGGTGCAACCAGCGTTGAATACGATCTGCAACGCATCATTTTTGTCGTCCCGAAGAAGTCCAGCAAGTCCTTCAAAAACAAGCGCGTCACTGAAATGAAGAAGCTGAGAGCCCGCTTCACTTCGTGTGAAGAAGGAACGCGTATTGCATCAGGTTTGAATGAAGTTATTGTGCGTCCAATTGGCAAACGCCTTGAAACTGATCTGCCTGCGCCTTTTGTGAAAAAGCTGAATGAGATCTCTATCGGCCGCGTCACAGCGCCTACCCCTGTAGACTCTGGATTTGAGATGATTGCTCTTTGTGGTAAAGAGACAATCAACAGTGATGCGACTGCGCGAAGCACTATCGAGGGCGAGTTGCGGAATAAAAAAGGGCAACAGCTTTCTCGCCGTTACCTTCGTGACTTGCGCTCCAATGCTGTAATCGAGCAGCGCTGATCGCCTGATCAGCAGCAGGAGATGTTTTTTTATTATGCGCAGAGTGAAATTGGCGCTCGCCCTAACAATGGGCGAGCCTGCAGGTATTGGACCTGATATTACGCTTAAAACGTGGAAGGTTCGCTTTGAACAAGCTGTTCAGCCGTTTTATGTCCTATGCGATCCAGAGCTCCTCAAAGCCCGCGCAAAACATCTCGGATTGAAAATCCCAATCAAAGTGGTGGAACCAGAAGCCGCCTGTGACTGTTTTGATGAGGCACTTCCGGTGGTTCCTCTCTCTGGTCCGGTTCAGGTAAGTCCTGGCGCTCCTTCTGGCACGAATGCTGCTCTTGTCATCGAATCCATCGAGACCGCGGTACGACATGTGAAGGATGGCAGGGCTTCAGCGGTTGTCACCAACCCGATCTCCAAGAAAATCCTTTATGACGCTGGTTTTCATCATCCGGGTCACACCGAATTTCTTGGCGACCTGGCGAAAACCTACTGGGACAAGGACGTGGAGCCAATCATGTTGTTGGCTGGTCCTGAGCTGATGGCTGTTCCACTTACAGTCCATGTTCCAATTGTGGACGTGCCAAAGCTGGTAACGAAGGACCTCATTGTCGACCGCTGCCGGGCCATCAACAAAGACATGATCGAACGGTTTGGTATTGCCTCACCACGTATTGCGATTGCAGGCCTCAACCCTCATGCAGGTGAAGGTGGCTCTATGGGGACGGAAGAGATCGAAACGATTTCTCCAGCTATTGCCCAACTGCGCAGTGAGGGCATAGATGCACGCGGTCCATTGCCTGCCGACACCATGTTCCACAGTGAAGCGCTGGATACCTATGATGTGGCTGTGGCCATGTATCATGATCAGGCGCTCATTCCTGTCAAAACTCTGGCCTTTGATGAAGCTGTGAATGTGACACTCGGCCTCCCCTATGTGCGCACATCACCCGATCACGGAACCGCATTTTCCATTGCGGGAACGAATAAGGCCTCTCCAAACAGTTTGATGGCTTCGCTGCGCCTTGCAGCAGCCCTCGCACAACCTGAGCTCGTTTAATGGCACAAATTGATGATCTGCCACCTCTGCGTGAGGTGATTGCAGAGCATGGGCTCGATGCCCGCAAATCCCTTGGTCAGAATTTTCTTCTGGACCTCAACCTTACCTCGCGCATTGCCCGCAGTGCTGGGGATCTGAGCAACTGTACCGTTGTTGAAGTTGGTCCAGGCCCCGGTGGTTTGACACGCGCCTTGCTTGCGGCTGGAGCCAAGAAGGTGGTCGCGATTGAGAAAGACACGCGATGCCTGCCTGTACTTTCTCAGATTTCAGAGCACTACAATGGCAAGCTGGAAGTGATTGAGGGTGATGCCCTCAAGTACAATCCTGCTGACCTTGCTGACGGCCCGATCAAAATTATCGCTAACCTGCCTTACAATGTGGGTACACAGCTACTGCTTGGATGGCTGACAACCGAAGAATGGCCACCATTTTGGGACTCTCTGACATTGATGTTCCAGAAAGAAGTCGGGCAGCGAATTGTTGCTGAAACAGGCAATAAAGCCTATGGGCGCCTTGGTGTTTTAGCAAACTGGCGGTGTCATACGGACATACTGTTTGACCTAAACCCAAAGGCCTTCACCCCGCCACCAAAGGTGACATCCGCTGTCGTGCAACTACATCCACGCGAAAAGCCTCTTGAATGCCTACTGAAGGCGTTGGAGCGCGTGACGGCTCATGCCTTTGGTCAACGTCGCAAGATGCTCAGAGCCAGCTTAAAAGGCCTTAAGCCTGACGCAGAAGCCCGAATTGAGGCAGCAGGACTGAAACCAACAGCCCGTGCCGAGGAAATCGACGTCGAAGGTTTCATTGCCTTGGCACATGCTTTTGACAAGGACTAGAGTAAGCTCGTTCAACTTCTAACATGATAAGGCCCTGAAGTCGGATTGACTTCAGGGCTTTTTAGTTAGCTCTAACGCGGGGATTACTCTACCCGCATGAAGGCGGTCATGCCGCTTTCCTGGTGTTCTATGATGTGGCAGTGCATGAGCCAGTCGCCTTCGTAGTCCGGGCGCACGGCCACTTGTACGCGTTCGTCTGGCAGCACGAGCGCGGTGTCGGTCCACCATGGGGCGAGCTGGCGTTTATTGCTTTTGAGGAGCTGAAAGGTCATACCGTGGATATGGATCGGGTGCGTGTGCGGGGTTCGGTTGATGAACTCGAACACATAAGATTTGTCGCGTTTGAGAACTTCCACCGGATCTAATGGGCCGCGCTCTGCGCCTTGCCATGCCTCTTTATTGACCGCCCAGAATGAAAATCCCAGACTTCCGCAGATTGGGTTGGCTGGTCGTTTTTCCGCTGTGGCCGAGAATTCCAGCGGGATGTATTCCGCGTTTTTCAGATCAGGCTGCGGGATCGGGTTGGCTGGCAACGGTTTGATCTCGCGCAGGTCGCGGTTCAAGGATTGCCCGATTGCTCTCAGTGACAGCACCGGCCATGGAGAGGATGAGGAGAAGTTGGTCAGTTCAATTTGCTGCCCTTCTCCATCTGGAATACGCATTGCTATGTCCGCACGCTGCCCCGGCCCCAATGCCAGCTTGTTAACTGCAAATGGTTTAACCGGATTGCCATCCATGGCGATGACCTTTGCATCCGTGCCTTGCGGGAAGGACAATTTGTAAATGCGGGTGACATCAGTGACGCACAGGCGCAGGCGGACAAGGGAGCCTGCTTTTACATCCATAACTGGTGCTGATTGCCAGTTAGAGGTACGGAGCGTTCCAAACGTCCCTGTTCTCGCAGATTTGCGTGGCTGGAACAGTTTGACGAACTGACCATCACTACCAAGGCGGAAGTCGCGCAGGTTTACCGGGATGTCATGATCAAAGCCGGGATCTTCATCTTCCTCGACGATCATCAAGCCTGTCATGCCGTAAGACAACTGCTCCAAAGAGTTACAGTGCGGATGATACCAGAACGTACCTGCATCATGCGGTGTGAAGCGATAGTCGAAGTGATCGTCGGTGTACACATAATGCTGGGTCAGGAATGCCACGCCGTCCATATCATTGGGCAGGCGCATGCCATGCCAATGGATCGTCGTTGGCTCTTGCAGTTTGTTGATGAGGCGACTGTGGAACGGCTGGCCCTGCTTTACGCGCAAGGTTGGTGGCATGGCGTCGCCAAATGTAAACATGTTTTTTGTGGCAGGCGCACCGTTCATCAATTGATGATCGATGTTTCTTGCAATCATATCATGGCGTTTTGGAACAGCCCACAGACTGGAGGCACCTGCCAAGCCGCCAGCAACAGCTGCCCCGCCAAACAAAGCGCCCTTCAGCGCCTGACGTCGTGTGATCATCGCTCTTTGTCCTCAAGTTCAACCCGTCTCTGTACTTGGCTGGTCAATGGCTATTCACTCACGACGGCTGCTGTTTTGCAGGGCACCTGCTCTTGAAAAGAATGCCCTGCTTGTATCTGGCTCATAATTTGATTCAAGTAGCTAATAGTTTGAATCACAAAACCACGTCAACATTCTGAATTTACAAGATTTTGCATTGTTCTTGTCTGATTATTCAGCAATGGTGGCCTTCAGGTCGGCAATCATACCTTCCATCTTCCCGGAGAGTTTTGGCAGGCGAACCCGTTTCAGGCGTTCACTTGCGATGATTGACTGCACTGTTGCAACGGCTTTATCCAGGTCATCATTTACAATGATATAGTCAAACTCCTGCCAACCGGAGACCTCGTTAATCGCGGTCTTCATGCGGCGTTTGATGGCTGCGTCATCGTCATCTCCACGGCCCCTCAGGCGGGCGTGCATTTCTGCGATTGATGGTGGCAGAACAAAGATGGCAACAACGTCTTCTCCGGCTTGTTCCTGCAATTGGCGCACGCCTGCAATATCGATATCAAACAGGATGTCTTTGCCCGCGTTCAGGCTGGCATCAACTGGCTCACGCGGGGTGCCGTAATAATTGTCGTGAACCTTGGCCCATTCCAACAGTTCGTTGGCTTTGATTTTGCGTTCAAAATCATCGGTTTCGAGAAAGTAGTAATGAACACCATGCTCTTCTGCTGCGCGACGTTGACGGGTCGTTGCTGACACAGAAAGCGCCAGTTTGTCGTCGCCTGCCAACAGTTTGTTTGCGATCGTTCCCTTTCCAGCTCCGGAGGGCGCAGCTAACACCAGCATGAAGCCGCGGCGCGCCTCTTCGATATCCTTAGCTGATACGGTGGTCCCATCTGATTTATTAGAGGTCATATTGGTTCTGTCTTCTTTTGCTTATCTGCACTTCAAACTTTTGTCTTCATGTTCTGCTGCGAAAACCGATCTCTGACTTTCGCAGCACCGCTTCACTCAATGTTTTGAGTTTGCTCGCGGAGCTGGTCGATCACTGTTTTCAGTTCAAGCCCGATTGCTGTCAGCTCGACGCTGTTGGACTTAGAACAAAGTGTGTTTGCTTCGCGGTTAAATTCCTGTGCCAGGAAGTCAAGGCGACGTCCGATGGCTCCACCTTTGACAAGCAAGTCACCGACAGCTTCCACGTGCGCGTAAAGGCGGTCCAGTTCTTCACGGATGTCTGCTTTGGTGGCAAGGACTGCTGCCTCCTGATGCAAGCGCTGAGGATCAAGCTGGCTGCTCGCCTGAAGCAGCTCGTTGACCTGAGCTTCGAGGCGGGCGCGAATGGCCTCTGGGCTGCGGGAAGGCAGTTCTTCAGCTTGCCGGGCCAAAGCCTCAATGGTATCGACCTGGCCCTTCAGCAGAGTGGCAATGGCGTTGCCTTCACTTCTGCGCATTTCGACAAGTTCGTTTAGTGCTTCATCAAAGGATGACAGAAGAGCCGCAATCTGAGCGTTCTTTTCATCTTCGCTCTCTTCAGCCTCTTCAAACTCCAAAACGCCCTTATAGCCCAGAATACCGTCGAGTGTTGGCTCTGGTGCATCAGGAAGGCGGTCCCGCAGAATGGAGATGGCTTTGAGTACTTGCTCAAGAGCTTCTTCATTTACAACCAGCGCCGTGTCGGACTGTGAACGTTGCATCTGCAGGCCCACTGAGACATTGCCGCGTTTGAGTTTCGCAGCGAGGCGCTTGCGCACTTCTGCTTCAACTCCGTCCAGTCCCTGAGGCAGTCGCAAGCGTGGATCCATGCCTTTGCCATTTACGGAACGGAGTTCCCATACCCAGCGCGTCTCTTCATAGCTGCTTTCCACGCGTGCAAAGCCGGTCATGCTCGCCAGTGCCATCCCTTGAAACTCCTCATCTGAACACCGTTTATTCGTTGGCGTTCTCATTCAATATTTGCTGGCCCTGAGCTTACCCGTGAAGTTGGTCCATGCCCATGAGGTATGTCGTTGCCCCGGCCTTTGCGCCTAACCTAATCTGATAACCAGTATGCATCTTTCAGGCATGATGCTTGCTTTCAGCAAAAAACCTGCCCGGTGTTTCAACTGGGCAGGCTTTCTCATTTTATCCTGCAAGGTTTGCAGATCAGTTCTTTTTCTTTTCCGCAGCTTGTTTGGTACGGATCTCTTTTTCAACCTTACGCCAGTTGGTTACATTGCGTTGATGCTGCTTATAGCTTTCAGCGAAAGCATGGCCGCCAGTTCCGTCAGCTACAAAGTAGAGATCCTTTGTGCGAGCAGGGTTTGCGACCGCTTCCAGAGCTGCAGCACTCGGGTTGCCGATTGGTCCCGGAGGCAGTGCTTTGATCTGGTATGTGTTGTAAGGGTTCTTTTCCTTGAGCATTGAGCGCGTGATCGCAGAGCGATCTTTTGTCCAGGCATCTCCACCGAACAAACCGTAAAGGATTGTTGGATCAGACTGCAACGGCATGCCCTTGCGCAGGCGATTGACGAAGACAGAGGCAACGCGCGGATGCTCATCCACCTTGGACGTTTCCTTCTCCACGATAGAGGCAAGGATCACAAGTTGTTCTGGCGTATCAATCGGCAAGCCCTGAGAGCGCTTTTCCCAGATGCGGGCGATGTGATCATTCATCGCCTTTTCCATCTGCTCGATAATGCGCGCCTTCGCGGTTCCACGGGTGAATGTATAGGTTTCTGGCAGCAGCGAGCCTTCTGCAGGGATTGCAGAGATTTCACCGGTCAGGATCTTGTTTGCATTCAGGCGATTGATGATCTGGGCACTGCTCCAGCCTTCCGGGAAGGTTACGGAGTGGTACACCGCACGGCCACTAACAAGATCTTCCATGACGGTCTTCATGGAGATGCCTAGCGGGAACTCGTACTCACCAGCTTTGATCTTGTTCTCATTTTTGAACAGGCGGGTGCCTGCTTCAAATACGAGTGAATTGGTAATGACGCCTTCGTCTTCCAGCTTAGCAGCAATCTGCGGCAGACTCATTCCACTCGCGACAATGAAGATTTTCTCTTCTGTCAGCGGACCGGTGGCATCAAACTCGCCCTTCCCCCAATAAAGTGCAGCGCCGGCAACGATAATGCCGAGTACAGCTATGGAAAGCAGAAAGTTGATAGTGATGACGACTGGATTGCGAGCATGACGGGAACGCGGCGGAGGTGGTGGTGCAGCTTCTGGCTGAATAGCGCGGCTGGGACTCCGCGGTGCAGATTGCCCACCCGGCTGAATATGAAGATCAGACTGATCTTGAGGCCCATTTGAGTTGTCTTCAGGCGATTGAGCCATTGTAACCCTCTATACGGGAGCGCTCAAAGCACTCCATTACTAGCGTATCCTTAGCAAAAACCGGTGCCCACTTTTCGCAGATACGCTTTAAATACTCATTACAGAGCCTAACCCATTCGGGAGCCGCAATATAAAAGGCCAGATTCCGCCATGCGGAGTCTGGCCTTTTATTTCTTGATCAAAAAAGCGAGTTATGACTCGACTTTTTTGAGAACCAGAGACGCGTTTGTGCCGCCAAAGCCAAATGAGTTAGACAGAGCATAATTAATCTCCATCTTCTTGGCTTTATTAGGGACCAAGTCAATCTCAGTTTCAACTGATGGATTTTCAAGGTTGATCGTTGGCGGAGCAATCTGATCACGGATCGCCAAAGCGGTGAAGATTGCCTCAACTGCACCAGCGGCACCCAACAGGTGGCCGGTTGCAGATTTGGTGGATGACATGGTCAAAGACCCGGCATCATCACCAGCCAAACGCTCAACTGCACCCAGCTCAATCTCATCACCCAGAGGTGTCGAGGTGCCGTGTGCGTTAACGTAATCAACATCACCGAGAGAAATGCCAGCACGTTTCAGCGCAGCTTTCATACAACGGTAGCCACCGTCGCCGTCGGATGCTGGTGCCGTGATGTGGTATGCATCACCGGAAAGACCATAGCCAACAACTTCAGCGTAGATTTTTGCACCGCGCGCAACGGCGTGCTCGTATTCTTCCAGAACAACAACGCCAGAGCCGTCGCCCATGACAAAGCCATCACGGTCTTTATCGTAGGGGCGAGAGCCTTTTTCCGGCTCATCGTTGTAGCCAGTAGACAGAGCTTTACAGGCGTTAAACCCGGCAATGCCCAGACGGCAGATTGTGCTCTCAGTGCCGCCAGCGACCATAACGTCTGCATCATCCAATGCGATCAGACGGGCAGCATCGCCAATAGCGTGCGCACCAGTGGAACAAGCTGTAACCACTGAGTGGTTCGGGCCTTTGAGTTTGTGCTTGATGGACACATAACCGCTTGCAAGGTTGATCAAGCGGCCAGGAATAAAGAACGGGCTAACACGACGCGGGCCCTTCTCTTCCATCATAATAGCTGTTTCAGCGATACCCTGAAGACCGCCAATTCCAGACCCAATCAAGGTGCCGGAGCGGTTCTGCTCTTCTTCGGTTTCTGGATTCCATCCCGAATCTGCAATTGCCTGATCGGCAGCTGCTACAGCATAAATGATAAAGTCATCAACTTTACGCTGTTCTTTTGGGAGCATGAAATCGTCTGGATTGAAGGTTCCATCGGTTCCATCGCCAAGTGGTACCTGACAGGCGATTTTGGTTTGAAGGTCTTCAATTTCGAAACCCTCGATGCGCCGTGCACCGCTCTTACCTTCAAGAATTCGCTGCCAAGAAATTTCTGCACTGCTGCCCAGTGGGCTAACCATGCCAATGCCTGTGATAACGACTCGACGCATATTTCCTGCACTTTAATTAGATTGGCGCTGCCAGCCCTTTGTGTCGTACTGGAAGACATAAGTGTCATTCTCTGCGACAGGCATACAGCTGAAAAGGAAACAGGCGCGGCGAGCGCAAATGACCCACCGCGTGCCTAGCTTTTTGAAACAGGATTAGCCCTGTTTGGATTCGATGAACTTTACAGCATCGCCAACGGACTGAATGGTTTCAGCAGCATCGTCCGGGATTTCAACGCCAAATGCTTCTTCGAAAGCCATTACCAGTTCAACGGTGTCCAGGCTGTCTGCACCCAGATCGTCGATGAAGCTTGCAGATTCAACGACCTTGTCAGCCTCTACGCCGAGGTGTTCGACAACGATCTTCTTTACCTGCTCTGCAACATTGCTCATTTTAAGTCCTCAATTGGTTTTCAAGGTAGTGTTTCGGTCCGCTTCGCGGGGCCTTGTTTCACTCGGCTCCCGTGTTACATACTCTGGTTCTTTTGAAAAGACGCAACGGCCCATATGTTAAGCCGCTTCCAAAGAAAACCGCAGCTTTTCCGTTCCTCTTTCCAAGAGGTCACTTCTAATCGGCGGGTTCCTAGCACAATTAGTACTGGTTTACCAGCCGCCAGTAGTGATTGCCCCATTTGTAAGAGGATCGGACCGGCTGCGTATTTCTTCGTTAAATCATCGCCATACCGCCATTCACGTGCAGTGTCTGACCGGTAACGTACGCTGCTTCATCACTTGCGAGATAAACAGCTGCACCTGCGATTTCTTCAGCAGTGCCCAAACGACCAGCTGGAACGTTGCCCAGGATCGATTCGCGCTGCTTTTCGTTCAGCTCGTCGGTCATCGCGGTTGAGATGAAACCTGGAGCAATTGTGTTTACGGTGATCTTGCGAGACGCCACTTCCTGCGCCAAAGACTTGGACATGCCGATCATGCCAGCTTTTGCAGCAGAGTAGTTCACCTGACCTGCGTTGCCAGTAACACCAACAACAGAGGTAATTCCGATAATGCGGCCCTGACGACGCTTCATCATGCCTTTGATTGCAACACGGCAGATGCGGAATGTTGCGGACAGGTTCACTTCAAGAACCTGATCCCACTCTTCGTCTTTCATCCGCATGAAGATGTTATCACGGGTGATACCAGCGTTGTTCACGAGGATATCGAGAGCGCCCATCATTTCTTCAGCAGCTGGTACAAGCGCATCAACGCTGTCACGGTCAGACAGGTTTGCCGCCTTAATGTGAACACGATCGCCCAGATCAGATGCCAGCGCTTCCAGCTTTGCTTCGCGGGTGCCGGACAGAGTTACAGTTGCGCCTTGCGCATGAAGAGCGCGTGCAATCGCTTCACCGATACCACCGGTCGCGCCGGTTACGAGTGCGCTTTTACCTTCTAAATTGAACATGCCGTTGGTCTCCTCGGCTTAAAATCCGTTTGAAGAAAGCTCATAGGGAGGAACCATAGGTTACGTCTATACGCAGTGCAAAATGCGGTGCCTATAAGCCTTCAAAATCTGTGTATTAGCTTTCGACGCCTTCAAGGCGTGCAACAAGTGCATCAATATCTTCTGCTGTGTTGATCGCAACACCTTCCAGAGACTTGACGATACGGCGCACCATGCCACTGAGAACCTTGCCGGTGCCGATTTCAACGAGCGTGGTCACTCCGTTGTCAGCCATCCAGGTTACAGATTCGCGCCAGCGTACAGTTCCAGTCACCTGCTCTACGAGACGGGTGCGGATTTCTTCCGGATCAGTGATTGGTGCAGCAAGAACGTTTGCAACAAGTGGAACAACCGGTGCTTTAATCTCAACTTCAGCCAGTGCCTTTGCCATTGCGTCTGCAGCAGGCTGCATCAAAGAGCAATGGAACGGTGCGGATACCGGAAGCAGAACAGCACGGCGAGCACCTTTGCCTTTTGCGATTTCACAGGCGCGCTCAACAGCTGCTTTATGACCAGACACAACAACCTGCCCGGTTGCGTTGTCATTGGCTGCCTGACAAACTTCACCCTGAGCGGCTTCCTGTGCAACTTCCATCGCCTGATCGAAGTCCAGCCCCAGGAGAGCAGCCATTGCGCCCTCACCCACTGGCACTGCTTTTTGCATTGCGTCACCGCGAATGCGCAGCAGACGTGCTGCATCGGCAATGCTCAAAGAGCCTGCTGCAGCCAGTGCAGAGTATTCACCAAGAGAATGGCCAGCTACAAAACTTGCCGCTTTGGACAGGTCAACGCCTTTTGCCTCAAGCACACGCATGGTGGCGAGACTTACAGCCATCAGAGCTGGCTGAGTGTTTGCAGTGAGGGTCAGCTCGTCTGCCGGACCGTCCCACATGATCTTGGTCAGAGACTGACCGAGAGCTGCATCAACTTCCTCAAATACAGCGCGCGCTTCCGGGAACGTGTCGGCAAGTTCTTTACCCATTCCAACCGTCTGGCTGCCCTGTCCGGGAAATGTAAATGCAATAGTCATTTATAAATAGCTCCGTCGCACTCTATATTGCGTCAATGTGGGCCAATTGCCTCAAATGTGGGTGGTCCACTTTGTATTCCAAGATGGGGCGGCTATAAATTCACCAAATACGTGCAAATTATGACCGCCGCCAAAACTAGTAGCACTGCAGATGCCCTATTGGTCAGCTGCTTGCACCTTCAAGAAACCTAAGGAAAACCTTGGTTGCCTGCGTACTCATCGGGGCGACATGAGCCGCCTCGCAAGCGCAATGTCAAGACTGCATCTGGAAAAAAGGTCTTTTTCCCCGATAGTACTTGTCTTTTGTAGGGGATTGGCTATAAAGCGCATCTCGTTTCCGGTATTAGGCCGGAGGCTTAAAGGAAGGCAGCCCTTTGGGGTTGTAGGAGTTGAAAGATATCCGTCTTCCCGTGTCTCCGCTCTTGTGTAAACATCTTCTGGGCCTTTTTCTGAGGGCCGTTCGAAGGGGCTTTGCGCCAATACCGGAATTGTTTAACTCAGAAAGGCAATCCACATGGCGCTCTATGAGCACGTGTTCCTGGCTCGTCAGGACATTTCTACTCAGCAGGTTGAAGCCCTCGTTGAACAGTTCAAAACTGTTCTCGAAGAAAACGGCGGCAAAGTCGGCAAAATCGAAACTTGGGGTCTGCGTACCCTGACTTACCGTATCAACAAGAACCGTAAGGCTCACTACACTCTAATGAATGTAGATGCTCCACACTCGGCTGTTGCTGAAATGGAACGTCAGATGGGCCTGAGCGAAGACATCCTTCGTTTCATGACCATCCGTGTAGAAGAGCTGGACGAAGAACAGTCCGCTATGATGCAGAAGCGTGATCGCGACGACCGTCGTCGTGGTGACCGTAACGATCGTGGTCCACGTCCGGACCGTGGCGATCGCGGTGATCGTGGCCCACGCCCTGATCGTCGTCCTGAAGCACCTGCAGCGGAGTAATTGAAAATGGCTGAATCTTCTTCCGCAGGACGTCGTCCTTTCTTCCGTCGTCGTAAGACCTGCCCATTCTCTGGCGCAAACGCTCCAAAGATTGACTACAAGGACATCCGTCTTCTGCAGCGCTACATCTCTGAGCGCGGCAAGATCGTTCCTTCCCGTATTACCGCAGTATCTGCGAAGAAACAGCGTGAGCTGGCTCGTGCCATCAAGCGCGCTCGTTTCCTCGGCCTGCTGCCTTTCGTAATCAAGTAAGTCTTGATTATTGGGTCAGGGTGTTTTGCACCCTGGCCTTTTTCATGATCCTGACATGTCGGGATCACGGTTGAGAGATTGATCGCGTCAGCGAGAAGCTCTCTCTAACTGCGGATCACACTTTCCGCAGGACAGCAAAGGAGATATTCCATGAAAGTTATCCTTCTTGAGCGTGTGGCTAAACTTGGCCAGATGGGCGAAACCGTAGCTGTTAAAGACGGTTACGCACGTAACTTCCTGCTGCCTCAGGGCAAAGCACTTCGTGCAAACAAAGCTAACCTTGAGCGCTTTGAAGGCGAGCGTGTGCAGCTTGAAGCTCGTAACCTTGAGCGTAAGACTGAAGCTGAAGCAGTTGGCACAAAGCTGGCTGGCGCAAGCATCGTTGTTATCCGCGCAGCTGGCGAAACTGGTCAGCTCTACGGTTCTGTTGCTACCCGCGATATCGCCGGTGAACTGGCCGAAGCAGGCTTCAGCGTTGTTCGCTCCCAGGTTTCCCTGCGCGCGCCAATCAAGACCATCGGTCTGCACGACGTATCCATCGTTCTTCACCCTGAAGTTGAAGTTGAAATCTCTGTTAACGTTGCTCGTTCTGAAGACGAAGCTAACCGTCAGGCAGCAGGCGAAGACCTCACAGGCCGTGAAGAAGACAGCTTTGAATTCGACGAAGATCTCGACGAAGACGAAGAGCTGGAAGACGGCGAAGAAGCTTCTGACGAAGACGAAGCTGAAGGCGAAGAAAAAGAAACCGAAGAATAATTTTTCTTCACTTTTCGATGAAAAAGGCAGGGTCTACGACTCTGCCTTTTTTTATGCACTGATCTTGGCAGAATCGGCAAACCCCCCGCTGATTCTATTCCTCAAAAAAGAGTTTGCTAATAATTGTAGTTAGGGCAAAAAACCCTGAATACGGCTGATTTTAAACAATTATTCTAAGCTTTTCTCGCGTCTAGAGAGTAGCGACTGTCAATTGGCAACCTGCAATTTTCCCCGCTGATTTAATTTTGTTAAAGAACTGGGCTTAAGGTGCGAAGCCCCCCTTTTCCTGCCCGCCTTAAAGCTGTAACCAAGTTGCCAAGCGGCACGAGGGGCGGAATGAAGGGCACAGTCCAAAAATTAGAGAAGGCTAGTGAGACCATGCGAGTGGTCCCGCATAATGCCGAGGCAGAGCGCCAGCTTCTTGGTGCCATTATGGTAAACAACGAGACCTATTATCGTGTCTCGGAGTTTTTAGAAGCGCGCCATTTTTTCTTAGCTCCCCACAAGGATATCTATGACAAATGCGGAGCGTTGATTAAGGCAGGCAAGATTGCCTCGCCCATTACGCTCAAAACGTTTTTTCCGGCAGATGAGAAGATTGCAGACTTGTCTGCAACTCAGTATCTGCTGCGTCTTGCAGGTGATGCAACTTCTGTGATCAACGCAGAAGATTACGGCAAGACCATTTACGATCTGGCGACTCGCCGTAACCTGATCACCATTGGCGAAGACATGGTGAACATTGCTTATGACGCGCCCATCGATATGCCACCGTCCTCTCAGATTGACGATGCTGAGCGTCGTTTGTTTGAACTGGCGGAGACTGGCCGGTCTGATGGTGGTTTTCAGGACTTTGGCAGTGCACTAACTGAAACCATTGAGATGGCTGCAGCAGCCTTTCAGCGTGAAGGCGCCCTTTCCGGTGTTTCAACAGGTTTGCGTGACCTGGACAAACTCATGGGTGGTTTGCAGTCTTCGGATTTGGTCGTTCTGGCTGGTCGTCCTGCGATGGGTAAAACCTCGCTGGTTACAAACATCGCTTATAACATTGCTGAAAATTATCAGACTGAAGAGATGCCGGATGGCACTGTTCGGACTGTAAATGGCGGCGTTGTTGGCTTCTTCTCTTTGGAAATGAGTGCCGAACAGCTGGCTACTCGTATTATTTCCGAACAGACAGAGATTTCTTCCTCCAAGATTCGCCGCGGCGACATCAACGAGATTGAATTTGAGAAGCTGGTTGCGGCAACACAGCATATGCAACACGTTCCACTTCATGTGGACCAAACAGGTGGTATTTCCATCGCGTCCCTCGTTTCCAAAGCCCGGCGGCTGAAGAGACAAAAGGGGCTGGATATGATCGTGGTCGACTATATTCAGCTGCTATCTGGTTCTTCCAAGAATCAGGGCAACCGTGTTCAGGAAATTACTGAGATCACCACCAACCTTAAAGCGCTGGCGAAGGAACTTAATGTTCCGATCATCGCGCTGTCCCAGCTCTCTCGTCAGGTTGAAAACCGTGACGACAAACGTCCACAAATGTCTGACCTTCGTGAATCTGGCTCGATCGAGCAGGATGCGGATGTGATCATGTTTGTGTATCGTGAAGAGTACTACATGGGCAAAAAAGAACCGCCTGAAGGCACTCCAGAATATGAAGAATGGAGTGGCAAGATGGAGCAGTTGCGCGGCAAGGCGGAAGTCATTATCGCCAAGCAGCGTCACGGTCCAACTGGCATTGTTGATCTGCAGTTCCAGGGCGAGTTCACTCGCTTCTCCGATCTGGCAGACGACGCCCATATTCCTGACAGAATTATGGAGTAGGGCTAGTTCATCTTACTGAATTAGCGATTGGCCTGGGGTAACGCACATCAGTTGTGCAATGCTCCGGGTCTTTCTTTTTAAATTCAGATATTTTTTGTAGGCTATTGCGCATTCAAAGAATCTGAGGGCAATCGCGTGACACATTCTGCCGCTCCTACATCTTCCCGCGCAGCTCATTCTGCTGGCGGTGCAGCAAAGCTAACTATCGACCTTACCGCTTTACGCTCGAACTGGTGTTATTTGAATGGCAAGGTGGGGGATAGCTGTACCTGCGCTGTGGTGCTTAAAGCCAATGGTTATGGGACTGGTGCTACAGAAGTTGGCAAAACACTTTATCACACCGGAGCCCGTGTCTTTTTTGTTGCGCTTCCTGAAGAAGGAATCGACCTGCGCAAAGAGCTGCCGCACGCAGAAATCTATGTGCTGAATGGCCTCTTCCGTGGCCGTGAGAAGTTCTATTACGATTTCAATCTCAAACCGGTCTTAAACAGTCTTGAGGAAGCGGCTGAATGGTCTGCTTTTGCGCAAGGTCTGGATGAAGAGCTGCCTGCGGCTTTGCATTTTGATACAGGCATGCATCGTTTGGGCATGTCCATTGGAGATGCGTTGAAAACTGGTGAGTCGCCTCATTTCCTTAAAGGAATCAAGATCGATCTGATCATGAGCCATCTTGCTTGCGCTGATACGCCTGACCACGAGCTCAATACGAAACAACTGGATCGTTTCCAGAGGGTTTGTGAATTGTTTCCGGGAGCCCGCAAATCCTTGAGCAACTCTGCCGGTATTTTCCTGGGAGCTGATTACCACTTCGACATGGTTCGCCCAGGCATTGCGCTTTATGGAGGAAACCCAGTTCCTGATGATAGCAATCCGATGCTTCCGGTTGCGCATGTTCTGGCAGAAATCATTAGTTTGCGTGAGGTTCCGCACGGCGATCCTGTGGGTTACGGGGCTTCCCGTGTAACACCGCGAAAAAGCCGGATTGCAACCATAAATGCAGGCTATGCGGATGGTCTACACCGACTGGTTGGCAGCTCCGACGACCAGCCTAATGGCGCAAGGGTTTATATCGGCGGGCACTTTGCGCCCATCTTTGGCCGTGTCTCCATGGATATGATTGCAGTCGATGTGACGGATATTCCCGAGGAACATCTGTCACGTGGTGCACCGGTTGAGATTATGGGCGCACATGTAAACGTGGATGAATTGGCAAACTTTGCTCAAACCATCCCATATGAATTGCTGTGTAGCCTTGGAGCACGCTATACACGCCACTATAAACGCTAGCGAGCTAAACACTGGCAGGAACCTGAATTCGATATGGCGAAACGCTCCCTTTCATTTGTCTGCCAGTCTTGTGGGGCAACCACACTCAAATGGGCAGGCCGCTGCGAGTCTTGCGGTGAATGGAACACAATTCAGGAAGAGCAAGAGGCCAGCGGCATCGGAGCCGGGCCCAAGACCGCTTCACGTTCCAAGGGACGTGTTGTTCCGCTGGTTGGACTTTCGGGAGAAACCAAAGACGCTCCAAGAATTATCACAGGTGTGGCCGAGCTGGACCGTGTGACTGGTGGCGGTTTTGTGAAAGGGTCTGCTCTTCTTGTAGGTGGCGATCCCGGCATCGGCAAGTCCACCCTGCTGACGCAAGCCAGCGCACATCTTGCCTATCAAGGACACAACATCGTTTATATCTCTGGCGAGGAAGCGGTGGATCAGGTGCGTTTGCGTGCAGAGCGTCTTGGTTTGCGCGATGCTCCGGTTCAATTGGCTGCCGAGACAAGCGTTGAAGACATTCTTGCAACTCTGGAAGCCAAGAAGGGCGATGAACGCGCTCATCTTGTGATCCTGGACAGTATCCAGACGCTGTGGACCGAGATGGCCGATTCCCCTCCAGGAACGGTGACCCAGGTCCGCGCCTCTGCGCAGGCTCTGGTCCGCTTTGCCAAGAAAACCGGAACAACGGTTGTTCTTGTTGGTCATGTGACGAAAGACGGCCAGATCGCTGGTCCACGCGTTGTAGAGCACATGGTTGACGCAGTGCTTTATTTTGAAGGTGACAACGCACATCAGTATCGCATTTTGCGTGCAGTAAAGAACCGCTTTGGCCCAACGGATGAAATTGGCGTCTTCGAGATGTCAGATATGGGGTTACGTGAAGTAAAGAATCCCAGTGCTATGTTCCTCAGTGAACGAAGCGCAACTGCTCCAGGTTCAGCCGTGTTTGCCGGGATAGAAGGTACACGACCTTTGCTGGTCGAAATGCAAGCACTTGTTGCACCCTCCCCCCTTGGCACACCACGCCGGGCGGTGATCGGGTGGGACAGCGCGCGCCTTTCTATGATTTTGGCCGTGCTTGAAGCACGCTGCGGTGTTAAGTTTGCGCAACATGACGTTTATCTGAATGTCGCTGGTGGACTGAGAATTAATGAGCCAGGAGCTGACCTCGCCGTTGCGGCAGCTTTAATCTCATCGCTTAGTGGGGTTGCTCTTCCCCTCGAATGCGTCTATTTCGGCGAAATCAGTCTGTCTGGTGCAGTTCGACCAGTTGCTCAGGCAGCTTCCCGATTAAAGGAAGCTCAGAAGCTTGGATTCGGTCAGGCGGTTATAGCCGACGGGAATATGAAAGAAGGCTCCAATGCTCTCGGTCATGTTAAAGGACTTGAGGAGCTGGGAGATCTGGTAGCAAATATTGTTGCCAGTGCACAGAAAATGGAAAACGCTTAAGGGTTTAACCTAGGCTGGTTTTAACCGGCAGGCATTTTTGTTGGTTTGCCTGCCAGTCAAACAAGGGACTTGTGTCGACAGATGCCGATCACACTCTTAGACGGAATTCTACTGGTTATCATGCTGATCTCTGGCGTTCTTGCTATGATTCGCGGGTTCGTGCGTGAGGTGCTTTCTATTGCATCATGGGTCGCAGCAGCAGTCGCCGCCTATCTTTTTTATGGCAGCCTGAAACCATTTGTGTTGCAGCACGTAACCAATGACACACTGGCAACTGCCATTGCTGCAGGTGCTGTCTTCCTCGTGACATTAATCGTGGTGAGCTACATCACCATGCGCATTTCTGACTTCGTGCTGGACAGCCGAATTGGCGCACTCGACAGAACCCTTGGTTTTGTCTTTGGCGCAGCCCGCGGCTTCCTGCTTGTTGTCGTTGCATTGCTGTTCTTTAACTGGTTTGTACCAGAGCCACGCCAACCAAACTGGATTATGGATGCCAAATCCAGACACCTGTTGGTGACCAGTGGTCAAAGTTTGGTTGCAGCACTGCCGGAAGATCCTGAACGCGCAATTATGGACCAGATTCGTAAGCAGGGCGGCACGACCGGCTCTGCAACAGGCGCATCCAGTGATGAAGAAGCCCGTTACTCCCCAAGTGAGCGGCGCGGACTGGACCAGCTGACGGCCTCCGGCGAAGGCCGGAACTAAGCTTAATTTTGATATTTGGCCCAAGTAAGAACCAAGGAGTGATGCCATGAGCAGTGGCGTATCAAACAATTCTGCCGCTTTGAAAGAGCTACAGGCAGATTTTGACGGCGATACCCTGCACGAGGAATGCGGTGTTTTTGGCATTCTTGGACATGATGATGCAGCAGCACTGACGGCTCTGGGGCTTCATGCGCTTCAGCATCGCGGACAGGAAGCTGCAGGCATTGTGACATTTGATGGCGATCAGTTCCGTTCAGAACGTCATATGGGTCTTGTGGGTGATCATTTCACTCAACAGGAAACCATCGACAACCTGAAGGGTCCGTACGCAATCGGCCATGTGCGCTACTCCACCACTGGTGAAGCTGCACTGCGCAATGTGCAGCCGCTGTTTGCTGAGCTTGATGGTGGCGGGATTGCAATTTGTCACAATGGTAATTTCACCAATGCGATGACCGTACGCCGTCAGTTGATCAAGGACGGCGCGATTTGCCAGTCTACATCTGACAGTGAAGTGGTTCTGCAGCTGGTTGCACGTTCCCGCGAGAAAAAGATCGTAGATCGTTTCATCGAGGCTATCAGCCAGATGGAAGGTGCTTACTCTCTTGTCGCGCTGACTCGCAAAAAACTGATTGGTGCGCGTGACCCTTATGGAATTCGCCCATTGGTTCTTGGCGATCTGAATGGTGCTCCGATTTTTGCGAGTGAAACTTGTGCACTGGACATCATCGGCGCGAAGTTCATTCGTGAAGTTGAGAACGGTGAAGTTGTTGTTTGCACACCAGGTGGTATCGAAAGCTACTTCCCATTCGGCAAGCGCCCTTCCCGTCCAGACATCTTTGAGTACATCTACTTCTCCCGCCCGGACAGTGTTTTGAACGGTCATTCCGTTTATGACGTTCGCAAGCGTTTTGGGCGTGTGCTGGCACAGGAGAGCGCGGTTGAAGCAGATGTAATTGTTCCGGTACCAGATTCTGGTGTTCCTGCGGCTCTTGGCTTTGCAGCCGAAAGCGGTGTGCCGTTTGAGCTTGGCATTATCCGTAACCACTATGTTGGCCGTACCTTTATTGAGCCAACACAGCAGATCCGTACGCTTGGTGTTAAGCTGAAGCACTCTGCCAACAGAGCGCAAATTGAAGGCAAGCGCGTTGTACTGGTGGATGACAGCCTTGTACGCGGTACAACCAGTGTAAAAATCGTTCAGATGATCAGAGATGCTGGTGCGAAGGAAGTTCACTTCCGCCTGGCCTCTCCGCCAATCAAATTCTCCGATTACTACGGCATCGATACGCCGGTTCGCGAGAAGCTGCTGGCTGCCAAGTATGATCTTGAAGGTATGCGCAAATACATTGGTGCAGATACCCTTGCCTTCCTGAGCATTGACGGTGTCTACCGTGCCATGGGTCATGAGAATGGCCGTGACAACGAGAACCCACAGTTCACTGATCACTGCTTTACCGGGGACTATCCGACCCCGCTTACAGATTTGTCTGACGATGTGGACACACGTCAGGCTCCCCGCCTTGTAGAAACTGGTTAAGTTCAATGAGTTCGAAAAGACTTGAAGGTCGTGTTGCTGTTGTCACGGGGGCTTCCCGTGGCATTGGCTATTTTGCTGCAAAAAAGCTTGCTGAAGAAGGTGCGCATATTGTTGCGATCGCACGTACTGTAGGCGGACTGGAAGAACTGGATGACGAAATCCAGAAGGCTGGCAGCTCTGCTACGCTTGTACCAGTAGACCTGACTGACTTCGACGCGATTGACCGTTTGGGCGCTGCGATCTTCGAACGCTGGAAAAAGCTCGACATTCTTGTCGGTAATGCCGGTATCCTTGGCCCGACTTCTCCATTGGGTCATGTGGACCCGAAGAAGTTCGATGACGTGATGAAAATCAACGTGACTGCGAACTGGCGTCTTATTCGTTCGCTTGATCCACTGCTACGTCAGTCCGATGCGGGCCGTACGGTCTTCCTGACCTCAGGAGCGCCACACAAGTGTCGTGCCTATTGGGGGCCGTACTCCATGTCAAAAGCGGCTCTGGAGGCGCTTGTACGCACGTATGTGAACGAAACGCAGAAGACCAGCGTTAAGTCTATGCTCATCAATCCAGGCCCAATGCGGACTGGCATGCGTGCGAAAGCAATGCCGGGTGAAGACCCCGAAACCTTGCCGCATCCTTCTGAGATCTCTGAGGACATCCTGCGCTTCTGCTTGCCAGAAAGCCAGGAGAATGGTCGCCTCTACGATTTCCCGAGCAAAGAACTTAGGGACTTCGTGCAGCTGACCAGCTAAACGGCATAAGCCTACAAATACGAAAAAGCCCCAGTGATGAGCCGGGGCTTTTTTGTTGTACAATCTGAGGTGCTTTAGATGAAGCACTTATCAGTTAGCGCTTTGGCCTGATCAAATACACCCGGGCAAGCAGCAACAACTTTACAGCCGTTCATGACTGCGTTGGCGACGTCGATTTCCTGACATTTCCCGCCAGCTTCTTCCAGAAGGAGCAAGCCTGCCATGCAATCCCAGGAGTTCATGTGCTCTTCGATATAGCCGATGAGACGGCCAGAGGCAGCATATGCCAGCATAAGACCACCGGACGCGTTGCGGAAAAAGATCCCGCCTTCATCCAGCAGTGCATCAACTGCGCTTTTGACAGCCTGATTACGCCCGCGTGCACTGAAGCCCAGACCGATTGACCCATTGGACAAGGAATCGCTCGTGGACACTTTCATTGGCGTACCGTTGAGTGTCGCCCCTTTGCCTTTTTCAGCTGCAAACAACTCATCTGCACATGGATCATAAGTGACGCCAATATATTTTTCACCGTTTTTGACACAGGCAATGATCACGCACCACTGTGGAATGCCAGAGACGAAGTTTGCCGTGCCGTCAATCGGGTCGATGATCCAGGTGTACTCAGAAGTGCCCGGTTTAGGATCACCCTCTTCTCCCACGATGCTGTCATCTGGAAATACTTCTGCAATAGCTTTGCGGACAAGGATTTCAGTATCGCGATCTGCCTCAGAGACCATGTCCTGATGACCTTTACTCTCAATATTGAGGGTCTCCAAACGCGTAAAATATTCGTGCGCATAGGCACCAGCGCGCTTAACCAGAGCGTTGGCGAACGTAAAACGGTCTTGTGACATGATAATCCTATTAAATGTAGGGAATGCGGAAAGAGAGCGCGATTAAAAGCAGATTCAGGAAGAATTGCAACTTATTAGCGGCACTGACTGATACTTCTGGAGAAAAATTCACGTACGCGGCAGTGGTCAGAACCCTGACAGTTCACGGTTCTTTGGGATTTGGCAAAATAAAAGGGCAGCTGGTTGCTGCCCTTTTATGAAATTAAGTGAAAGCGAAATCACCTTCTCTTCTTGTGATATGGGTTGTCGCCCTTTCTATAGGACAGACGAATGGGCGTTCCTTTGATGTCAAAACGCTCGCGAATACCATTCACAAGATAACGGGTGTAACTCTCCGGCAGATTGTCTGGCTTGGAGCAGAACACCACGAAATGCGGTGGGCGTGTCTTTGGCTGTGTCATGAAACGCAAGCGTACACGACGCCCAGACACTGCTGGCGGCGGATGGTGGATCAAAACACCTTCCAGCCAGCGGTTGAGGCCAGATGTACCAACGCGTTTATTCCACATCTCGTAAGACCGGAAAACAGCCTGCATGAGCTTATCGAGGCCCTGCCCGTTAATGCCGGACATGGTGACAATCTCAACACCACGTAGCTGATTCAGATAGCGTGCTTGTGAATCCTTGATATGACCCCAAGCATCCTCACGATCCTCAATCAAATCCCACTTATTGAGTGCAATAACGATTGCGCGACCTTCACGGGCACACAGATCGATGATCTGCAGGTCCTGCTTCTCGAAAGAGATGGTGGCATCGAGCGTTACAACAACAACTTCAGCAAACTTGATTGCGCGAAGGGCATCCGCAACGGAGAGCTTTTCCAGCTTTTCCTGCACGCGTGCCTTTTTGCGGATACCTGCAGTGTCGAACACCTTCACATGGTGATCCTGCCATTCCCACTCAACAGAGATACTGTCACGTGTGATGCCAGCTTCAGGTCCAGTCAGAAGGCGCTCTTCACCCAACATCTGGTTGATGAGAGTAGACTTGCCTGCATTTGGACGGCCAACAATTGCCATGCGCAAAGGACGTTCGAGCGTGCCAACTGGCTCGTCGATCTCTTCGTCCTCTACATCAACATCTGTACGTGCTTCAGTAAATTCGGAAGAACCTTCCATCTCGTCTGCAGCATCTACAATCGGACGCAGAAAATCATAAAGCTCGGACAGACCTTCTCCGTGTTCTGCAGAAAGAGGAACAGGATCGCCCAACCCAAGCGTGAACGCATCATAGAGGCCGCCATCGCCTGCTTTGCCTTCCGCCTTGTTGGCGCAAAGAATTACAGGGGTGTCGGCACGACGAAGAAGGTTCGCAAAGTGCTCATCAAGCGGCATCAAGCCAGCGCGTGCATCAATAAGGAATAAGCATGCATCCGCATCCCGGATTGCTTCTTCTGTTTGAGCGCGCATACGCCCTTCGAGGCTTGCTGCCTCTGCTTCTTCCAGGCCGGCAGTATCAACGATCTTGAATCGCAGATCGCCCAAGCGTGCATCACCGGACCGACGGTCACGGGTCACACCTGGGGTATCATCAACAAGCGCTAAGCGCTTGCCTACAAGGCGATTGAAGAGCGTCGACTTGCCAACATTAGGTCTGCCAATAATGGCGACTGTCGCAGTCACGCGAATACTCCTCGTCTGGTATGCAGCATTTAGAGTAGTTCGCCTTATGCGCCCTACTCTAAGCTTTTATTTTTTAACGTATCCCAGTTTCGAAAACCGGTATCCACTTTCCGTAGGACACGTTTAGTTCAGCGCTGCAACCGCTCCGTCACTGGTAAGGACGACCATACGTCCACCAGCAACAATTGGTGATACAAATACGCCACTGGTCACTTTCCGCGATGCGGATGCCTGACCGGTTTTTGCATTCACAGATGCAAGATAACCGTTGCTAGACATGGCGATCAGCTGGCCGTTGGCCAGAATTGGACCCGCCCAGTTGACATTCTTGGCGTCACTTTCGCCATTTGGCAACTTGGCGCTCCAGATAAGGTTGCCGGTCTTGCTTGAGATTGCATGCAATTTGTCATCCAAGCCGATCAAGAATACCGTACCGCCGGAAACAACCGGAGTATGTACCGCACCAAAATCAGCCTCCCACAAACGCTCGCCATCTTTCAGAGCAATGCCCAGTGTGCGTCCAGCAACGGAGGTTGCAATAACCTTGTTGCCTTCAATGACCGGGCTTGCAGAAACATCTGTCAGACCAGAGAGCGCGCGTGTACGGAAGGACCGTGCAACGGTATCGATCCATTTAGGCTCACCGCTGTTAATGTCAAGTGCCATAACCTCACCTGAGGAAAACGGCACAACAACAGTGCTGCCTGAAATTGCCGGATTTGCAGAGGAAAGCAGGCCTGCCTGCTCTGCGATGCCAGCGAATGACCATGCCTGTTCCCCATCTGACTGGTTGAGGCCGATCACTTCATTGTCTTGTGTTACAACGACAACTTTGCCATTGGCCGCTGCTGGCGCACCGCGAACCGGTGTTTCCAGTTGCTTGGTCCAAAGGACGTTGCCACCTTTATCAAGTGCATAAACATTGCGGTATGCGGTTGCGACAAAGATCTTGCCTCCGTCAAGCACGACACCACCACCTGCGGCAACTTCGTTCTCGCCTTCCAGACCCAGGTTCTTTGTGAAGACCTTAGCGCCACCTGTTGTCAGAGCAACGAGGTTGCCATCTGACTTATAGACGTAGATGCGCTGGCCATCAGAAACCGGACGCGCCGCGGTGCGCGGGTTACTGGAGCCGATACCAAAGAAGCCCGGAGAACGAACCTGACCGATGCTCGAAGACCATGCAACACCACCGCTCACATTGATTGCGACGTTGCCCGGATCATTGCTCTTAGGACCAGCAGCGGTTGGCCAGGTTGACCCTCCTGTTGCCGCACCGATCTTGGCATCTCCACCTGTTGCAGAAGGCTTTAACGCGCCTTGATACAGTGGCTGGCGATCTCCCTCAAGAAACTCATCATCGCCGCCAAATGGATTCAGACTGGAAAGAGAAGAACAACCAGCCAGCGTCAGCGCAAGCGCACCGGTTCCAATCAAAGCCTTCCAAGACTTTCTTTTGGTCTCGCTCACTTATTCAGTCCCCTTTTCGTCTTTGCCCAATGCAGAGGTAATTAGTTCAAGATAAATTTGTGCGCGTCCGGAAACATCTGACGGAGCGGCTGCATCATTCACAATTTCGCTGAAGCGCGTGCGAGCTGCATCCAAATTACCAGCCTTGTACTCAGCTGCGCCCAGAATTTCTAAAGCAGAAAAGCGCCATGTGTTGCCAGCAACAGCTAGTACTTCTGTGTGTTTCTTTACCGCGGCAAGGTCGCCGTTATCCAGCAGCAGGTAAGCAGCGCGGATGTTGGCGAGGCCCTTGTAAATGATTGGTGTGGCACTGTCAGCGGCGACCGCTTCAAAAGCCTTGATGGCTTCGTCAGGTTTACCTTCCAGCGCTAACTCGGTTCCAATGCGCATCTTGGCCATCATAGGATAACCGCCAATGCTGCCTTCCATGGAAACGAAAGCTGCCTGCGCTTCGGTGTAGTTGCCTGCGTCTGAAAGCTTGATAGCCTCCAGAAATTCAGTGCCTGCAGCCTGAGACTGTTTGTTCTGCCAGTACTCATAGCCGCGAAAACCTGCGGTACCTACAACGATAAGACCTGCTGTCAGGTATACAACCGGAGCAAAGCGCTTCCAAAGCTTTGAAAACTGGTCGCTTCTTACTTCTTCATCGACTTCGCGAAAAATGTCGGACATAACTTCAAATGTTCCTGCAGCAACGATTCTTAGGTTCGTGGTATCCCAATGGGCGGCGTCACATTAAAACTAAGAGAGCCGCAGGCAAACCTCTTTCTCTACCTCTTTCAACCGATTAGTGGCTTTATTAGGGCAATGAAGGAGTTTTCCCTGCCAACATTTACAAGTGTAATTGCTGAGAGAGACCACTTTGATGTCTGTCTTGAAACCTTACCCCATGCAAAAGGTCAAGCTATGATCGGTACCCCGATCAAAATTGCATGTAGTTTCCACACGAACAGGCCGTAGAAAATCAAACCGAGGCCTACGGAAATCACATCATTTCGCGTTGCGTTTGGGTAGTCCCGGCTTGGTGGATTGATACGCTCGCGGCGGGCAATGGTAATTCTTACAAGAATTGCCCAGATCAAAAATGAGCCAAACAACAGCACAGAGTAAGGTTCACCGTTTGCAAACAAGTGAGCCACAGCCCAAAGCTTTGTTGCGTTGATCAACGGGTGCTTGGTGACGCGTGTGATATTACCCTTCAATTGAGAGGCAAAGAAGAGTGGAAAAACAGGCAGCATCAACAGCATGGTGACGTGACGACCCCAGCTTGGTGCGACATACCATGGCGCATAATCACCATTCCAGGCGGCACCGAAGCCATAGACGATTGCGACCAGAGCACCCAATGAAATGAGCGTGTACAGTCCGCGATATCCGTTGAACGACAGACGTTGAACCAACGTGTCCCGAAGCGCCGAGAACGACGGGATCAAATGCACCGCAAAAAATGCGGTGAGGCCTGAAATCAATAATGCCATAAATTGTTCTCCCCCAAGATCAATTGAGGGCAAAGGTATTTCACAGAGTGCTTAATTGCAAAACAATCTTTGGATCAACCAAATTCCTCAACTTAAAGCAAAACCGGGTGCGCAACTGATCAGTCACGCACCCGGTTTTGCTGAAACACTCGCGATTTGAGAGTTTGCTTAAGTCAGGATCGGCATACCGATCAGCAGCGCATGTAGTTTCCAGACAAACAAACCGTAGAGGAGCATGCCCAACACAACGCTGATGATGTCATTGCGCAGAGCGTGTGGGAACTCTTCGACTGCAGTGTTTTTGCGATTGAATTTCTTCAAGGAGATCCGCGCCCAGATCGCCCAGACAAGAAAGCCACCGAACAAAGCAACGGAATATGGCTCACCATTGACCAGTAAGTGGGAGATTGCCCAGATCTTTACCGCCAGAATAACAGGGTCTTTGGTCCACTTGGCGATATTACCGCGAATAAATTTCGCAAAAACCAGAATGAAGACTGGTAAGAGCAATGTCATAGCCAGATGACGTAGCCAGAATGGCGTTACGTACAGCGGAAACAGATCTTCCTCACGCGCCAGAACGAAGCCGTAGATCATGGAGAAAAGGCCTGTCAGCACGATCAGTGAGTAAATCGCCCGGTATGGATTCAGTCCAATGCGCTGAACGACTGAGTCACGAAACCCAGGAAAAGATGGGACGAAGTGAATTCCCAGAAAGATGAATAGCCCAGCTAATAACAGCGTCATCGAGTGACCCTTTAGATTTGTATTTTACGTTAAAGCCCCTAGATAGGCTTGTGCACTGTGACCATACGCAGTGAAATATCAATAAGCCTGATCGTCCCTGCGTAAGGTGTTTTATACATTTACCCAATTCTTTTTCGCAGAACCCTTGAGCTCATGCTGCTTTTCTCGCTAAATCAGGGTGAGTTGTTTATCTGCATATATCATAACTTGACTGTTTGACTCCTATATTTGCGCAAGATCTAAGGTTTCACAAACAGAAACAGTGCCTGGAAAGTTCTATGTCCGAAAGTGACAGTGCAACAGAAACTAGTGAACGTCGCCGCGTTCGCCGTCGGCGTACGCTTAAGGAAGGGCGCATTGTTTTCGCGAGCCAGTCGATGGTTTTCGACTGTGTTATTCGTGATTTGTCCGATTTCGGTGCCCGCTTGAAGATGGAAACAACGATCGATATTCCCGATGAGTTTACACTCTATCTGGTTCATCTGCGCCAGCGCGTGCAAACCGAAGTCCGCTGGAGAACAGCGGATACACTGGGTGTAGAGTTTGTGGGCGAAAAAGAAACCGTTTCCAGCCTGATGAAAATCTAGTCCACTCCCTTAAACGCCCACTGTGTTGGGCGTTTTGTTTTGCTTGCACAGTTTCTCAATTCGCGCTCATACTGACTACCTGAAGGTTTGGGCGGGAGATGATCTGATGACACTGGCTCTCAATGATGCAGAGACGTTACTTCTTGCACGAAAGGCAGAACTGACAGAACTCACTGCTATCTCTGAGGGAGACCGTGCAACGGTTGCGCTTGACCAACAGTCTGTTGGCCGCCTCTCCCGCATGGACGCTATGCAACGGCAAGCGATGGCTCAAGCCAACGACCGCCAACGCGCCAGAGAACTTCAGCGGATCGATAGCGCCCTGCAGCGGATCAAAGAGGAGGAATACGGCTTCTGTTTTGAATGCGGAGACGACATTCCTGAAGCCCGGCTGCGCGTTGACCCAGCCGCTCTTTATTGCATAAGCTGCGCGAATTTGTTTGGGTAGCGTTCAACAAAAAACCTCACGTCACAACCAATACATTCTTTTTCAGAATGAAAAGCCAAGCTTTCAGATCTTTGTTATCTTTTTGAACACTTTCAAAAGATGTACTAATTTGGTGCCCAAACCAATCAGCAAAAACGTAAGGCATAACGTTGGGTTTCACCCCAAAGGGGTCCATTTCTCCTGCCCATTGAGGTCCATGAGCATTGGTGTGTTCAATGATCACAACGCCGTCCTGGTGGATTTGGTTGAGCCATGTTGTCAAAGCTTTGCGGGGGTTCCAACCTTGGTCCAATGAGTTGGAGTAAATGAAATCAAATTTATTCTTCCACTCTTCTTTTTCATCATGAAAATCCCACTCAATTGAGCGCTCAAATTGCTTTGCAGTAGGAGAAATATCAGTCCCAAAAACATCAAACTTGTCATCTTCAGACAAATAATTCTGCTCAAAACCATTTCGAGAACCATGACAGATACCGGAAAAAGATCTGTTTGATACTTCTTTGGATACGATATCTTTGACGAGCGTCAGCGTTGTCTTATCAGCCCAGATATTTTGCAATTTTTTCTTATTATAAAAAATTTGCGTTTCTTTATATGTCTCATAGGAGTCATACTGGTGCAGATAAAAATCCAAGTCGTTCTTGGGGTTATCTAACTTAGCTTTTTTTTCTTTTTAAATAGGTGCAGAGTTGGCATTGTCATTGAAGTATCCACCCTTTGGCGAGTTCAACAGTTGGCCAGATCATCCCACTCATCATATCGCTTCTCAAACCACATGATTTTGGACTAAATCTGTTGAAGGGCTGATACCCTGAGGATTGGGCATCGCTTAACCTTCACGCGCCTTGCATACTAACGCGCTCGCCAAATTGTACTGACGCCCTTCTTATTTTCTCTTGCCCAGACGAGATCAAACTCTGAAGCCATCATTGAGAGGCCGTCTGTCTTACGGCGTAGGTCGAGGTAGATGATGCTCTGTTTTCTGGTAACCTGCTTCAATGTTTCAAAATACGTTGAAATTGGAAAATGCCAGCCGTAGGCTAAAAAAGACACAACGACATCAAAAGTACCATCAGGAAACGCATTATGATCCAAGTTGATAAGACTGACGTTTTCAGGTGCAATCCCATTGAGCTGTAAATTTTCGGCTGTGCGTGCCAGATCGTTGTATATTTCTGCATGAAGCTTAAAACCGTATTTGATTTCTGTGTCTTTGCCATCTTTGTCTAAGCCGACGAAACAATGATCCGCCCCATAAAGCTCCTTCAAAACAAGCAGGCCAAATCCGAGGCCGCAGCCAATATCCAGGAATCGCCCTTTCGCAGCAAGACCCGGGACCTGATCCTTCAACATTCGGACAGCTTTGGCTATGTGTTTTCGGTATAGATGGAGGACTGCTTCTTCATCCTTGCCAATCAAATCGGTTCGCTGGCAAAGCAAGAGTTCTCTATGCTGCTCAGTTAGATACAACTCGGCATCAGGTAAATCCATTAGCAACGGCCTCCACATACCAAAACATCAGATAGTATGAACGAACTTATGAAATTGGAAATCCGCGCAAAATTGGAAGCCTAGTTGATCACTAGATAAGAAAAAACCGGGAAAGTTGCCCTCCCCGGTTTCTGATTAGCTTATTCCCACTCAATGGTTCCCGGAGGCTTTGAGGTCACATCATAGACGACGCGGTTGATACCGCGGACTTCGTTGATGATACGGGTTGCAGCCCGACCTAAGAACTCCATGTCATAGTGATAGAAATCTGCAGTCATGCCATCAACCGAGGTCACTGCGCGCAGGGCACAGACGAACTCGTAGGTGCGACCATCGCCCATAACGCCAACAGTTTGAACTGGCAACAGAACGGCGAATGCCTGCCAGATGGCGTCGTAGAGACCAGCTTTGCGGATTTCATCCAGATAAATGGCATCTGCCTGGCGCAGGATATCCAGTTTCTCACGAGTGATGCCGCCCGGACAGCGGATCGCAAGACCCGGGCCTGGGAACGGGTGGCGACCGATGAAGCTGTCTGGCAAACCCAATTCGCGACCGAGATCACGAACTTCGTCTTTGAACAGTTCACGAAGTGGCTCAACCAGCTGCATGTTCATACGCTCTGGCAAGCCGCCCACGTTGTGGTGTGACTTGATGGTCACGGATGGACCGCCCGTGAAGGAAACACTCTCAATCACATCAGGATACAACGTGCCCTGTGCGAGGAAGTCCGCGCCGCCAAGCTTTTTCGCTTCTTCTTCGAACACTTCAATGAAGAGCCTGCCGATGGTTTTGCGTTTGACTTCCGGATCGCTCTCGCCTTCCAGCTGACCAATGAACAGATCAGCAGCATCCACGTGTACCAACGGGATGTTGTAATGATCACGGAACATGGACAGGACCTGCTCCGTTTCACCCATGCGCATCAAACCGTGATCAACATAGATACAAGTGAGCTGGTCGCCGATTGCTTCATGGATCAGCACTGCAGCAACAGAACTGTCAACACCACCGGACAGGCCGCAGATGACTTTTTTGTCGCCAACTTGCTGACGAATACTCTCTACCGCCTGCTGGCGGTATTCAGCCATTGTCCAGTCGCCTGAACAACCTGCAATCTTATGCGTAAAGTTCTCGATGAGCTTTGCACCATCGGGAGTGTGAACCACTTCTGGGTGGAACATAACACCATATTGCTTTTTGGCTTCATTTGCATAAGCTGCAAATGGTGCACCTTCAGAGGTTGCAATTGCCTCAAAACCCTCGGGCAGCTCGACAACACGGTCACCATGGCTCATCCAAACCTGATGTTTGGAGCCAATTTCGTCCCAAACCCCATCAAATAGTGGGCTTTTCCCTTTAATTTCAAGGAAGGCGCGGCCAAACTCGCGATGATCAGAGCCTTCCGCTTTGCCGCCATTCTGGACACAAAGGGTCATCTGACCATAACAGATTCCGAGAACAGGAATGCCTGCCTCGAATACGATCTGGGGTGCTCGTGGGCTCCCCATTTCAGTCGTGGATGCCGGACCACCTGACAGGATCACCGCCTTTGGATTCATCTCCTTAAAAGCAGCTTCTGCAGACTGGAACGGAACGATCTCGGAGTACACACCAGACTCGCGCACACGGCGCGCGATCAGCTGAGTGACCTGAGAACCAAAATCAATAATGAGGATGCGGTCTGTCATGCGCAGCTTCTACTCTGTGCGCATTGATTTGGAAAGGTCTTTTACGCGGAAAAATCGTGGTTCCGTTAAGGGCAGATGATGTTTTTCTGTGTGCTTTGTCCGAAGGTCCAGTCAGCTACAATATCGACTGCTCGTGTTCTTCGATACGGCTCATCATTTGCCCCAATCTGATGCGCTCCTGCACGTCTAACTGCGGCAGCAGATTCTTCTCCAGCTGTTCGAGTTGGGCCTCTAGAGCTCGCAAAACAACGCGTCCATCTTCTGCCAGGTTCAAACGGACAAGGCGACGGTCTCGAGGGTGCTCATGTTTTTTGATAAGATTTGCTTCTGACAGGCGCTTTACAGCACGCGATACAGCCACCGTATCCAATCCAATAACTGGCCCCAACTCCCGTACAGACACAGCACCCATCCGCTCCAGCGCACTCAGCACGAGCCACGAGGGAAGCGATAAACCATATTGCTTCTGTAAATGCTCGGAAAGCCGGCGCTCAATAAAGCGGCCAGTCGCGATGATGCGCAGAGGCAAATAGTTCAACAACTCGACGTTATGTTCGTCTTCAAACAAACTTGCCTGTGTCGTTATTTTCGCACGGTATTTCTCCGCCATAACCCTTTGCCCTGCGTCGGATGCTTTGCTTCATTCCATTGACCGATAAGAAAACGGAAAATGGTTAAGCTGTCTTGAATATTGGTGATTTTTCCCAGGCACTAGCCCCTGAATGTGGTTTTGATGCGTTCAATATCATCTATCCACGCCTTCCTTCAGGATCAACCCGTTCCACCTTTGACGCTGATTTGCCAACCGCTTAGGCTTCATCGTGCATAGATACGAATTTGATTCGCAGAATTGCCTGTCAGCAGATCCATCCGAATGGATCTACGGGCGGCACTGCCCAACGAGGGGGTCCGTAAAAGATGACAGAGACACTGCGCGGTACACCGGACACTAACGCCCGGCAAGAAAAAATCAATGCTGCACTTGATGCTATTGCCTACTTGGAACAGGACGAGCGCTTTGATGAAGTGATCCCAGTCTATCAGGATCTTGTTGGACGCTACCCTGATGACGTCGAGCTTCTTTTCAAGATGGCAACGATTATGTTGCGCAATGGAGATTTGAGGGAATCCGTCGCCCATTTGCGTAAAGTATTGTTCATGAAACCAGAACACTTGGCTGCACGCTCCAACATGGGTAATGCGCTGCTTTTGCTGGGATATCTGGAACAAGCTAAAGAAGCCTTTGATGCGGTGGTGGAAGCTGAGCCGGAGAATCGGAATGCGCTTTATGGGCTCGCAACTATTTTGATCAAGATGCATGGGCATGCAGAAGCAGAGCCTTATGCTCGACGCCTTGTTCAACTAATCCCGAACAGCGCACCTGCTCTTTCACTTCTTGGCGATGCTTTGAGTGCGGAAACTAAAGCAGAATCAGCGACCCTGAACTATCGGGCAGCACTCAGAGTTGACACACAATATATTCCTGCTCTGGTTGGTCTCGCAAAGCTACTCATCATTCGCAAAAAGAGTGAGGAAGCACTGGCGCATTTGGACAAGGCCCATGACCTGCAGCCCCGCAATGTCGAAGTGCTTGTCGCAATGGGGCACGCTTACTTGCTGGAAGAAAACACCTCCAGTGCTGTTGAGAGCTTTGAGTTGGCTCATGCGTGTGAGCCTGAGAACGCGGCTGCGCTCGTTCACCTGAGTATTGGCAAGCGCAAACTTGGTCTTGTTTATGCCGGTGTTTATCACGCAGCTGCCGCATGGCGGCTTGCACCAGGCAATAAGCAAGTCAGCAATGCACTTGGTGCTGCTCTTGCCGCAGCTGGAGCCACTGATGCCGCTCGCGATGTCTTGACCTCGTCATCCAGAAACAGTCAGTTCTTGGAGGCGACTGAAGCTGCGATCAAAGAGGTAGAATATCTTGCTGAGCAAGGTTATGAGCGGCCCGTGCGCGAGGAGAAAGTTGCACCTGAGCCTTCAGAGCAAAGCAAAAGCATAGAAGCCAGAGCTTTAGAAGAGGCCGGTGAAAGCGTATTTGAAGCACAAAGTGAAGAGGCCGCTTCTGAAGAGCTGGCGAAAGAAGTCGTCGAAGGTAAATCTGAGACACCTGACGAGCTTGAAGAGAAAGCCTCCAGTTAATCTCATCGTTAACTTGCCGTTTCGAAGCATGTCGCATTTCATATGCGACATGCTTTTTATTGCAGCCAAGTTGCTGATATCAGATGCGTTCCATCATCGCGATGAAGAAGCCATCCGTACCGGTATGATAAGGCGTCAGAGTGATCATACCGCCATCCTTAAACAGTGGACGACGAGATGCTATTGCACCGAAATGCTCTTCCCAAACCGGCGCCAGATCAACAAGCTTGAAGTTAGCGTGTTTTTCAAGGAACGCTTTGACTTGCAGCTGATTTTCCGCTGGCACCAAAGAGCAAGTTGCATAAATCAGCTTGCCACTTGAACGCACAAAGCGTGTCGCAGTTTCCAGAACCTGAGCTTGATCTTCAACACGTCCATTTAGAGCATTTTCCGTTACACGCCACTTGGTATCTGGCCGACGACGCCATACGCCAGTGCCTGAACAAGGCGCATCCACGAACACGCGATCCATCTTGCTTTCGCAGATATCAAGAGAACCGGTTTGCGGATCAATCGTCTGGATATTTCGCACCCCTGCGCGGGCCATGCGGTCATAAAGTGGTGCTAGACGCGTCTTATGGGCATCATAAGCGTAGATCTGTCCTTTGTTCTGCATTTGCGCAGCTAAAGCGAGGCTTTTACCGCCCCCACCAGCGCATAGATCCAGAACCTGTTCACCCGGTTGAGCGCCTGACAGGATAGACGCGATCTGAGAGGCCTCATCCTGCAATTCAAACCAGCCTTTGCGAAAGCTTTCTTCAGCCTGAACGTGAGGTGATTTGCGTGGCCCAATTACAGGTTCAAGACGAACGCCGACGGGAGACAATCCACTTACTTCTGGATGAAGGTGAGACAAACGCTTGAGGACTTTTTCCTGCGAGCTTTTGACAGTGTTCACGCGCATATCAATCGGCGCACGTTCAGAAAGAGAACGCCCAACGGCCAGCGTCTCATCACCAAAGTTATCCTGAAAGTGCGGCCAGAGCCATTCTGGAACATTTGCTGAGATCTGGTCGTCATCGCCGACTTGCTTGTTTTCAATCAATGCGTCACGTTCAGCGTCGGAAAGCGGTTCTGGTGCGTGACGGTCTTCTTCCATCACCTGCTCCAGCTTTTCCACCTGATTGCCCCAGCCCCAGATGTAGGTTGCCAAAACAAGCGCGCGCGCACTGTCAGATCCCATCGCCTGAGCATGGGAGAGTTTGTGGCGCAGCGCATCAAAAACCAGATTGCCGATAGCAACCCGATCACCGGATCCTGCAAACCTATGCTTGTTGCCCCAGTCCTTCAGGGCTTCCTGCACAGGACGGCGGCGCTCATTAATCTCTGTCAGCACTTCAATTGCAGCCGCAATTCGTCCACCGTCGCGCATGAATGATCCTTAATTCCGTGAATTCTATTTTACGATTTATTTGTTTGGCTTTGCAGCGTGTATGCCAATACTCAAGGCTTTTCAATAGTGCATAGCATGTGTGAGGCAAACCTCACATCAACTCATTCAACAATTTCTTGGTTGTTGCATAACTCATATATGTTGAATTTAGCAGATAACAGTAAAAATACAGATATTTACGGCCTGCTTCCGCTACCTCATGACACATAGCGTATTTTAATAAAAACGTAGATCCTGCCTCGCAACTCATTAGATCACTGTAAACAATGCGTGTTGCGTTTCATGTTTTATCAGGTCTCTATCTTTCTGCTTGGCAATGCAATATGAAGTTGGGCAGATTTGGCTTTTGAATAACGAAGTGTTTGGGCCGTTTACGTGTTGATGTTAAGCGGCCGGTGCGTGGTAGCACAAGCGACGATTTTAAAGCGTTTGTCGTTTAATCAGGTGCCTTTTCTTCAAAATCTGCTTGGCACGACCAAAGTAAGCATCTGCCGGTTTGACGTTGCCGCGGCTTTCGTGGTAGCGTTGATTGTTATAGTAATAGACGAACAGACTGATCTGTAGTTCTAAATCCTCATACATGTAGTAGTTCTCCAGCAGAATGCGGTTCTTCATAGTCTGATGCCAACGCTCGATTTTGCCTTGCGTTTGCGGATGATAGGGAGCGCCTCTGACATGCTCCATGTCCTTTTCCTCCAGCCATTGTGCCAGATCCGATTAGACGTATGAGCTGCCGTTGTCAGACAGTAGGCGCGGACGATGCAGCACCTTTGGCTGCTCGCATCCGGAGGCATCCAGCGCCAGTTGGAGCGTATCGGTGACATCCTTTGCTTTCATGTTGGTACACAGCTTCCAGGCGATGATGTAGCGGGAATAGTCGTCCAGTACAGTCGATAGATAATACCAACCCCAACCGATAATCCTGAAGTATGTGAAATCAGTCT
>NZ_LMCK01000019.1:0-106636 GCF_001623165.1 Pseudovibrio sp. WM33
ACTAACTTTCAAACCGGATCACTCAAGTGGGGCTGATCAGTATGACCGCCAATTTTTGCGGCCAGTGCTGAAGTAACTCAGGGATTGGTGCCTGGGGTGAAGTCTACTTTGTATGTTTCATAGAGTATTCGACCACCTTGTCGCCTGCGATAAGCAAGAGGAGTTTCTTGGAGTCCCGTTTCACCTCAACAGGGCATTTCTTTGAGGTTTCAGCTTTGATTTCCGTGAGTTTTTTGTCGAGGCCAGCGAGTTCGCGTTCGGCTTTCCGGAAGTCATTCCGCTTTTTACTAGCTTTTTTCCAATGGGGTGCAAGCTTTAGGAGGTTGGCTTGGGCTTCATCATACTCTTTGTCTTCACTGAGTTTTTTGACGTCACCTTTGTTTTTCTTGCTTGCCTCATTCAGCTGAGCAACCAGCTTGTTGTAGAGTTTATCGAGGTCCTCAAAACCGCTGCTTTCGCGCTCCAGTGAGTTTTTGAGCCGCGTGAGTTTTCCATGCGCTTCAGAGACTTTGGATACCTTTGGGGTATCCTCAACGGCGGCCTCATAGCTTTTTTCAAGGAAGGTCTTATTGCCCAGCTCCTTATCAAACTTAGTAATATCCAGCAGGTGGATGCCGTGTTTGTGGTCCATCTTCTGTTTGAGATCAGAGAAGCCACTGCGGAAATCAGAAAGGTTCTTAAAGGTCTTCAGGGTTTTCCCAGCCATTTTTGTCACCTGCTTTTGTTCAGAAAAACGCTAATGCAAAACGGCTGAGCTCCAAAGGAAGAGGTCTTTCGTTAGTTAAGCAGAGCAGAACTGGAGGTGACAAAAGCAAGGCTGTTCGCTTTGGTTTTTCTGAAAGACTAAACCGAAAACTTCACAGGTCTTTCCCCACGTGCAAACGTTCCTTTGAGAATTTAAAGTGGGTGGGTTGAGTAAAATACTATTTCCTCAAAACCTGAAATATCCTAGTAGTTTTGCTGGGCAATGCAGCAGGGGCCCGACCCTTTTGACTTTCCCAACCTCCGTTCACTTGCAGTGCTTTGAGCAAGACAAAGCGCGCGCAACTCTGGTTTGTCAAAATGAAAAGCTTCTCCGCCGCTTGTCAAAAAATTGCAAAAGACTCCGTCGGCCTGTTCTGGATCATGATCAAGACCATGGTTCCTGTGATGATCCTTGTGCGCATTCTGATGGAATTAGGGCTGGTTGATTATCTGGGTGTTGCGCTTGAACCGCTGATGGGCCTGATGGGTCTGCCTGCTGCAACGGGGCTTGTTCTTGCTGTTGGCTTGCTGGTGAGCACCTATTCTGCCGTCGCTGTGATGCTGACTATTTTGCCACTGGTGTCGCTGAGTGTTGCTGATGTGACCGTGCTGCTTTCTGTGGTGCTGATCGCCCATGCATTGCCTCTGGAGCAGAGTATCTCCCGCCGTGCCGGGATCAGCTTTGTCTTTTCCTCCAGCCTGCGTTTTGTGGTGGGCATCACCTACGGCATGATGTTGAACCTGTTTTACTCTGCGGGTGGCTGGCTGCAGCAGCCGATCCAGCTTGACTGGCTGCCTTTTGCGCCAACGATTGAAGAGACATGGCTGCAGTGGGGCTATTCCAGTGCGTCTCTGCTCTTCACCATGTTCTGGATTATCATGGGGCTGATCATCTTCCTGAAGCTTCTGGAACTGATGAAGATTACCGACCTGATTGGCTGGCTGCTTTCGCCTTTGCTGCGCCTCATGGGCATCAGCGAGGCGGCGACACCAATCACCATGGTGGGCGTTTTGCTTGGGCTTTCTTACGGTGGTGGTCTCATCATCAAAGAAGCGCAGGAAGGCAAGTTATCCTCTCGCGATGTGGTGTTGTCCCTCTCCTTCATGGGCATTTGCCATGGGTTGATTGAGGACCCGCTGGTGATGATGGCGTTTGGCGCGCACTGGTCCGGCGCACTGGTTGGGCGTTTCGTGTTCTGCATTGCGGCGATGGCGCTGATTGGTCGCCTCATCCAGATGATGCCGGAGGACGCATTCAACCGGTTCCTTTACCGCCCAGCGAAAACAGCCAAGGCGGTTGGCTGATACCCTATCCTGTTCCTGATGCTTGGTTACGTTTCAGGAACAAGCCTCGCTTAAGATGTTTCGCAGTGAGCCTACTCTGGTCTGATTGCGGAACACGTGCATGAACGAAACACCTCCTCAAGAGACGCGCACCCCTAACGAGGCCTGGTTTGAAACCAGGTGGTGGTGGCGGGTGAAGATGTGGCTGCAATGGACCAGCTGGCTGCAGTACCTGCCCAATCTGGTGGTAGTGGTGCTGTTGCCGGTGTTGGCTGGGATCGGCGCGCTGGTCGGGTGCTGGCCATTTCTGTTGGTGGATCTGCCGCTTGTTCTTGCGGTGTTGCTGTTTCTCAATCTGATTTTCGATGTGGTGACGGTTCGGTACGGCTATCACCCGGAAGAGCCGCTGCCAACCAGCCTTGAGCATCTGGAGGTATTTGAGTTGCTGCGTGCGCGGGTCTCGTGCCGGTCCTTTCAAAAGCGGCTTATGACGGAAGAGCATCGTCAGATGGTGCTTTCATTGGCAGAGCGGACTAGCAGGCCAAAGAATTGTCTGAGCCCTCACCTTATTCGCTTTGAGTATGTCGACAATCCGCTTGTGGTTTGGCCTGCGGTTGGGACGCATGAGTTTCTGGTGGCTATTGCACCGCGTGCGTATCATGAGATGGCGGTGGTGGATGTCGGTCGCAGTTTGCAGAAGGTAGTGATTGAGGCCACACGGCAAGGGTTGGCAACCTGCTGGATTGGGCCGGGAGCGGACCACAAGAGCATCATCAAACATCTGGGCGCACGGTTTGACCCTGAGAAGGATCACATCATCTGCGTTTGCGGGTTTGGGTATCGCTCGCGTTACATCCCGCTTGCGATCCGGTTCATTCAGAAGACACAGCGGCATCGTCTGGACGTGCAGGAATTGTTCTTTGCGGATGCTGGTGTCACCAAGCCGCTGAACACGAACGCACGGCCCTATCGGGATTTCGGGCGGTGTTATGAGGTGTGTCAGTGGTCGCCCTCCTCCTACAATGCACAGCCGACACGAGGTGTCGTGCTTGCGGAGAATGCGAGGATACAGCGGGTGGATTTTTGTGCGGCGACGCATTCGCGGTACTACGCCATGGTGGCCTTGGGGATCTGGCTGGCGAACTGGGAATGTGGGTGTGAGGCTCTTGGCAAGGCGGGGCGGTTTGAGCAGCTATCCTGTGAGGACCGCGGTGAAGGACCGTTTCCGGATCTGCCGCGCTATGTCATCTCATGGGTGCCTGAGGAGACGGGCTCCTCAGGCTGAGCTTATCGGCTTAGACCCAGCGGACGTGCTTTGTGGTGTCGCTGGTGTGGTCAGCAACTGGTGGGCTGGCGTGTTTTTGTTGCGGTGATTTCAGCTCGCTCAACGCATCCTCAATGATATGGTTGAAACTCTCGACCGTGACGGAACTCAGGAACGTCTCATCCTCCCGCTTCTCAATTAGCCGCTCAATAGCGAGATCGCGGATTGGCGGGATGTTGGCCGCAAAGTATGTGCCTGTCGCCTCGCTGTCCCAGCCAATGCCAGGGACGCCGTGCTGCTCGGCCAGTGCCGGGAAGTTCTCCCAGTTCAGCTGTCGTAACAAGTCATGGATGGCGACTTCTGCATTTTCTGGCAGAGAGTGCAGGAAGCTTTGTTCTGCGTATTTCCAGACCTGCTTTTCAAAGCGCTCAACAGCGATCTTCATTGGGTAACGTGTATCTGATACCTTCAGTGCCTCCCCCTTCTCCACGGGGCGTTGATCGCGAAGGACATTGCGGTAGATATGCAGCAGCAGCTTCTGATATTCTGTCTGAAAGGTAGCTTCGTCCGCCACTACAGGATCAAATTTTTCAGCAATTTCCAAATAGAGATCGGCTATGAGATCCGCTATTATGTGGAAGGGGTTTTGCTCTGTGTATTTGCTATCAACATAAGCCGAGAGAACTTCTGCATCTGAACCGTGAAGCTCGATGATCTCGCTTTGGAACGATGGGACTGTCTGGTGATCTTTGTTCTGAACCAAGTTATTGATCGGGTTGCGCTTCACGTCTGCAGAGAGAGCTTTGGTGCGCACTGCTGAACTTTCGTCTCTCAGCACCTGATGTTCTGCAAAGGTGACGCCTTCCTGCACTTGCCGGGATGTCAGGCTGTGGCTTTTGCCAGGATTCTGGCCGCAAGCCCGACAGGCAGCCTCATAGGCTTTTTCGCCCAGCGTTTTGCCGTAGTGGTTGGTCAAAGCCAGACGAAACGCACCCTGGTCGGTGTGTTTCTGCTCAGCTCCTGCGGCCTGTTGCTTGACCCATGTGACGAGCCGGCCAGCGATTGCGGAACTGGACTGCGCTTTGACGTGCCCTTCTGCAATCGTGAGCTTACCATCCTGCGGGATGGTGTGTGCGGCGGTGACAAAACTGTTCAAACCAATCGCTGTCATTATCCAACTCCCATGATGTCAGCGGCCCGGGCATGCTGCCCTCCCACCTTTCAGAGTAGGCAATCACTTTGCGGGTTGCTGTTCTGAGCGTCACAGGAGATGACTGGATTTTATAAGGAAGACTACGAAGTTAGCGTTATTTGTCATGCTCCTTCAGGAAGGTATGGATGATTTCATGGAGGCGTTTGCCGTCGAAGCTGGGGAAGTGACCGCCGTGGATGGTGCGGACAGGGATATCAGCCAAGCGTTTCATGCTGGTGATGTAGTCTTCCATGTTGGAGTGGTAGCAGTCTGTCACCAGCGGGCCATCGTAGACGATGTCTCCTGCGATCAGGGTTTCTGTCGCTTTTTCCCATAAGGCGATACCGCCGGGGGAATGGCCGGGTGTATGGATGACCTCGAAGTGTCGATCTCCGGTGGTGAGCACTTCGCCATCTTTCAACAGGTGGCTGGCAGGGGCTGGTTTGACGGCGTACTCGGAGGACTTGTAGGGCTCTGGCGGAAGCGCGTCGAAGATATCGTCAGTTGCGTAAGGATCAGCCAGCGTGTTCTGACGGGTTGGATGAGCCAGCAGGTCAGCTTCTGCGATATGGATCAAGCGATGCGGAAACTCGTGGTGGCAGCCGATATGGTCAAAGTGGGTGTGACTGGCAACGGCCATGACGGACTTTTCAGCGGTGAGCGCCACATGCTGCCGCAGGCTGACCACGCCCATGCCGCTGTCCACCAACAGGTCCTTATGGCGTCCGCGCACATGCCAGATGTTGCAGCGGTAGAACTGCTTGACGTAGGGCTCATCAATCAGCGTAATGTCATCTGCCAGTTTCGTGGTGCGATACCACTTCTGAGCCGGAATGTGTTCCACCGCTCATCCCTCCTGCTTGAAAAGAGAAGTCCATCATAGCCAGCTCTGGTGTGTAGGGGGATAACTTATTTTGAAAGGGGGCTATTTCAAGGTTTTCGACGGAGTTTTAGCTTTACGCCATCTCAATAAGAAGGCACCGAACAGAGTTGCAACTACTCCAAAAACTATGAGAATTCGCCCCATATACCTCGCGCGCTCAATCATTTCCAAACTAACAATTTCGCCAGTCTCATAGTTGTAAAATCCGGTAACCACGTCACCAACCTCATGAGGTTTCGGCGAAACCCATGTGTTCCCTCTGTAGATCACAGGTTGTCGAGCACTCTCCTCAAATGCAAAGACCGGTCGATACATCCGCCCATTTTCACCAAGCTCCGTCTCTACGTCAGCAACAGTAACTTCCACTTCGGCTGCATCCCAAGTAGCGCTTCGTGACGAATACTCCATCCACAATCCAAAACTTCCAAAGAACACACCAAGTATCACAATCATTCTTGGAAGATCAGACATGACCTTAAAAATGAAATCTGAGAGAGTTGTTGGTCGGTTGATCATGCTAACTTCTACTTATGAGATTGCTAAATTTATCTAATCAATCTAAGACTGCATTTCAAACCGAAAAAGTAAAAGAGTTTTGTATCAATCTCACTTGTTAGCAAGCAATCCAAGACTGCCTCCGTCCCGCAGCGTACTGCGGGACGAAAGAACTCAGGAAAAACGGAAAGAACGCAAATGAACGCACATAGCAACGCAAGCGCGGTTTTGCGGGGTTGTCCCCGTTTTAAGCGTTGCTGCTTGGGGAGTAATCCGCGGCATTCACAGTTTTTGGGCGACCTTCCAGCGAGAGGTTGGTGATGCGTGGGGCAGTTTCGGCGATGACTTTACCGCGGCGGATGACAGCGAGGCGGGTTGCCTTCATGCGGATGGCCTCAATGGCATCTTGTGCCTGAAGCAACACGAAGTCTGCGTTGCCGCCGACTTTGACGCCGTAGCCTTCCAGCCCCATGATCTTTGCAGAGTTGGTGGTGACAGCCTCATAGCAATAGCGGATGTCATCGCGACTGGAGAGCTGGCCTACATGCAGGCCCATGCTGGCGACTTCCAGCATGTCTGCATTGCCCAGCGAGTACCAGGGATCCATCACACAGTCATGACCGAAACCGACGGTGATGCCGAGTTCGCGCATTTCGCGCACGCGGGTCTGGCCACGGCGTTTTGGGTAGGTGTCGTGACGGCCCTGAAGCATGATGTTGATCAACGGGTTGGCGATGGCACAGACACCTGCTTCCGCCATCAAAGGCAGCAGCTTGGAAACGTAGTAATTGTCCATGGAATGCATGGAGGTGAGATGCGATCCTGTTACCCTGCCCTGCATGCCCAATCGCCGTGTCTCGTAAGTCAGTGTCTCAATGTGGCGTGAGAGAGGATCATCAGATTCATCGCAGTGCACGTCCACCCGCAGGCCGCGTTGTGCTGCTATTTCCATGAGGGCCTTCACGGAGCGGGCACCGTCTTCCATAGTGCGCTCAAAGTGCGGGATGCCGCCGACCACATCTACACCCATATCCAGTGCGCGGAGCAGGTTGTTTTCCGCCGTTGGTGAACGGTAGAAGCCATCCTGCGGGAAGGCGACCAGCTGCAAATCGATATAAGGCGCAATGCGTTGCTTTACATCCAGCAGGGCTTCCACGCCGAGCAGACGATCATCACACACATCTACGTGGCTTCTGATAGCCAGTAGGCCCTGAGAGACCGCCAAGTCGCAATAGCGCAGAGCCCGCTCTACAACGGCATCAATGGTCAATAACGGTTTCAGCTCTCCCCAAAGGCTGATGCCTTCCAGCAGAGTGCCGCTCTCGTTCATTCTTGGCAGGCCGAGGGAAAGGGTGGCATCCATATGGAAGTGCGGGTCAACAAATGGTGCTGAGACCAGCTGGCCCTGTGCATCAATCACACGCTCCGCTTCTGCGGTGATGCCCTTTTCAATCGCGGTGATTGTGCTGTTTTTCACCGCGATATCTACACCAGCTTCGCCAGTGGTCAGAACTGCGTTTTTGACAAGGAGATCCAGAGACATGAGTGGTGCCTTTCTTGCTTTTCCAGCTTAACGCTGACCACGGAAATAAGGTTGCAGCAGGGCGCGTGGGTAGTCTGCCTTGCGAGCTACAAGCACCAGCGCCACGATGGATAGCAGATATGGGATCATCAGGAAGACCTGAGATGGGATCACCGCGCCGACCTCGTTTTGCAGGCGGATCTGGAAGGCATCAAACGCGCCAAACAGCAGTGCACCCAGCAAAGCCTTGCCCGGTCTCCAACTTGCAAACACCACCAGTGCAATGCAGATCCAGCCGCGTCCGTTGATCATGCCGAAGAAGAAGGCATCAAAGGCGGACATGGTGAGAAAGGCACCGCCCAGCGCCATCAACGCAGACCCGGCCATGATCGCCCCGATACGTAGCGCAAAGACCGAGAGGCCCTGTGCTTCAACAGCGGATGGATTGTCACCCACGGCGCGGATAGCGAGACCCAGCGGGGTGCGATAGAGCACGTAGCTGACCAGCAAGACCATGGCGAGTGCCAGAAAGGTCATGGATGTTTGCTGGAAGAGGGCTGGGCCAATAAAAGGCAGCTCTGAAAGAACAGGAATATCAAGCGGCTGGAATGCCTCGATCCGTGGTGGACTAGATACCTTTGGCAGGGCTGTGCGGTAGGTGAAATAGCTGACCGAGGTTGCAAACATAGTTATGCCAAGGCCAGACACGTGCTGAGACAAGCCCAGCGGCACCGTGAGGATGCCGTGGAGCAAGCCGAAAAATGCCCCCGCCAATGCTGCGACGAGGATGCCGCCCCAGAGGCCAGCTCCGAGCCAAACAGCCATCCAGCCACACATGGCGCCAACCACGAAGATGCCCTCAATACCGAGGTTGAGCACCCCTGCCCGCTCGCAGACCAAGGCACCCAACACGCCGAAGATGAGCGGGGTTGCGATGCGGATAGCAGCAGCCCAGAAATTTGCGGAGAGAAGAATATCAATATATTCCATGGCTTATGCCTCCCCTTTGGCTACAAGTGGTGTCTTTTTGGGCCTGACAAAGCGGATTTTGAAGCGCACGAATAGGCTGGAAATCAATACGCAGATCAAAGACATGGCGACCACAAGATCAGCAATATAACTGGACACGCCCATGGCACGGCTCATGCTATCTGCCCCCACAAAGACTGCTGCAATGAAGATGGCGGCCACGACCACACCAACGGGTGAGAGACCTGCAAGCATCGCAACGACAACGCCGGTGTAACCGAAGCCCGGGGAGATATCGGCAGTCAAATACCCTTTGAGGCCAGCCACTTCGCTGACACCAGCAAGGCCTGCAAGTGCACCGGAGATCAAGCCGACTTTGATGAATGTGGAGGTGACCGGAATGCCAGCATGTTTTGCGGCAGAGACGTTTTCACCCGTTGCACGGATTTCAAAACCCCAGACGCTGCGCTTCATCATGATGTAGATGATCAGGGCTGATGCCAGTGCGATCACGAGGCCCCAGTGGATGCGCATGCGGGCGAACATTTTGGGCAGTGTGGCGGCGCTGGTCATGGGTTCTGACTGCGGCCAGCCCATGCCCATGGGGTCTTTCATGGGGCCTTCCAGCATCATCTGCACAAACAGCAGCACGACGAAGTTGAGCAGCAAGGTGGTGACCACTTCATCCGCGCCCAGCTTCGTTTTCAGCAGGGTTGGCACCAGCATCAAGGTGCCGCCAGCAATCATGCCTGCCAGTATAATCAGCGGGATCATAATGTAGGCGGGCGCGGAGATTGCGCCGGAGCCGATGGCGACTGCTGCGAGTGCGCCCACATAGAGCTGGCCTTCTGCACCGATGTTCCAGAGTTTGGCACGAAAGGCGACACTTACGGCCAGACCCGTGAAAATGAGTGGCGTTGCGCGGGCCAAAAGCTCAGAGAATGCGAACTTGGAGCCGAATGCGCCTTTGAAGATGTGCCCGTAGGCGGCGAAAACTTCTCCCCCTGCTGCTGCAATGGGGATCGCGGCAAGCACGAGCGCGGTGATTCCGGCGATAACTGGCAGGGCAAACGCGAAGAGCGAAGAAACATTGGTACGAGGTTCAAACCGGATCATGCTGCTTGTTCCCCTTTTATGGATTGTCCTGCCATCATCAGGCCAACCTGTTTCTTATCCAGCTTTTCCGTCTCCACTGGCTCGCAGATATGCCCGCGATGGATCACGGCAATCCTGTCGGATAACTGGAAGAGTTCGTCCAGATCTTCCGAGATGAGAAGGATGCCTGCGCCTCTGTCTCGCGCCTCTTGCAGGCGGCGGTGCACATCAGCTGTTGCCCCTACATCCAGCCCTCTGGAAGGCTGGGCGGCAAGGACGATATTGGGTTGCTGGTCCAGCGTTCTGGCGAGGACGATTTTTTGGATGTTCCCGCCGGAAAGCAGACGGGAGACAGCAAGCGGGCCGGAGCAGCGAATGTCATAGGCCTTGATAGCCTCCTGAGCACGCTTGCGAATTTCGTTGAAGCGGAGAAGGCCGAAGCGTTGGTAAGCGGCCCCACGAATTTCCTCCAGAACGAGGTTTTCCTCTACCGACATGGCGCCAACGATGCCGTCGTGATGACGGTCTTCCGGGATGCGGGCCACACCGGATTTGATGGCAGCCGCAGCACTGGCCTTGAGCGGTTTGCCGTTGAGCTGGACGGAGCCAGAGGTAGGGATTTCCAACCCTGAGATGACCTTAGCAAGGGTGCTTTGGCCGTTGCCGGAGACGCCTGCGAGGCCGATGATTTCCCCCTTACGGAGGGCGAGATTGACGTTCTCGATCTGCTCGCGGCCATCACCAGCGCTGACACCAGCAAAAACCAGCGTTTCGTCTTCCGGATAGCCGGGTTTGCGTTCTGCAGTTTGGACGGAATGCCCGACCATCACCTCAGCCAGTTGGTGGCGATCACACTGCGATGTCGGCAGGTCAGCAACCATCCGGCCCCCTCTGAGAACCGCAACACGATCAGACGCGCCCAGTACCTCGGCCATCTTGTGGGAGATGAAGATGATCGCTATGCCTTTGGCGGCGAGCAGCTTCAAGGTTTTGAAAAGGCTGTCGGATTCCTGAGGCGTGAGAACCGCTGTGGGTTCATCCAGCACCAGAATGCGGGCGTCCCGGTAGAGCGCTTTGAGAATTTCGACACGCTGTCTTTCACCAACAGCGAGCTTGGAGACGCGCAGATCCAGATCAACTTCTAGGCCGGAGCTCTGCATCAGCTCCTGTAGTTTTGCCCGCGCTTTGGAGCGGCTGAAGCGGCGTGAAAACAGGCTCTCAGTGCCCAAAACGATGTTCTCAAGACCTGTCAGGTTCTCAGCCAGCGTGAAGTGCTGGTGAACCATACCTATCCCCGCTTCAAGGGCCGCCTGAGGAGCACCGGGCTCCAAATCTACCAGAATACCGGAGGAGTGGCGTACCATGACACGTCCTTGATCAGCCACATAATGACCAAACAGGATATTCATGAGCGTGGTTTTCCCCGCTCCGTTCTCACCCAGCAACGCAACGATTTCCCCGGCATGCAGGTCCAGATTGACGTTTCCGTTGGCAACCAGATCACCGAAGATCTTGGTTATGTTTTGAAGAGATAAAAGCGGATGCCCGCTCTCAGTTTCTGGCATGGGATACCCTTGGACTGACGAGGTTATGCGCGTAGCAGGCGGAGAAGATGGGCCGGGATATCCCCCCAACCCGATCAGCGTTACTTGGAGGATTTTGGCTCTTCGTCGTTGATCTCAACGGTAAAAGACCCATCCAGAATGCTCGCTTCGACAGCTTTGACCTTGCCAAGAAGGTCAGCATCCACCAGCGTTTCATCAACCACCAGCGAACCACCAGCATGGCCCATGAAGGAGTACTTGCCGTAGTCTTCAGCCTTGAAGTTATTCGCCTTTACAGCCGCAATCGCAGTGTCGATTGTTGGCTCCATATGCCAGATGGCAGAGGCGAGGATGGTGTTTGGATAATCGGCAGCGGTGTCGATCACATTGCCAATCGCGAAGATGCCTTTTTCCATAGCCGCATCAGACACACCGAAGCGTTCTGCATACAAAACATCCGCACCAGCATCGATCATGGCGTAAGCGGTTTCTTTCGCTTTTGGCGGATCGTACCAGGAGTTGATGAAGTTGACAGTGAAAGTCACCTCTGGATTGGTTGCCTTAGCACCATTCATGAATGCGTGCATGAGACGGTTCACTTCCGGAATAGCAAAGCCGCCGATCATGCCGATTTTTCCAGACTTGGACTTCGCACCTGCGATCATACCGGAGAGGTAGGATGGTTCGTGAATGAAGTTGTCGAACACCGCGAAGTTTGGCTCAGCTGCCGAGAAGGACGAGCCCATGAGGAAAGCTGTTTCCGGGTATTCTGCAGCCACGTTGCGCGCTGCGCGTTCTACTGCAAACGCCTCGCCAACAATGAGCTGATGGCCAGCTTCGGCGTACTCACGCATGACACGCTCATAGTCGGTGTTGGCTGTGTTCTCGGAATAGACATAGGTGATGTCACCGCGTTCTGCCGCTGCATTGAGCGCTTGGTGGATACGTCCAACCCATTGCTGTTCAACAGGAACGGTGTAAATCGCTGCGACCTTGAGAGGTTCGGCAGCTAAAACTTTTGCTGGTGAATAAACCGCGATTATGGCCGCAAAAACAGCTACGGCTGCGAGAACATGGCGTCTCACCAAACCGTTCAAACGTGTCGCAAACATGCACACCCCCTGAAATCAATAATTGTGCAGGGCTGCAGATCAGACTGCAGCCGCAATCTGCCCTATCTCGCATTTTAAGTGAAAAGGTCCTGAGCAGGACGAAGGCATTAAAAATGGCTGTATACGAGACAAAGCGGCTAATGACTAGATGCCTCAGAAGTATTTTTTGCGTGACGACACGTAAATTAATGCAGATCACACAGTACTTTTCTTATGGTATTCAGCTATTTATCGACTGTATAAATATTATTGGACCACTATATAGCTGTGGATTGAGCTAAGTGACGATAAAACACTCGAATCGAAGCAACATTATGAAATTTTACTTTTCGGTCAAATAATTTCAATCAATATTATTTTGCAATATTTTCCATGGATTGAAAAATAGCACACCACGCCTAATGATTGCTCTGACTGCCTAAATTGCATCCACGTAGCAAGCTGATTTTATGCAGGAATTGACGCTTGCTGCTCATGGAGCAGGCAATACGAGCCTCAACGGATCACTGAGAAAAATTTGGGAATTGTTGTAGTTGCGAGTATTTTGGCAACCCTCGCAGGCTGCTCAGAGGAGTGCAATCGCACCCCTCACATTGCAATATCATGTCGCTTAGGCAGTCACGGTTGCAGCTTCCCAGTCAGTCAGAATCTGCATGATCTGACGGCTGTCCTCAACACTCGGAGCCGGACTTGCCAGCGCCTTGTTGCCAGCTTCGATCGCTTCGCGGATCGCTCTGACCTGATAAATAAAGGCGTTGCCGTCTGCCGTAACTGTGCGCGTGTCGCCCGGTTTTTCGTATGGGGTAACTGTGAAGATATTCCCCTCAGCTTCCGGTAGCCATGGGTTGGAATTCAACACCAGACTTGCCTTGGAGCCAAGCACTGTGAAACCAGCATGCAGACCGTAGTCTTCTGCCGTGTGAAGCTGGCAAACAACACCGTTATTCAACCGCAACGTTGCTGCTGACTCGCAGATGTTCCCATCTGCACCACGTCGGCCCATTGCCGATATGTTATAATTATCAAAGATATGGGTCGGGAATGCAGTCTGTAACAGAAGATGCATCAGCGACGTTGGATAGCAACCAAGGTTATAAAGTGCCCCCTTACTGTGTGGGTTCACGAACCTGGCAATTGACGCGCAGTACTGAGCTGTAATCGACTGGATCTCACCCAACTCACCAGAAGCAACTACATCGCGAATAGCAGCTGCAAACGGGTGGTTCAGGTACATCAGCCCTTCCACGAAGAATACACCGTTCTCGGCAACCGCTTTCAGCGCCTGATCGGTTTTTTCCATGTCGATAGACAGCGACTTTTCGCAAAGGATTGCTTTCCCCGCATTTGCTGCCTTGATCACATACTCATGGTGAATGTGGTTTGGGAGAGCGATGTAAATGATATCAACGGCTTCGTCTTCAATCAGCTCGTTGAAGTCATCAAACGTATGCTCAACATCGTACTTTTCTGCGAAGACTTTCAGAGGCACTTCTGACCGGCCTGCCACGGAATGTATCCGCGTCGCTCCTTCCGCTTGTATAGCGTCTGCCATTGTCAGCGAGATGAAGCTTGTTCCGAGAAAGCCCCAGTTCAGTTTCGACATTGTTTTTCTCCAGAACAAAGGATCCCGAGAACATCACGGGAAGAACTCCAGAAATAACCCTAATCACATTTAAGGAAGGAGAAAATACCGGAGATCAATAGCTTACTGCTTATCCAAGTTTATCGATAAAAGAGCAGGTACTCGTCGCTAAGTACTTACAATTTTACTGAACCAACGGGCTGTCAGAACCAAGTAAATCAATACCTTTTATCTCAGCAGACCCTGCCAGGATAGTGATGTATTGAGACACTGCTTTGGACCAGCTTGCCGCTTCCAACCATGCTCTGATGGTTTCCTCAACATGCTCGAATGGCAGGGTATTTCCCTCAATCTTCCTGTTCAGGAAAATGATGTGGTAGCCGAACTTGGTCTCAACAGGTTCACCTGTCATCTGGCCTGCTTGCATCGATTGGAGTGCTTTTTCAAACTCTGTAACTGTACTTCCCTTTGTCAGTTGTCCCAGATTTCCGCCGGTTTCTTTGGAAGGACAAGCGGAGTACTCCAGCGCCAAATCTGCAAAGGCCTCTGGTTTATCCTGAAGCAGTTTGATTACATCGTGGGCTCGCGCTTTAGCGATGCTGCGGGCAGTGTGTTGATCTGCCCCAGCAGCAAACAGGATATGGCTGGCTTCATAGATTGGCTCTGAACTGAAGCGGGCCTTGTTGTTCTCGTAGTAGCGCTGACACTCATCTGTAGAGGCTGACGGGATATCAACTTCCTGCTCGATCAGCTCTCTAATCGCAGCATCTTCAGGTGTCTCACTTCCGTCATTCATCTGTTCTGGTGCCGCCTGAATGTTCAAAGACTTGGCTTGCTGCAACAGCAACTCTCGGACGACTAACGCTCTGGCGGCAGCTTGCACAGCCTGACCAGGGTTCTCAGCTGGATGGTTTTGGGCTTCTGCCAGAATATTCTGCTCTGAGATTTGAACGCCGTTAACCGATACATCCGTGATGATCGGCTTGCTTTTGGGTGGCACCTTGGTGCTCGGCAGATCCACGTCTGCCGGAGCACCCTCACTCAGATTTGGGTTGGTGTAGAGATTGGCCATTTCACCTCACTCAGCAGGATTTCGTGAATTGGTGGAGTTGCGCTCACGCACGATCTGGTAACCGGGACGCCACAAGTATCTTGCCGGAACGCTGAGCATGTGCACCAAGCGTGTGAACGGGAAGATGAGTAAGATCGACAATCCCACAAACAGGTGCAACTTGAAGATCCATGAGGCATCAGCAACATAGGTTGCTGCATCACCACGGAACGTGAAGATGCCTTGTGCCCATGTCATCAGTTTGACCATCTCCTCACCATCCAGGTGCTGCAAGGAAATCGGAATAGTTGCCAGACCCAACAAGAGCTGGAAACCGAGAAGGCAGATGATGAAGGTATCCATGGCACTGGAGGCTGCCCTCACCCGCGCATCGTAGAGCCTGCGGTGAATGAGCAATCCAGCTCCAACAATTGCCATCAAACCCGCTATGCCACCAACAACAATCGCCAATACCTGCTTTGCACCATGGCTGATGCCTAGCATTTCGAAGATTGCAATTGGTGTGAGCATTCCAAAGAAATGGCCAAGGAAGATGACGAGTACGCCCACATGGAAGAGTACCGAACCCCAGACCAGTTGTTTACGGCGGAGGAGCTGGCTTGAACCAGCACGCCAGCTGTAAGGCTCACGGTCATAACGAATGATTGTGCCTACAATCAAAACCGAGAGGGCAATGTAAGGATATATTCCGAAGAACAACGTGTTGAAGAAGCCAGACATTTCTAGGTCTCCCCTTGGATGTTCTGTGGCGTTGGATCAGAGGGACGTCTGTCCGCAGCTCTCATTTGCATTCTTAAGCGATCAGGGCCACAACTGCCTTCTCCTGCATTGCCACCAAATTTGACGACCTCTTCTTGCCAAATGCGATCCATGGCTTCGAGATCATTTGGATCATCTTCGGGCTCTGCAAGAATGTTTGAGAGGAGCTCCTTGGAAGGTGCCGCTTTGCTGATTTCAGCAACAGCCCCAAACGCATTAGCGTAGATTGAGCCTTTCTTTTTGAGACGCAAACGAAGGGCTTCGAAGATATGGGCGGTCTGACCAAGCAGTTCCTGCGCCTCAGTAAAAGGCTGATGCGCCAAGTATTCGAGGAATAATGGGATGTAGTCTGGGAGTTCCGTGGTTTCTACTGCGAAACCGTTTGTCAGATACATCTCACGCAGATCGACGAGTGCTTGTCCGCGATCCCTACTCTCACCATGCACATGCTCAAACAAGTGCAGTGAATGTGAACGCGTCCGATCGAACAGGAATACGTACTGTTCCTGCACCTCGTAGAGATCTTTACCAGCCAGATCATCGCAAAGAGTGCAGATCATTTTTTGACCTTTTGCAGAGAGCAAACGGTCTGAGTTTACTGCGTCTTTCAACGCCGGCAGATCATCTAAGAACTCTTGCGTCGGGTAGTTGAGCAGAAGAGAGAGGATTTTTAAGGAGACTATCATCCGCGCATCTCCTTAAAAATATCCGTTGGTGTTTCGACGGTTTTCTTACGGGATCCACCGAATAGGTCAGTTCCATCACTGCCGCCTGAACAACCATTGCCGAAGGAGAAGCCGCAAGAGCCACGAACATCATAGGCATCCTCGGAAACTTCACGGTGTGTGGTTGGAATGACGAAGCGATCCTCATAGTTGGCAATCGCCATGATCTTGTACATGTCTTCAATCAGTTCTGGCGTAAGGCCAACTTGCTTTGCAATCTCCTCATTGACCACACCATCAATGCTCTTGGATCGCATGTAAGAGCGCATGGCTAGCATGCGTTCTAGTGCCGAGACGACGGGCTGATCTTTGCCTGCAGTAAGCAGGTTGGAGAGGTATCGAACCGGGATACGCATGCTCCGGACATCCGGTAGCTCACCGTCCCATCCAATCTTGCCAGCTTCAGCGGCGTTCTGGATTGGCGAGAGAGGTGGGATGTACCAGACCATCGGAAGCGTGCGGTACTCTGGGTGAAGTGGGAAAGCCACTTTCCAGTCAATTGCCATCTTATAGATTGGCGAGGCTTTAGCTGCCTTAAGCCAGTCCTCAGGAACACCATCCTTGCGGGCCTGCTCGATCACTTTTGGATCATGCGGATCAAGGAACACCTTGAGCTGCTCTTCGTAGAGGTCCTTTTCATCCTTTGTAGAAGCGGCTTCCTCAATCTTGTCTGCATCGTACAGGATTACACCCAGATAGCGGATGCGGCCCACGCAGGTTTCTGAGCAGACTGTTGGCTGTCCGGATTCAATGCGCGGATAGCAGAAGATGCATTTTTCTGACTTGCCTGAAGACCAGTTAAAATAGATCTTCTTGTAAGGACAGCCAGAGACACACATGCGCCAGCCACGGCACTTTTCCTGATCAATCAAGACGATACCGTCATCTTCGCGCTTGTAGATGGCGCCTGATGGACATGCAGCAACGCATGTTGGGTTGAGACAGTGCTCACAGAGGCGCGGCAAGTACATCATGAAGGTATTTTCGAACTCGCCGTAGATTTCCTTCTCTACGCCTTCGAAGTTGTAATCCTTTGAGCGCTTGGAGAACTCACCCCCGAGAATTTCTTCCCAGTTTGGGCCCCATTCGATTTTTTCGATACGCTCTCCAGTGATCGCCGATTTGGGTCGAGCTGTTGGGAACTGAGCACTTTCAGGAGCGCCCTGCAGATGCTCGTAGTCGTAATCAAACGGCTCGTAGTAGTCGTCGATTTCTGGCAGATCAGGGTTAGCGAAGATCTTCGCAAGAATGCGCCACTTAGCACCCATCTTGGGAATAATCTTACCATTGCGCTTACGAACCCAGCCGCCGTTCCATTTCTTTTGGTTTTCCCAATCTTTGGGGTAACCAATGCCGGGTTTGGTTTCCACGTTGTTGAACCAGGCGTATTCAACACCTTCTCGGTTGGTCCAAACGTTTTTACAGGTCACTGAACAGGTGTGGCAGCCAATGCATTTATCCAGATTCAGCACCATTCCGACTTGTGCGCGGACTTTCATTCTGCTGCCTCCTGACCACTGTCATCCAGTGGTTCTTCCATCCAGTTCACTTCTTCCAGTTTGTGAACCACAACGAACTCATCGCGGTTGGAGCCAACCGTTCCATAGTAGTTAAAGCCGTATGATTGCTGTGCGTATCCACCAATCATATGCGTTGGTTTGGTGACGGTTCTGGTCACCGAATTATGGATACCGCCGCGTTGTCCGGTGAGCTCTGATCCCGGTGTATTCACGATCTTTTCCTGAGCGTGATACATGTAGATCGTGCCTTCCTTCATACGCTGAGAGACCACCGCACGAGCAACAAGTGCACCGTTGATGTTGAAGACTTCGACCCAGTCATTGTCTTCGATATCAGCCTTCTGTGCATCGACTTCTGAAATCCAGACCACTGGACCGCCACGGTTGAGCGTGAGCATCAACAGGTTGTCGGTGTATGTGGAGTGGATGCCCCACTTTTGGTGTGGGGTGATGAAGTTAAGAACCAACTGCTTTCTGCCGAGAGACTTATCGTCGATCACCGGTTTGACGCCTTTGGTGTCTATCGGCGGCCTGTACACGCAGAAGCCTTCGCCGAATGCACGCATCCAGAGATGATCCTGATAGAGCTGCTGGCGACCAGAGATAGTGCGCCATGGGATCAGCTCATGTACGTTTGTGTAGCCTGCATTGTAGCAAACATGCTCAGACTCAATGCCAGACCACGTTGGTGACGAGATAATCTTGCGTGGCTGAGCGACGATATCGCGGAAGCGGATTTTCTCTTCTTCCTTCGGTATCGCGAGATGGGTGTGGTCTCTGCCAGTGAACTCAGAGAGAGCAGCCCATGCTTTCACAGCGACTTCGCCGTTGGTTTCCGGGGCAAGTGACAAGACCACTTCGGTCGCGTCGATGTCCGTTTCGATCTTAGCGAAACCTTTTGTCAGTCCGTCTTCAAGGACCTCACCATTGAGGCCTTTGAGAAGGTCAACTTCGTGTTCGGTATTCCAACTGATGCCTTTGCCTCCGTTGCCGAGTTTATTCATCAACGGGCCAAGAGCTGTGAAGCACTTGTAGATGTTTGGATAATCGCGCTCAACGACCACAACGTTCGGCATTGTCTTACCGGGTTGCGGGTCGATATCGCCTTTCTTCCAATCAGCAACGTCGAATGGCTGGGCGATTTCGCCTGCGGTATCGTGCAGGATTGGGACAAGAACAACGTCCTTTTCCTTGCCGAGAACTTCCTGAGATACCTCAGAAAAGGACTTGGCAATTCCCTTGAAGATCTCCCAGTCACTGCGGGCTTCCCATGCAGGATCTGCTGCGCTGGAGAGCGGGTGAATGAAGGGATGCATGTCCGAGGTGTTGAGGTCATTTTTCTCGTACCATGTGGCTGTTGGCAGAACGATATCCGAATACACGCAGGTGGTGGACATACGGAAGTCGAGCGTGACGAGCAGATCGAGTTTTCCTTCGGGCGCATTGTCATGCCAGACAGCTTCTTTTGCACGCTGACGGCCTTCTTCACCGAGGTCTTTGCCAAGTACACCATGCTCAGTACCAAGCAGATGGCGGAGGAAGTATTCATGGCCTTTACCGGAAGACCCAAGCAGGTTGGAGCGCCAGACGAAAAGGTTGCGCGGCCAATTGGCTTCGTTGTCGGGGTCCTCACAAGACAGTTTGAGGCCACCAGACTTCAGCTCCTGAGCAATGTAGTCTTTAGCTTCTTTGCCGCTCTCTTCTATCGCTTTGGCAACTTGAAGCGAGTTGGTCTCAAGTTGCGGTGCTGATGGCAACCACCCCATGCGCTCTGCGCGGATATTGTAATCAATCAGCGATGCATCCCAATCCCCATCAGGGGCAGTTGGCGACAAGATCTCATCTACCTTGAGCGTCTCATAACGCCACTGATCGGTGTGGGCATAGAAGAAGGACGTGGAGTTCATATGCCGTGGTGGGCGCGTCCAATCCAACGCAAATGCCAAGGCTGTCCATCCGGTTTGTGGGCGGAGTTTTTCCTGCCCAACATAGTGGCTCCAGCCACCACCGGATTGACCAACGCAGCCGCACATCACCAATAAATTGATGATGCCGCGGTAGTTCATATCCATGTGGTACCAGTGATTCAGACCAGCACCGAGGATGACCATGGAGCGTCCGTTGGTCTTTTCAGCATTGGTCGCAAACTCACGGGCTGTCGTGATGATATGGTCCTTGGGAACACCTGTGATTTGCTCTGCCCATGCAGGTGTGTAAGGCAGCTCCTCATCATAAGACTTGGCCGAGTTTGGATCATCCAATCCGCGATCCAGACCGTAGTTTGCGATGAAGAGGTCGAAGACAGATGCAACAAGCGCTTCACCTTCTGCCAGCTTCACTTTCTTCGCAGGGACTTTGCGCACCATTACGCTTTCATGGTTGGTTCCCGCAAAGTGGTCATGCTCGCGATTGCCGAAGTATGGGAAAGCCACGTCAGCGACTTCATCATGATCAGCTTTGTCAATGAAAGACATGGCGAGGTCAGTGTCTTTGCCGGCACCGTCTCTTTCTTCAAGATTCCATTTGCCTTTTTCCCCCCAGCGGAAGCCGATGGAGCCATGCGGAACCACTATCTTCTTCGACTTGCGGTCCAGAGCGACGGTTTTCCATTCTGGATTGTTTTCTTCCCCCAGCTTGTCCGCAAATTCGGAGGCACGCAGGAGGCGTTCCGGGATGTATTTGCCGTCTTTTTTGACGAGGCGAACCAGTAGCGGCATGTCGGAGTACTTACGACAGTAATCTTCGAAGTATTTTGCCTGCCTGTCCAAATGGTATTCACGCAGGATGACATGGCCCATGGCCATCGCCAGAGCAGCATCAGTGCCTTGCTTTGGATGGAGCCAGAGATCCGAGAACTTGGCCGCTTCCGAGTAATCCGGACAGACCACGACTGACTTGGTGCCTTTGTAGCGAACCTCGGTGTAGAAGTGCGCATCCGGTGTGCGCGTTTGTGGAACGTTGGAGCCCCACAACATCAGGAAGCCCGCATTGTACCAATCAGCGGATTCAGGCACATCGGTTTGCTCACCCCATGTTTGTGGAGAGGCAGGAGGCAGATCGCAGTACCAGTCGTAGAACGACATGCATGTGCCACCGAGCAAAGACAGGTAGCGGGTACCTGCTGCGTAAGAAATCATGGACATAGCCGGAATTGGAGAGAAGCCAACGACGCGGTCAGGTCCCCATTTCTTCGCGGTGTAAGCATTTGCTGCTGCGATGATTTCGTTGACTTCCTCCCAAGTGGCTCGCACAAAACCGCCGTGTCCGCGCACTTTCAGGTAATCTGCGCGCTTTGCAGGATCATCCTGAATGGCTGCCCACGCAGCGACCGGCGATTTCACTGTCCGCTCGTTACGCCATAGCTTGAGGAGGCGAGAGCGTATGAGTGGATGCTTCACCCGGTTTGCGGAGTACATGTACCAACTATAGCTGGCACCACGAGAACAGCCCCGTGGCTCATGGTTTGGCAGGTCTGGGCGCGTACGCGGATAATCCGTCTGCTGGGTTTCCCAGGTGACAATCCCGCCTTTGACGTAGATCTTCCAGGAACAGGAACCAGTGCAGTTCACACCATGGGTCGAGCGTACGATTTTGTCGTATTGCCATCGCTTTCGATAGCTGTCTTCCCAGTTTCGGTTCTCATTGGTTGTAACACCGTGCCCGTTTGCAAAGGTACCAGTGTCCTGTTTTGCGAAGAAGTTCAGTTTATCGAGTAGTAGAGACATCTGAAATGCCCTTCACGTTATTTGCTTAGCACGGAACGGAGGCACCCTTGCGGGTGTAGAAGAACCACGTGATCACCAGACAGATCACGTAGAAGATGCCAAAGGCCCAAAGCGCGGCATCCGGACCACCTGTATAGGTGATGGATGTTCCGTAGGCTTTGGGGATGAAGAAGGCACCGTAGGCTGCAATCGCAGAAGTAAAGGCGATGATGGCTGCACTTTCACGTTCTGACTGGCGCAGGTGAGCTGTTGCATCCAGCTCAGGCATCAAGAGGCCGACCTGTTGGCGCATGATGGTCGGGATCATCTGGAATGTAGAGGCGTTGCCTACACCTGTCAGGAAGAACAGAGCCATGAAGCAGGCAAAGAAGCCCCAGAAAGCTCCCGGGTCTGTTTTGATGGACAAGAAGAACAGCACGCCACCAACAGCAACCGCCATAAACAAGAAGGTCCAGAACGTTACACGGCCACCGCCGTACTTGTCGGAAACCCAACCCGTACCAGCCCGGGAGAGTGCACCAACGAGAGGTCCAAGGAATGCGAAGGTGAGTGCATTTACTTCCGGAAACTGTGTCTTCATGAGCAGCGGGAAGCCTGCGGAATAACCGATAAAGCTACCGAAGGTTCCAGTATAAAGAATGCACATGATCCAGTTGTGCGCTCTTGAGAAAATGATAGATTGTTCTTTAAAGCTCGCTTTGGCATCGGCGATATCATTCATGCCAAACCATGCGGCCAGCGTCGCGATGATGAGGAATGGAACCCAGATAAAGCCAGCATTCTGGATCCAGAGTTGGGATCCATCCTCGAGGATTTGAGGAGCGCCACCGATCGCGCCGAAGACACCAGCTGTGATGACAAGCGGCACCACAAACTGCATGACGGAAACGCCAAGGTTTCCGAGGCCTGCATTGAGCGCAAGCGCGTTCCCTTTTTCCTTCTTTGGATAGAAGAATGCGATATTTGCCATTGAAGAAGCGAAGTTACCGCCCCCGAAACCGCAAAGCAGGGCTAACAGAAGGAAGATGCTATAAGGCGTGGTGGGGTCCTGAACTGCGTACCCGATACCCAGAGCCGGAAGAAGCAGCGATGCTGTGGTCAGCGTTGTCCAAAGGCGACCACCAAAGATAGGGACCATAAAGGAATAAAAGATCCTGAGTGTCGCGCCAGAAAGGCCTGGCAGAGCAGCCAGCAGGAAGAGCTGGTCTGTCGTATAATCAAAACCGATGGCGGGTAGCCTTGCGACAACAACACTCCAAACGAGCCACACTGAGAAGGCAAGCAAAAGTGCCGGAATAGAGATCCAAAGGTTCCGAGAGGCGATCACCTTTCCTTTGGTTTCCCAGAATTCCTGATCATCCGGCCGCCATTCAATTAGTGTGTGCCCTTTTTGAGTGTTGTTATCAGACATACATTCATTCCTTTTGGCTACATGCCCTCCCCAGACCGAATGTCCAGAAAGGGCTTCGCTGGTTACGGATACTTTTCTACGCCTGCAGGTCCGTCCGGACCTTCAACCGGCTCATCCGGGAGATCAGACAGATCTGTTTCGTCTTGCAATTCGGGATAACGCTTGCGCTCCATCCTGCGGATAGCGACGTGCATCCACACAGTTGAGACCGCAACAATGATGAAGAGAAGCATGAAGGGTGCCGTCCAAACGCCAGTCCAATCGAGCAGAACTCCAAAGGCGATTGGCAAGAAGAAGCCACCAAGACCGCCGATCATGCCTACGAGGCCTCCGACAGCACCAACATGATAGGGGTAGTAAACCGGGATGTGCTTGTAGACCGCCGCTTTACCTAGGCTCATGACAAAACCAAGAACGACGGTCACAGAGACGAAGGCACCAACACCAAGACCGAAGTTAAACTCGATTGGGCCGTCAATACCGCTGACAACATATGAGGTTTCGGGATAGCTCAGCAGGAAGAGACAAAAGAGGGAGACGATAAATGTGAGGTACATGACAAAGCGCGCGCCCCATTTGTCTGACATCCAACCGCCCAGTGCTCGAAATACTGACCCAGGTAATGAATAGAGACCAGCGAAAACGCCAGCCGTCGTCAGCTCCAATCCGTAAGCCCCGGTGTAGTACCGCGGGAGGAATGACGCGAGCGCGACAAAGGCACCAAACACGAAGAAATAATAGGTTGCAAAACGCCAGACCTGCAGGTTCTTTAAAGGTGCAAGCTGCTCTGCTGCCGAAACCGCCCGCTTGCCTCCTTTCTTGCGCTCCTGCTGAGACGGATCATCTTTACTGAACAGATAAAACAGAACGGCTGTGACTGCCAAAACAATTGCGTAAACACGGGCTGTACCTTCCCAGCCAACTGCAACGACCAGAAATGGTGCTACGAAGTTGGTAACTGCTGCGCCGACATTACCGGCACCAAAAATGCCAAGTGCAGTGCCTTGTTTCTCTTTTTCAAACCACTGGGAGACATAGGCTACGCCGATAATAAAAGAGCCGCCGGCCAATCCAAGGCCCAAGGCAGCTAACAGAAACACTTCATAGGTTTGTACTGAGGTGAGCAACCAGACACAGACTGCTGTAAGGAGCATCTGCAGCGGGAACATAATTCGTCCACCAAACTGCTCTGTCCATACTCCAAGGAAAATACGGCTCACAGAACCGGTGAGCACAGGTGTGGCAACCAATAAGCCGAACTGAGTATCGGACAACCCCAGTTCGCCTTTAATGCGCACGCCAATGATGGAAAAAATGGTCCAAACTGCAAAACAAATAGTAAAAGCAAAGGTACTAAGACCCAATGCCCTATATTGATCGGAGCGAGTAACACCCTCAAGTGAATGCATAGTATTTGATCCTGAATTCTAGCAGGTAAGACAATCCACATAGAATCTCAGAAGCTTTAGCACCCAAAAGTAGAGCAACTCATAGAAAGAACAGGATTAAACGAGTAAAATTGAAATACAACTTGGAGTAAAACTATGTTTTATTTCCCACTCACGACGCAATGAAAAACACCTATCCAGACTACTTTGATGCTGGTATGTTTCGTGTAGAGGCGGGGATTTCAGAGTTAAAGCAATGTCTTACATCAACAATGTCAGGATGTTTGTGCGCGTGTTTGAGCTTGGCAGCATGTCTGCCGCGGCAAGAGACATGCATGTTTCTCCTGCGGTTGCTTCCTCCCGTATTGGAGAGCTTGAGAAGCACCTCGGCATTCGCTTGTTTAACCGCACCACTCGCACCATCCAACCCACTGAGCAAGGTAGCATTTTTTATCCTGGCGCCCGTAGAATGCTGGAAGCAATGGAAGAGGCTGAGGCGGCTGTTCAGGAGGTGACACACACTCCACGCGGCTCAATCTTTGTTTCTGTACCACTCGGGATAGGGCGGCGTTTGATCGCACCGCTTATTCCTGAATTCCACGATGCTTATCCTAAAATTCATGTTCGCCTGAGGCTCTCGGACCGTCCTCTCAACATTACTGGAGAAGGTTTGGATCTGGCATTCATTCTGGGACAGTTACCAAACTCTGAAATGCGGCTGAAAAACCTGTTGGACTGTCCTCGGGTACTGTGCGCCTCCCCTACCTATCTTGAACAGCGGGGTGAGCCAAAACAAGGGGCAGATCTCCAACACGGGAAGCATGATTGCCTTCTGCTCCAGTTTCCTGGTTCCTCTGAAAGACGATGGACGCTTCAAACTTCTGAAGGCTTACAGAGCTTCACAGTTGGTGGGCCTTTCACCTCTGATGACGGCGATGTGTTGGTGAACTGGGCACTCGGCCATCACGGCCTCATCAATGCACCTTTGTTTGATGTTGTCGACCATTTGCTCAGCGGAGACCTTATCGCCGTCTGTACTGCCACCCCGCCCGCTGATGTGCATTTGGCATGTCTATTTCCGCACAAACGCTATCAAGATCCTAAGATCCGGCTTTTTCTGAATTTCATCAGTGAGCGATTGAAGGCATATCTAAAAGACAAGAATTCCCAATACTCTAATCACCTTCAGAATGAATAATTTCCGACTGGAAAGTCGTTTACGTATCTGTTTCTTTTTATAGTTATTCGCGAAATACTTTTAAAATAATTTTGATAATACAACTCATTTATTAGGCTAAACTGATAGATGGGAGGAGTTTGGTGGCCCTGCCAGCTGACGAGCTTAAAGGACACGGTTGATACCCGCACATTTGCCCAGTGCTTCGTCGATCCCTAATTCGACGAGTGCACCTCCCCGGCAAGGAATTCAACATAATTCGGGTTGCTGCACTTACGCGGACTGCCATTGCGTGAGTGTCGTACAAGGAAGTAAACTTACATATGAGTACCCAAACACTGCCACTCCGCACCTTTGATGCCCCTTCTGAGGGCATGTCGCCTTCTTCTTTCTACGCACCTTCGGGAGGCTTGCCTCCGCAAACGCAAGTCATGACAGACCGGGCAGTGTTTACTAATGCATATGCCGTTATTCCCAAAGGCGTGATGCGGGACATCGTGACCTCAAATCTGCCTTTCTGGGAAAAAACGCGTGCCTGGATCATTGCCCGGCCACTCTCTGGGTTTGCTGAGACGTTTTCGCAGTACATCATGGAAGTTCAGCCAGATGGAGGCTCCCTTAAACCTGAACCAGACCCTGAAGCGCAGGGCGTGATGTTTGTTGTTCAAGGTGAGATTACGATCACAATGAGCAATGAGGCTTTCACACTTACCGAAGGTGGCTACGCCTATCTGCCTGCTGGAGCCCAATATGAAGTCCGCAACGATAGCTCTCTAGCTGCCACTTTCCATTGGGTTCGAAAGCGCTATGAGGCTGTCGAAGGCATTGCAAAGCCCGACGCCCTGTTTACCCATGAAAAGAATGCTGTGGTTGCTCCCATGCCAGATACCAATGGAGCCTGGACGACGACGCGCTTTGTAGACCCCAGCGATATGCGGCACGACATGCACGTGAACATCGTGAACTTTGAGCCCGGTGGCTGCATACCGTTTGCTGAGACCCACGTGATGGAACATGGCTTGTATGTTTTGGAAGGGAAAGCAGTCTACCGGCTGAATAACGATTGGGTTGAGGTGGAAGCCGGTGACTTTATGTGGCTGCGCGCTTTTTGCCCGCAAGCTTGCTACGCAGGCGGCCCTGGCCGTTTCCGGTACTTGCTTTACAAAGACGTCAATCGACATGCCCAACTTGGCTCGTTTCAGAGGTGATTAGCTATGAGTAATCGAGCCACGACAGAGCAGCGCACAATACGGATTGAGAAGCTTACCTCTGAGGTTTTTATGCCGTTTGGTGAACTGATTGAGACCGGTGGGACATCGCCTATCATAATCAATGAAGGTCGGTGTGAGCGTTTTTCTGATTTGGCTGGCGTAGAGTTTATTGGTGGCTGTGCCGGTGTCAGCCTGTTTCAGGCAGAACTTCGCAGTCTTCCGCACACGCTGACGATGTTGGAGCGCCATCCATTGGGGTCGCAATGCTTCATTCCGATGAACCAATCAGAATATCTTGTCCTAGTCGCCGAAGATGAAGGTGGACGGCCTTCAACACCACGTGCGTTTATGGCGAGTTCAACCCAGTCCATCAATATCAAACGGAACACATGGCACGGCGTTCTGACTCCCATCACCGGGTCAGGACTATTCGCAGTTGTCGACCGGATTGGGGACGGAAATAACCTAGAAGAACACTGGCTGAAGGAGGCCTACCTCATAACGGAATAACACTGTGCGTCATTAGTAGGAGGGGACTAAATGACCAGCAATTCCATCGGGACACCAGAACAACTGCGTGATCCGAACTACACACCTGCCTTACATAAGGCGGTTCCACTTGGCATTCAGCATGTGCTTGCCATGTTCGTCTCAAACGTTACTCCGGCGATCATTATTGCCGGTGCTGCCGGATTTGGATTTGGCTCTGATGCCGGGGCACAAGGCTTTCCGGACATGACATACATGATCCAGATGTCCATGCTGTTTGCCGGAATAGCTACGCTTTTTCAAACAATTGGAATGGGAGCAGTCGGAGCCCGCTTGCCGATTGTGCAGGGTACCAGCTTTGCTTTCATACCCATCATGATCCCACTCGTTGCAGGTAAAGGTGTTGAAGCTTTGCCTGCTCTGTTTGGAGGCGTGCTTATTGGTGGTTTGTTCCATGCCATTCTAGGGATGTTCATTGGCCGCATTCGCTTTGCCTTACCACCACTGGTGACTGGTCTTGTCGTAACCATGATCGGTCTGGCGCTGGTGAAAGTGGGCATTCAGTATGCTGCGGGTGGTGTGCCTGCCATTAGCAAGCCTGAGTATGGAAGTATGCTCAACTGGTCTGCTGCGCTCATTGTAATTCTCGTCACGCTTGGCTTGAAGTTCTATGCCCGCGGGATCTTAGCTGTATCTGCCGTGGTGATTGGCATCCTTGCAGGATACCTTTACGCGATGATGGTCGGCATGGTGACCGTGGACGGTATTGCCACAAGCGTTGGCCGCTCTGCATCTTTCGCCCTGCCGATGCCATTCGCCTACGGCTTTGATTTCAGCCTTGCTGCTGTGGTTGGCTTTTGCCTCATGGCGTTTGTGAGTGCAGTTGAAACTGTTGGCGATGTCTCTGGCATTACCAAAGGCGGTGCAGGACGTGAGGCGACCGACAAGGAGATCCAGGGGGCAACCTACGCTGATGGTTTTGGCACCGCCATAGCCGGTGTTTTTGGTGGTTTGCCGAACACATCCTTCAGCCAGAATGTGGGGTTGATTGCCATGACAGGCGTGATGAGCCGCCACGTGGTGACCATTGGTGCTTTATTCCTCATCGTGTGCGGACTGATACCCAAGGTTGGAGCGATCATTCGCACAATTCCCATCGAGGTGCTCGGCGGAGGTGTGATCGTTATGTTTGGAATGGTGGTTGCCGCTGGCGTCTCCATGCTTTCCGACGTCAACTGGAACCGCCGGAACATGGTGATCTTCGCGATTGCGTTATCAATCGGCCTGGGTTTGCAGCTTGATCCAAAAGCTGTTCAGTATCTGCCTGACACGCTGCGCATTTTGATGACGAGTGGCTTGCTTCCTGCTGCTCTGATCGCGATTGTACTCAATCTTGTATTGCCAGAAGAGCTTACTGCCGAAGCAACGGAAGAAGTTTCAGGCGGCATGGCCTCACAAGAGGATCCACCACTCAAACCAGCAGGCTCCCAAGCCTAAAGAAACTCCCCTCGCCGTTTTGCTATGGCGAGGGGAGCATCTCTTATAGTTTCTGCCATGAACCGCCGTTCTGAGAGCTTTTCACGGCTGTTTCGATGAAGTTCAATCCATCCAGTCCATCAGATACAGTCGGAAGCAGTTTGCTGCACTCAGGTTCTGACTGACCTAAAATGCGCGCAGCCAAAACATCAGCAAACTCGTTATAGATTGTTGCGAAAGCTTCCAGATACCCTTCCGGATGACCACCTGGAATGCGAGAGACTGCATTTGCGGCCTCTATTGCATCAGGTCCGCCGCGTGTGATGCGGTAGCTTGACTTCCCATAGGGTGAGTAAACCAGATGGTTCGGGTCAGCCTGCACCCACTCAACACCGCCTTTGTCTCCATACACACGCAGTCTCAGCCCATTTTCGTTGCCCGGAGCAACCTGAGACGCCCACAGCATTCCTTTGGCACCATTTTCGTAGCGCAGCAGCATCTGCACATCATCATCCAGCACTCTGCCCTCTACGAAGCTTGTCAGCTCCGCCAAAACTTCCGTTGCTTTCATGCCGGATACGAAGGAGGCAAGATTGTAGGCGTGCGTGCCGATATCTCCGATACAGCCGCCTGCTCCGGATCGTTTTGGATCAGTACGCCAGCTGGCTTGCTTTTGGCCTGATTGCTCAATCGGCTCAGTCAGCCAATCTTGCGGATACTCCACTTGAATCAGACGAACTTTCCCGAGTTCACCTGCCTCAATCATAGCTTTCGCCTGCCGGACCATTGGGTAGCCGGTGTAATTATGCGTCAACAGGAACAGCTTGCCAGTTTCCTCAACCAGTTGAACAAGCTTTTCGCTTTCTTCACTCGTCGTTGTCATCGGCTTATCGCAGATGACATGGATACCGGCCTCGAGCATCGCGCGAGCTGCCGGATAGTGCATATGGTTAGGCGTCACAATGGCAACTACATCGACCGGATCATCCCGAAGCGGTTCTTTTTCTGCCATTTCTTCGAAGGAGGTATAGGCACGATCAGATGAGATATAGAGTTCTTCAGCTGACGCTTTTGCCCGCGTTGGATCAGAAGAAAGGGCTCCAGCAACAAGCTCATAGCGATCATCCAAACGCGAAGCGATGCGGTGAACTGCACCGATGAATGCACCCTGACCGCCGCCGATCATTCCCAGACGCAGTCTACGCCCCAGTTTTTTCGGAATATCCAACACTTGTTGTGGCCCAGCAGATTCGACGGTCATTATGCATTCTCCATATTTCTCAGGCACAGATATCGGTTAGCGCAACAGCACCACCTGAACCTGTAGGATCATTAAGTCTGAGATCGGTAATTGCAAATGCTCTTTTGCAAAAATGTTGGTCATTTCAGAGAAACTGTTTCAAAATCCAGGCTGATTTGTTGCTGACTTAAGGGAGAGTTGAAGGTCTTATGCCGAACTCATCAGAGACCACCCGAGCCTATTACGAGAAGAATGCAGAGAGCTTTATCGAGCGCACACTGCATCTGGACATGGAGGAGCACTACCAACGGTTCCTCAAGAGAGTGCCGCCAGGTGGGCGAGTTCTCGATGCGGGATGCGAGTCCGGGCGTGATGCCTATGCTTTCAAGCAGCTTGGCTTTGAAGTAAACGCCTTCGATGCATCTGCTGAAATGGTAAAATCGGCTAGTAAACTGATCGGTATAGATGTCCAGCAAAACACATTTCAGGAATTTATCAGCGAGCAGGTTTACGATGCTATTTGGGCATACGCCTCTTTGCTTCACGTTCCTTATTCTGAACTTCCTCTCACACTCACCAATCTCTGCAATGCCCTCAAGAATGGTGGCACCTTGTTTGCTTCTTTCAAACAGGGAGAAGGAGAAGTGATCCGCGATGACGGGCGTCGCATTTCCATGATGACCGAAGCCCGCTTCAGCAACATCCTGCAGCAGCTCCCGAACCTACAGCTTCGAGATGCCCGAACTACGCTGAGCAACAAACCCTATAGCCCTGACGAAAAGTGGCTCACGATGATTATTGAGAAGGTGGGCTAAAGAGCAAATGGCGGAGAGTGAGGGATTCGAACCCTCGGAACACTTGCGTGCTCAACGGTTTTCGAGACCGCCCCGTTCGACCACTCCGGCAACTCTCCTAATTGATCCTCGTGGTGAGGATTGCGGGACCATATAAAGAAGCTTTCCCTTCGGCAAGCCCTGCGACCGCTATACCGCAGATAACCCACAGCTCACGCGTCATCTCCCAATAAAAAACGCAGTGAGCGAACCCACTGCGTTGAAATGACTGTCCATTTCTGGAGGGTTATGCGGCTTGAACGTTTTCAAGGAAGGCTTTGATCGAGCGGTTAAACTGATCAGCTTCTTCAGAGATGCTGTCTGCCTGATTGTTGATGTCTTCTGCCGTTTTGGTGGAGTTTTCGATAGTGCTGGCAACTTCCCCCATTTCGGACTCACCAATACGAGACTGATCAGAAGCATCGGTCACAGAACGCGCGATTTCACCAACAGTTACAGACTGCTGTTCTACAGCCGCTGCCACTGCTGAAGAGCTGGTGGATAGCTTCTCCATCATGCTCGTCACTTTTTCAATGGAGCCAACGGCATCAGTAGACACCTGCTGGATCGCATGGATCTGCTGCGAGATTTCTTCCGTAGCCGTGGTGGTCTGGTTTGCCAGATGCTTCACCTCAGAGGCCACAACTGCAAAGCCTTTGCCCATCTCGCCAGCACGCGCCGCCTCGATGGTGGCGTTGAGAGCAAGAAGGTTGGTCTGGTCTGCGATATCCTTGATCAAGCTAACAACTTTTCCAATACGGGATGCAGTTTCAGCCAGCTCCTGAATTGTCTTGGACGTGTTGATGACAAGCCCACCGACTTCATCGGCAACGTCTTTGGAGTTCACCGCTTCAGACGCGACTTCCTTAATGGAAAGAGACATTTCCTCGCTGGCAGATGCCACTGTTGCCACTGATGTAGATGCGTGGCTGACCGCATCACCTGCTTTACCAGCTTTATCAGAGACACTTTCGACAGTGACATTCAAAGCGAAGGAGGCTTCATGCAAAGACTGGATCGCGGAATTAAAACCATCGCCTGCAGCCGTTGCTGCTTTTTCAAACTCTCGCACCAGAAGAGCAACTTTCTGCTCACGTTCCTGACGACGCTTGTTGTCTTCATCGCGCTCACCGTTCAGCTGATTTCGCTCAATGGCGTTGGCACGGAAAACTTCCAGAATCTTCGCCATTTTCGCGAACTCATCCCGGCCTTTGGTGCCTTCGATATTGATTGAGACATCCCCTTTTGCCAGAACGCCCATGGCCGTATGCAGGTTCGCCAACGGGCGAGAGATGCGCCATGCAATGTAGCCCGCAATCATCAGGCCGATAATGCCCATAGCGCCAGCTTGCAACAAGAAGCGCTGCATGCTTGCAGCTGATGCCTCATTATGAAGCGCAGTTGCTTCGGATTCACCTGCCGCACCAAAATCATTGAGCTGTTGTGCAGCTGGGATCATCTCGTCCAGTTGTTCCAGAGCGAAGACCATTTCCTCCTGAATGTCAGCATTCAGAGTTTCAATCTGCTCCAGTGTCTCTGTGTAGGTTGCCCAGAGCTCGCTCACTACCTGAGATGTTTCTTCTGGCATTTTCGCTGTTTGAATGACCATGCCAAACTGCTCGATGCGGCTTTTGAAGGTACTCTTTTCAATTTCATACCCGTCAACGCCAATGGTCCATTCCATGGCCTGAAGATCTTTTAGCAAACCAGCGACACGATGTATGTCTTTGCTGACGTTCAGTTTCCGGCGTGCCTTATTAATTTCGAGCTGCATTGTGGAACTAGCCCCCTGAAGGACTGAAATGAGACCTCCATCTGAGCTGGTGCCACGTTCTAGTGTTGCTTCAACCACTGCGCCAAACGTCTCTGAAAACCCGTAGGCATAGCCTTCCAGGTTATCGTAGAGTTCGTCCTCAATGCCTGAGACATTCAGTTCACGTGTTTCTTCTACCAATACAACAACACGCTCACGGGCACCTGCTGCAATGTCAGATGCCTCTGCTTTTGGATGAAGCAAAAACTCACCACCAATTGCGCGCATACGATCCACTGCAGCACTAATCGCCTGAGCATTTTGCATCAGCTGGTTATAGGTCTGCGTATTTTTTTGAAACTCAGCATTCTGGCTGTTCATTTGGGAGAGGGAAATCAGGGCCCCACCCAGCACAAGTATCGGCAACAACCCAAGAGCTGTAACTCTAGTTACGACGGAGTATATCCAGGCGAACTTTGGAATGCGCATTTTATGCTCCCCGCTCGTATGCGGTTTAAATAACTTGATATCAACAATCGCGTGTTTGTTACATGCCCCCGTAGGTGCCTGAAGTTCCTAAAGCACCTGCTCAGAACATGTACAAATCACTTTAACCAGATGTTGGAGTGCGAAGGTTTATCGATCCTTAAACTTGATATCAAATAAAGATTGAAACCTAGTGTTGTAGGTATTCTGACGTAGTATTTTATTGCCACGCCTATACTAAAGATTATAATTAAAACGAAAACATCCTCAGTATTCAAAGATACGTACTCAACTGACTTTGATCTATATCAATCAAAAAGTGTTTTTCTGTCACATTCCCTGAGCGCATTTGTCGGGGTATCGCTAGTGATTCTGAAAGGGGCTTTGCATCTATTGAATGCGCCTTAACCAGTTTGCATACAGATGCCCTCACCAGTTAGCCATAATAAAAACAAAAACAATACTACATATTTACAGTCATTCTTCTCGAAGAAGAAATATATAGTATGCCGATTGCAAATAGTGAACTAAAAACACGATTGTTTACATTATCAAATTAAGTTAGGTTATTTTTCAGATGCAGCATCACTCGCTTTTTGCGGCCAACAAAACTCAAAACGGCCATGAAGGGAATTGATATGCCTAAGTTAACCAACCTGATGTGTGCCTTAATCCTCGCAGGGTCATTTGTTGCCTTGCCAGTCACCTCTCAAGCTCTTGTCAGGACTTTGACGTCAGCAAACACGACGAGTGACTACTGGCTTAACCTGCGCCAGGGACCCTCTACCAGTTACAATGTAGTGAGAGTCTTGAGGCCTGGCTCAACCGTGATGGTCAAATCCTGTCAAAGCGACTGGCGCTGGTGCGCCGTCTCCTACAACGGTGTCGACGGCTATGTGAATGCGCGCTACATCCACAAAGACGGCGTTCACCTTAGTACAGGCCAACACTATAACTTGGTTCCTGTCAGTTACATCACGAACTAGCCTATGGAATCTGCTGAGAAGGATTCGAAAACCAACATATATGAGCCGTCCGGAACACTGCTGGACGGCTCAACTTCAATATGGCGGTTTTGTTTTTCTTTCAGCTACATATCCCCTTTAAATAGAATCGTTGTCTGAATTATTCAGCAAAAGATTGATGTTTCGCTCATTTCTGCTGGAGCCGCGTTTTCTTTCCTCAAACCTATTGCCAGCTCACAGAGTCCTTGCAATCTTGCCCATACTAGGCCTGACTTTCCCTATTCTGAGGAGCTTTAGCTATATCAGCCGCCAGACTAAAGAAGGGGGCTAACTGCGCCTTTGTTGACGAGCGATCGTTCTCCGCAAAGTTCAAATAAAATGCTGAGATTCTGAGTTGACATTCCAGAATGCCTGCGTATATTCCAGCAGCTCATAAATTGCGGGGAAACCCGTGTTTTCGCGCTGTCCGAGGCAAGACATCGAAACCGCCTTCTGGTTTTTTCCAGAGTTTGCGGTCGATCTCCCCGAAAGGGGACGTTCCTAGAGCATAAAGGAAACGGTCGACAAAGTTCGCAGTTTGCTGCGACGCCAAAGGGTGCGCTTAGATAAGAAGGACATGCGCATGTTCGCAGTCATCAAAACAGGCGGTAAACAGTACACTGTTGCTGCTGACGATCTTCTGAAGATCGAAAAAGTTTCTGCCGAAGCTGGTGAAACAGTAACTTTTGACGAAGTTCTCATGGTTGGTTCAGATGCTGAAACCACTATTGGTGCACCAACCGTTGAAGGCGCTTCTGTTGTAGCTGAGGTTGTTGAGCAGGGTCGTGATCGTAAGATCATCATCTTCAAAAAACGTCGTCGTCAGAACTCCCGTCGTCGTAATGGTCATCGTCAGGCTTTCACTACTGTGAAAATCACCGACATCCTGACCAGTGGCGCTAAGCCAGCTAAAAAAGCCGCCGCTCCTAAGAAAGCTGCTGCTGCACCAGCTGCTGAAGGTTCCGACGATCTGAAAAAATTGCAGGGTCTTGGCCCAGCAATTGAGAAAAAGCTGAATGCTGCAGGTATCTCTACCTACGCACAAATCGCAGCTCTTTCTGCTGAAGACATCGCCCGCGTTGAAGAAGAAACTGGCACTAAAGGCCGCTTCGAACGTGATAACTGGGTTGCACAGGCTAAGGAACTCGCAGCGAAGTAATTCGCGCAAGTTTCTGTCCTAGAGATTAAACGAGGAGTACTTCGTTATGGCTCATAAAAAAGCTGGCGGTTCATCCCGCAACGGTCGCGACTCAGCTGGTCGTCGCCTTGGTATCAAGAAGTTCGGCGGCGAAGCCGTGATTCCTGGCAACATCATTGCACGTCAGCGTGGCACTAAGTGGCACCCAGGCGCAGGTGTTGGCATTGGTAAAGACCATACCATTTTTGCGACCGTCGAAGGCAAAGTTGCATTCGAAGAAAAACGCAATGGCCGAACATTTATTAATGTGATGCCGGTGGCACTCGCCGCCGAGTAACGCTGACGTGATAATCCAAATCGTCGGCGTCTCATCAGACCCCGACGGATTTGGAAAAATCCGGTTCAGATCGAAAGATCAGAAAAAGGGGAGATGGGACGCCATCTTTCCTTTTTCTTTGTCCAGTGGGATGGGCAGTAGACCGGAGTTAAAACCATGGTAGTTGAATACGAAGAAATCCCAGAAGAAAGCAGTTGCATTGCGGCCGGGTCGCCGCAGGACACCGCGCGTCTTGTCATCGACCGAGCGCGCAAGGATGATTTGGCTGACATCCTGTTTTTAGCCAACAACCGTCGGATCGCTGAGAAACTGACGAACATGCCTCATCCCTTCACGTATGAAGACGCTAAAGCGCTCGTGAAACGGTGTGATGTGCAGTTGCCATCTCAGGCGACGTTCGCGATCCGCATGAAGAACACTGGCCGTATTATTGGCGCTATCGGTTTCAACCCGCTTGCCGAAGACTTTGGTGCTGTGCACCTGGGTTATTGGGTGGGCGAGCCATTCTGGAACCAGGGATATGCGACAGAAGCTGTTCAGTCTGTTATCGAATTCGCGTTTGCTAATGGTGTTAAGGAGCTCTCCGCTTCTTGTCGCGTGAGCAATCCTGCCTCGCACCGCGTGCTGACCAAGTGCGGCTTTAAGCAGGACGGAACGACAAAGCTGCATTCTCTCGGCGCTATGGCCGTGGTGGATGCCACACGCTTTACACTGACCCGCAGCCAATGGATCGCGAATACGCGATGGGGCTCTGCTGGTTAAGTGATGCCAGATCAGCAGGTTGCAATGACAGCAACCTGCTTTCGGCAGCGTGATTGTTGTTTGGCTGTGACGGCTTACCCTCAACCACACAAAACCAGCAGGCTTTTACCTGATCCTGATGCAGTCGCTCTGTCTGCAATCCAGGTCATCGAGGCCATGCTGCGTTTTACCCTCACTTACCTACTCCAACGAACGATTAGAGAAACATGAGTTTGATTTACAAGGCCTTTTACAATGCTCACCACAACTATAGATACCCAAAGGCTGCAACTGCGCCCATTCCAATCTGACGATCTCCCTCGCTTTTGGGAGATCGGACCTTCTAACTATGAAATAGCACGCTGGCTCACCGGGTTAACGTGGCCTCCAACCATGATGGAAGCCGAAGCCTTTGTGGAACAGGCGTGCCTTGCAAATGCTAAAACGGACTCATTTCCGTTTGCCATCGACTGTAACGGACAGCTTATAGGCGGCGTTGAAGTCCAAAAATCCGGTGATCTCAAAGAGTTCCCGGAACTACCAACCATTGGCTATTGGCTTTCCGAAGCCGCACATGGCCAAGGGTATATCACTGAAGCATGTGTTGCTGCGCTGCATTGGGGCTTTGCGCGCGCTGCATGTGACACCTTCGCCGCTCGTGTGTTTGCGACGAACTATCCTTCACAGAAGGTATTGAAAAAGCTAGGCTTTGAGCCTGCTGGTGTTTGCCTTCGGTACTCTAAACCTTTGCAACAAGACGTTGAGAATATCATCATGCATCTGCCGCGGGATCGGTTTGAGGCGTTGCATGGTGATGCGCATGTGATGATGGGAGCAGCACTATGACCACTTTTCCTCGCTTAAGAACGACCAGTCTGACACTTCGGGAGTGGAGAGAAACGGATGCACCTCGCGCGCTAAAACTCTTTCAAAATCAGAATATTACACGCATGCTAACCTCCAAGCCACATCCCTTTACAAAGGCAAATGCCGAAGCCTTTTTGCATAAAGTTATGCCTCACAATCTGAATGAAGTTTTGAATTGGGCAGTCGAGCTTAAAGGAGAAGTGGTTGGTGGTATTGGTGCCGGGCCGCTTGATAAAACACCAGACATGGGTTGGTGGCTTGCTGAAGAACATTGGCAAAAAGGCATTATGTTTGAGGCCGCTAGCGAAGCCTTGCGCTACCTTCTTCTTGAACGCGAACTCCCCAAAATCATTGCGGATGCATTCAGCGATAACAAGGGATCGCAAGCGCTGATGCGCAAGCTTGGTTTTGTTAATACCGGGCAAGGAATGGGGAGCAGTCTAGCTCGTCTGGCTGGCACTTATCCTACAGAAGAGTTCGCCATATCCCCGCTTGATTTCATCGCAGCACAACAGCTCAGAGTGCAGGAGGCAGCACAATGACCACTTTTCCTCGTTTGAGAACGACCAGCTTGGCACTGCGGGAGTGGAGAGAGACGGATGCGCCTCGCATTCTTAAATTGCTGCAAAATCAGAATGTTACGCGTATGCTGGCGAGTGCTCCGTATCCTTATACCAAAGCGGATGCTGAGGTCTTTCTGCAAAGGTTTATGCCCAGAGACCTTGGCCATGGAGTGAACTGGGCCGTTGAGCTGCAGGGGGAAGTGGTTGGTGGCGTTGGTGCTGGCCACCTTTCCAGAAAACCTGAACTCGCCTTTTGGCTTGCAGAAGAGCATTGGAAAAAAGGCATTATGTATGAGGCAGTTAGTGAGGTTCTCCGTTACTTGCTGCTGGAACGTGAGCTGCCTTCCATCTTTGCCGATGCCTTTAGCGACAATGCGGGATCTCAGGCACTAATCCGAAAACTTGGGTTTGTTCATACCGGACAGAATGAGGGACGAAGTCGTGCACGCCTCGCGGGCAATTATCCGACAGAAGAGTTCCTCATATCCCCGCTTGATTTCATCAGTGCACAGCAGTCCAGAGCGCAGGAGGCAGCGCATTGATTTTTCCGGAATTACAAACCAACCGTTTGATTTTAAGAGCACTTCAGCCGGATGATTATCCTCGGCTGCGGTTCCTGTTTTCTGATTTTGATGTGGCGCGGATGACTGCCAGCTTTCCGCATCCGATCACTAATGAGTGGGCGCATGAGTTTATCACTCGTAGTCATTCTAATGATCTGAATTCGGATGTGGTTTGGGCGATTGATAATGGTACCGGCTTCATCGGGTCCATTGGTGCACACCGGATCGGCAAATCTGCTTCTTTGGGCTATGCGCTTGGAAAATACTACTGGCGGCGGGGTTATATGAGTGAAGCCGTGCAAGCCGTTGTAAACTATCTACAAAATGAGCGTTGCGTTGAGAACGTTGATGCGTGCGTTTTTTTGGAGAATCCTGCGTCATTCCGCGTTCTTATGAAGAACGGCTTCGTTCCAACCTCTGTCTGCACGCATTCCTGCGCTTCCAGAGAGTCCGACGAAATTGAGACCCAAAATTTCGAACTCAAGCTGGCACAGTCTGCTGAGCAACCACAGCTTGCCGTGGCGGGGATAAGATAGGATGGCTTTTCCAGAGCTGAAAACAGACCGTCTTCGATTGCGCATGCTTGAAGACGGTGATCTGGATCGCCTTGTCCAGCTGGCGAACTCTTATGCGATTGCGAGCATGCTCTCTGGCATGCCGCATCCGTTTACAGAAGAGACTGGCAGGTTCTACATCCATCGCGGCAAAACCAATGATCCTGCCAGTGTTGTGTTATGGGCCATTGATGATGGAACTGGCCTTGTCGGTTGCATCTGGTCAAAGTTTGAGGATGTAACTAGCTGGACCGGTTATTGGATGGGTGAGCCTTATTGGGGGCGTGGCTACATGAGCGAAGCGCTGCGCACAGTTCTGCGTTTCGGATTTGAGCGGCGCTTTGTGACGAGCTTTGAGGCTGGTGTGTTTGCCGACAATCCCGCCGCCTCTCACTTGTTGGATAAAATGGGCTTCAGCAAAGTTGGCGAAGAAACTATCCCCTCTAAAGGACGCGGTGATATCATGGTTCCACATCTCCGGCTTGCATTGCCCAAAGCCGATTTTGTGGACCTAGCAGAAGCGGAAGGTTGAGGGCCATGACAACCCAAAGCACCTTTCCTGTTCTACGCAGCGAGCGACTAGTATTGCGCGAGATGCGATCTGAGGACTTGGAGAGGCTTTGTGCGTACTTGGGGGATTTTGAGGTCTCCAAGTCGCTGAGCAGTCAACCGCATCCGTTTTTGGAAGCGGATGGGCGGGATTATATTGAGCAGGCGCTTGCCAACAACACAGCTGAGAATGTGACCTGGGCAATTGAGCTTGATGGGCAGTTTTGTGGTGGTTTTAAAGCGAAGGAGTTGCATGGAGCTGCGAGCGTTGGCTACTGGCTTGGGCGCGAGCATTGGGGCAAAGGGCTGATGAGTGAGGCTTTGCGTGTTGTTCTTGATTATCTGTTTGAAGCGCGGGCGCTGCATGTGGTGCGGACCGGCGTGTTCAAGGAGAACCCGGCCTCCATGCGGGTGCTGACCAAGATGGGTTTCAAGATTACTGGTGAGGCTAAACACGCCTGCCGTGCGCGGGACAATGTGGAATTTGATGAGACCCAGCTTCAGATAACCCGAAATGACTTTCTTCGACTGACTAATTCAGACGTGAATTCGTGAGTATTCAAGATGTTTCCTGACCTAAAAACAGACAGGCTGATACTGCGCCAGTTCAGGCATTCTGATCTGGAGCCACTTTGCAAGTTCACCGACAATTTCGCAGTTAGTAAAACACTCTCTGAAGTGCCTTACCCTTATTCCAAGGCAGACGGAGAATGGTGGATCAACTACTGCCTGACCACTCCACTCTCAGAGAAAATCGCCTGGGTGATTGAGGGGCCAGCTGGCTTTTCCGGCGCGATCACTCTGATGAAGCTTCAAAGCGGCAAGCCAATTCTTGGGTATTGGCTTGCTGAGCATCTGTGGGGCAAAGGCTATATGAGTGAGGCTGCTCAGGCCGTTACTGCATATGGTTTTGAGACACTTGGCCTGCCCACGATTTATACCTCTGCGCTTGAAGAGAACCCCGGAAGCCTGCGCGTTCTGACCAAACTGGGTTTTCAGGAGGTTGGAAGAGGCTTTTCAACACCGCGCTCCCGGCCAGAAGAGAAGCTGCCGAATATTTCTCTCAGTTTAACGCGGGAACAGTGGGCAGCACGACATGTCCCTGCCTAACGACCATCATGGAATTACCGAGTGCTTGCGGCACAGCGACCAAGCACTCCAAAACGCAACAAGTTGGATTAATGATGTTTCCTGAACTCAAAACAAACCGCCTGACACTCCGCCAGTTTCAGCAGGATGATCTGAAATCGATCTGCGAATACATCAGCAACTTCGAAGTCAGCAAGATGCTGACTGTGGTGCCTCACCCTTACACAAAAGCGGATGGGGAATGGTGGTTGAACCACATCAAGGAGACATCGCTAAGCGAAGAGACGAACTGGGTTATTGAATCCGAACATGGGTTCTCAGGCGTCATTGGAATACGCATCCCAGAAGATGGCTTCCCGCGCATTGGTTATTGGCTGGGTCAACCGTTCTGGGGCAGAGGCTATATGAGCGAGGCAACTGAGGCGGTGGTCAATTACTGCTTTGAGGAACTGGGTGTGAGCAAAGTGACTTCCGGCGCCTTTGAAGAAAATGACGGGTCCCTGAATGTGCTGGCGAAGAACGGCTTCCAGACAATCGGCTCGGAGCCAGAAAAAAGTCGCGCTCGCGGAGAAGAAGAAGTCACTCTCATCAACGTGGAGCTCACCCGCCATTTGTGGGAAGCCATGCGGGCGGTGACGGTTTAAGCATGATTAGCTTGTCGCGTGCCGTTGGGCGCGCGACAAGTTTTGGGATTAGTCGAACAGCAGCGGTATCATGATGTGCATTGCGCTGTGCATGAAGATGAGAAAGCCCGGACCGACCAGAAAAAACAGGCTCCCCATTATGATGCCGGGAACGAGAAGGCGCGTGGCGACCAAGTTCCACAGCAGGACGCTATCGACTTCTCCAAGCTCATGCAGAAAGACAAAAGCAAGTGCTGCGATGAGGATTGCAGTGCCAGCAGACCAAAACACGCGATATCTGTACTCAACGCCTGACAGCAGCTTGAACATTGCGAAGAAAACCAGCGCACTCAGTAACATGCGGAAGACGAGTTCTTCGCCGTAACCTGCAACCATGCCAAAGAGATAGCCTGGACGAGAGCTTTCTTCTGCCGGGACAAAGTCAGGCAGTTCACTCCCGAAAAACGCCCAGATGATACATGTGATGATGATTGCTGTGCTTACACCGCTCACGATCTGCAAACCGGGCGTGTGCTTTATCAAGCCTGCCCAGCCGAGTTTGTTAAAGCAAAACCAGCCCAAGAGCAGTGAGGTGAGAATAATGAGCCAGGTTGAGACGTAGATCGGTACAATCTTGATAAACGGGTCTGCCCAGAAGATCTGGCTTTCATTCTGTTTGGTGAAGATCAGAAGCGCGATGCAATAGAGAACAAAGACCTGAGCCCAGACGATTGTTGCCATGAGCTGGTTGCGAAAGGTGGTGGGGAAGTAGTGGTTTTGGGTTGAGGATGTCATTGTATTTCCTCCGCCCTTCTCGGAGACATTGTTGAGAAGGTAAATTGGAAAAGAGGGCAACTTCTTAAACTGTTTCGCTTGAGAGGCTGCCCTGCACATCAATTCCGGCTCAGAGTTTCTGCCCGTTATTGATGATTGTGGTCGATGCCGGGATTGCATTTACGACGGTTTGAAGCGCCATGCAGGCTTTCTCGCTTGCCTCCACCAAAGATGCGATCAGAGAAGGGTCTTCTTGCGATTCGATGATGATGACTGTCTCAACGCCTTTTGAAACACCGAGCATTTCCGTGCCTTGTTCTGCGGTCATGCCCGGAATTCTGGATTGGAACTTCATCTTCTGCTCCAGTTTGATGGAGGAGATGTTCAGCCTACGGGACTGAGCCAACCCATGCACATGTGTCAGCAGGCAGAAGCCTATGCCAGCGGCTAGGTAGGATAGTGGCGCAGGGGCTGTGTCCGTTCCGCCAATGGATGAGCCTTCGTCGCAGAGGACTTCGAACGCACCAAAACCGGGAACGTTGGGTTGGACCACGCCGGTCTTAACCAAGCCATCGCCTGTGAGCTCTGCGAGGAAATCGACCTCAAGCTCCATGCCGTCTTTCGACTTCTTGATTTTGTTCAAGCTGATGTGCTGGGGCGTTGGCATGGCTGCTGCCCGGGTCACGATGGGATGTGTCACAGTGTTATTATCAAGCATCTCTACCTCCGTAAGTGTACGATACTGTACCGTACACTTAGCAGATAAAAATTACTTTCGTCAAGCCGGGCTGTTTTATACGGTTCCACGCTGGTTGGCATCAGACCTCATAAGCCTTCATAAAATCACGCACACATTGGCGAACATGATCTGAGATTTCCTGTAGAGTCGGTGCGGATTGAACGCCCAGCAGAAGAGCGAGGTGAGTGTCCTCGCGCAACATACCCATGAAGATGGCCGCTGCGTTTTCAGGATGTTCGATGGCGACGATGCCCAGACTGCTCGCCAGTTGGAGCTGCTGTGCAATGCTGGAGGTTGCCCGTTTGGGACCAAGCTGGAAGAATGATTTGGTAATATGGGGAGCGCGACTGCCCTCACCTATCAACATGCGCCAAAGGCCCAGAGTTCTGTCATCATAGATGAGGGTCAAGACAGCCTTGCCAAAGACAAACAGAATCTCTTCAAGCTCCTGACGGGAGCCGCCATCTTCGTTTGAGTCGAGAGGTTTAATGGAGAGGACAGGCCCTTCAGACAGGTTGCTGACAATCTCTGCCAACATTGCTTCTTTGTTTTTGAAGTGTCTGTAGACTGTGGTTTTGGAGGCGCGGGCGCGTCTGACGATCTCATCCATCGAGGTGTTGGCATAGCCAAGTTCGATGATCGCGTCAGCTGCAATTTCCAAAAGCTCATTTTTCCGCTTTTCGCCGCGCGATACCTTTTTCTCTGATTCCATGCAGGTTTTCCATCTCTCACGTGGGTACGATACCGTATCTTACACTAAGCTCTAGTGAGTTTGGTGAGGAGAAACAAGATTGCAAGGGAATGGAATGTGGGGGCGTTCAGCTGACATCACGGCGAAGCATGATGTTGAGAGCCGGATTTGGGGAGGGTCGTTTTGGCTGAATGGAAGCCTGATGGCTATCTCATTGTAGGTTTATTGATGTCCGGGCCAAAATCCAGACAAAAAAAAGAGCGCATTGCTGCGCTCTTTTTCACTGAACAGCTCGAATTATACGGTTTCGAGGTTTACAGCGCTCTGACGGCCATCACGACCAGCTTCCAGTTCGTAAGTTACGTCCTGGCCATCAGCCAGAGTAGACAGACCGGAGCGCTCTACTGCAGAGATGTGAACAAATACGTCTTTGCTTCCATCTTCAGGTGCAATAAAACCGAAACCTTTAGTGCTGTTGAACCATTTCACGGTGCCTTTAGCCATCGTGATATCTCCTAGTTAGTGTGCCGCTGCGACATGCAGATAGCTTTGGTTGCGTCAGGGCGAAATCGAGTGCACTGACGCCTAAAAAGGAGACAGGGTCGATAGTCTTAACGTAGAGACGGCATTCCACATATTGACTGATAAGTAAAGATCCAGCTTTCCATTTGAGGCGTGTAGAGCCATTTTTTTTAAATTCCCTGTGTTTTTACTGAGTCAAATCCTAACTTATTCCCTGATCTTTTCACAAAACGCATAAAATTGAGGGAAACTTGATATTGGAGACACCTGGCGGTTGCATTGCCGGATTTGTCGATATTTGAGCGAATATTCCTCAGCATGTGAAAAATATTCCAGAAATATGCTCTAACTGCTTGCAATAGGGAGTGGTCCGAGATAGTGACCGCCCCCAAGCTTTGAAGTTCCTCTCGGATTTTGAAACCTCCAAGATGCTGTTGCCTGCTTGCTTTGTTCCCCTGTGAATAAAGGTGCAGGCGTCGATCACCTTCGATTCTCCGATCTGTGTGTGTTTATCGGGCAATTGAAGATGGGTCCTGCTTCTCTGATCTGGCTGGCGCGCCTGTTTATGCGTTCCGCGACTTTCAGCAGATGGCAGGATAGGGTCTTTGAGCAAGGTTGCGGCAACAGCCTTTTGCTCCCTCGTCCCTTTGTGATCGTACCCAGCACTCGTGGCAGGGATTCACTTGAGATTTCAGGAACCAAAAGCAAGGGTTGGATAGCACCGGCGCGTTGCGAGCACATGGCTCGACGGGTTTGACGCTATCTTCGTGTACTTAAGAGAATGAGCGCCAGCGACAACAAGCCAAGCGTTCCAAGAAGAATAAGAAGAGATTGTCATGTTCCCGGAGTTACAATCCGAGCGCTTGATCCTACGCGATTTTCGCGAGAGTGATTTTGATACTCATAATGCGTCTTTGAATGATTTCGATGTGAGCAAGATGCTGACTGTCGTTCCGCATCCTTATACAAAGGATGATGGTGACTGGTGGTTTGATCATTGCCGCACGACATCTCATAGCGAAGAGATCAACTGGGTGATCGACAATGGCGAAGGCCTTGTCGGCGTCATCGGCATCCGCAATGTCTCGACAACACCGCACCTCGGTTACTGGCTGGCTAAATCTCAATGGGGTAAAGGTTATGCCAGTGAAGCAACCAACCTGGTATGCGATTATGTGTTCAACCGGCTGAATGCGGCTGCGATGAACACCGGCCTGTTCACCATCAATCCGAAGTCTCTGAATGTGCTTCAGAAGAACGGGTTTGAGGTAACTGGTGAGACTAAAGAGAAGAACCGCGCACGTGGTGATCTCGAAATGGATTACACCACGGTTACGCTGACCCGGGACAGATGGACATCAATGCAGGCGATTGCGGCCTGACGTTCCAGTCTCTAAAGCAGCTTGTCTTTAGAGATTTGTTCTTGCGCATCTGGATTTTGAAAGGCTTGCGAATTGATGTTCGTGAGCCTTTTGGCTGTTCAGGGCAGTAAACCATAAATCAGGTTGCTAATTCTTTTCCGGAAAGCGCTAGACACTTTTCGGGAACACGCTTAAGCAATAAAATTAGCCAGATTTGCCGTTCCGCCCTTGGCGGGAGCGCAATAGGGCTTTATGACGTCCTCCAAAGAACGTCACAGGTGGACGAAAGAGAATAAAATGAAATTCCTCGATCAGGCAAAGATCTTTGTAAAGTCTGGTGATGGTGGCGCGGGCAGCGTCAGCTTCCGCCGTGAGAAATATGTTGCCGAAGGTGGACCCGACGGCGGTGATGGTGGCCGTGGTGGTGATGTATGGGTTGAGTGCGTTGATGGCCTCAACACACTGATCGACTATCGCTACGCGCAGCACTACAAAGCAAAAATCGGCATGCATGGCATGGGCCGCAACAGAACCGGCGCCAAGGGCGACGATGTTGTGCTTCGTGTTCCTGTAGGCACTCAGATTCTTGAAGAAGACAACGAGACCGTTCAGGCGGATATGACCGAGATTGGTCAGCGCTTGTTGCTTCTGAAAGGTGGTAATGGCGGTTTCGGTAACGCACACTTCAAATCCTCAACCAACCAGGCACCGCGCCATGCGAACCCTGGTCTTGAAGGTGAAGAAAAGTGGATCTGGCTGCGGCTGAAGCTGATTGCGGATGCTGGACTTGTGGGCCTGCCAAACGCTGGCAAATCCACCTTCCTCTCCGCTGTATCAGCAGCACGCCCGAAAATTGCGGATTATCCGTTCACCACGCTGCACCCGAACCTGGGTGTGTGTGAACTCGACAATCGCGGCTTTGTGCTCGCTGACATTCCGGGACTCATTCGTGGTGCACACGAAGGTCATGGTCTTGGCGACCGTTTCCTTGGCCACGTGGAGCGGACTCGCGTTCTGTTGCATCTGGTGGATGGCTCTGGAGAAGAAGACCCGGCAGATTCTTACCGCACCATTCGCGGTGAGCTGGAAGCTTATGGCCATGGTTTGGATGAGAAGGCTGAGATTGTTTGTCTTTCCAAAGCAGATGCACTGACAGACGAGTTGCGCGAAGAGCGCTTTAAGTCTCTTGAAGAAGCCTGCGGTCAGAAGCCTTTGATCATTTCGTCTGCCAGTGGTGAAAACATCGACACTGCTCAGCGCATGATCATTCGTGCAATTGACAAGGATAAGCAAGACGAGGCCAATGCCATTCCTTCTGATGGAATTGAGGAGTGGCGCCCGTAATGGCTCGAAGTCTGAGCGACTATAAGCGCATCACCGTTAAAATCGGCTCTGCCCTTCTGGTAGAAAAGGGCCGATTGAAACGTGAGTGGCTGGAATCGCTGGCAGATGACCTTCAGGCTCTTTCCGAAGCTCGGAAAGAAGTGCTGGTGGTCTCTTCCGGTTCCATTGCTCTTGGTCGTGGTGTGCTTGGTCTGCCAGCTGGTCCGCTCAAACTGGAGCAGGCGCAAGCCGCCGCTTCTGTGGGCCAGATTGCACTTGCTCAGGCGTATTCTGAAATTCTCGGTGCGCGTGGTTTAACGGCAGGTCAGATTCTGCTGACGCTCGGCGACACGGAAGAGCGTCGCCGTTACCTGAATGCACGCGAGACGATTGGCACATTGCTGAAGATGGGCGCTGTGCCGATCATCAACGAGAATGACAGCGTTGCGACCTCTGAGATCCGCTATGGCGATAACGACCGTCTGGGCGCCCGTGTGGCGACTATGGCGAGTGCGGATCTTCTTGTGCTGCTGTCTGATGTGGACGGGCTTTACACCGCCGCTCCGCAGACAGATCCTGATGCTATCTTCCTGCCTGAAGTTCCTCAGGTGACGCAGGAGATTGAGGCGATGGCCGGTGCGCCGGGAACGGCCTTCTCCTCCGGTGGCATGAAGACCAAGATTGATGCGGCTAAGATTGCGCAGAGCGCTGGTACGTCTATGATCATTGCCAGTGGCAAGACCATGAACCCGCTTAACGCAATTGAAAATGGCGCACGGGCAACATGGTTCCCTGCTCCATCCTCACCCGCTCGTGCCCGCAAAACGTGGATCAGCGGTCACCTGAAGCCGCATGGCACCATTCAGCTGGATGCAGGTGCGCTGAAAGCTGTGAAGGCGGGCAAGAGCCTGCTGCCAGCAGGGGTGACCAAAGTGGATGGCACATTCACACGTGGTGATGCTGTGCGTATTATAGATGCGGACGGGCATGATGTGGGTCGCGGTCTTGTGGCCTATGATTACGGTGAGGCCTCTCTCATCATCGGGCGCAACAGCAAAGAAATTGAAGCCATTGTTGGCTATCCGGGACGGGCAGAAATGGTCCATACGGACGACCTTGTGCTCTCTAAATCTGATTTGGACAATTCATAGAAACTGTTTAGGTTGACCAAGTTCAACCAGTGATGACTTAAGGGTTTTGCAGATGCTGAATACTTCTGAAGTGGCAAATGCGGACAACACCGATGTTCGCGACCTGATGGCAACTCTTGGCAAAAAGGCACGCGCTGCTGCACGTACTCTAGCCATTGCCCCCACAAGCCAGAAGAACAAAGGCCTGGAAGCGATGGCAGCTGCCGTTCGCTCTGCAACCCCTGAGATCCTCAAAGCGAATGCGATTGATCTGGAGAGCATGCAGGCCAATGGTCAGCTGGCATCCTTTATTGATCGCGGCACATTGAACGAAGAGCGCATTGAGGCCATTGCCTGCGCACTGGAAGACATTGCCAAGCTGGAAGACCCTGTCGGTTCTACGATAGCAGACTGGAAACGTCCGAACGGGCTGGATATCTCGCGCGTCCGCACGCCTCTTGGTGTAATTGGCGTAATCTACGAGAGCCGTCCGAACGTGACTGCGGATGCCGGAGCATTGTGCCTGAAGGCTGGTAATGCTGTTGTGCTGCGCGGCGGTTCAGACACCATCAACTCCAACCTTGCTATCTATAAAGCTTTGCAGGCTGGCCTTGCAGACGCCGGACTGCCAGTAGATGCCATTCAGATTGTACCGGTGAAAGACCGTGCTGCTGTAGGCGAAATGCTGAAGGGTCTGGATGGTAATCTTGATGTGATCATTCCACGTGGTGGCAAGAGCCTTGTTGCCCGTGTTCAGGATGAGGCCCGTGTGCCCGTGTTTGCGCATCTGGAAGGTCTGGTTCATATCTTCATCGACAAAAAGGCCGATCTGGATAAGGCGATTGAAATCACCGTCAATTCCAAGATGCGCCGGACGGGCATTTGTGGTGCTGCCGAAACGCTACTGGTTGATGAAGCTGTGGCAGCAACCATTTTGCCGCCAATTCTTGCTGCTCTTCAACAAAAAGGCTGCCAGATACGCGGTGATGAAGACGTCATGATGCTTTGCCCAACCGCTTCTGAGGCGACTGACGACGACTGGTCGACTGAATATCTAGATGCGATCATCTCTGTGAAGATTGTTGGCGGTCTGGAAGATGCGATTGAGCATATTGGGATCTACGGTTCCAATCACACAGACTGCATCATCACAGAAGACCAGATTGCGGCCCGCAAATTCCTTGCAGAAGTGGACTCGGCTATCGTTCTTCACAATGCATCCACACAGTTTGCTGATGGTGGTGAGTTTGGCATGGGTGCTGAAATTGGCATCGCAACTGGCCGCATGCATGCACGCGGACCAGTTGGTGTGGAACAGCTGACCAGCTTCAAATACGTGGTTCGCGGGAACGGCCAAACACGTCCATGACGAACCCCGACCCCACAATGGGCGATAGCCACGGCAAGCTTGGGATTGTGCAACCAGACTGGATGCGCCTTCCCTATGCTGCTCCGGGCAATCGCATTGGTTTGTTTGGCGGGTCGTTTAATCCCCCACATCCCGGCCATCTTATGGTGGCGGAGACGGCATTGCGGCGCTTGAACCTGCATCAAATCTGGTGGCTGGTCACGCCCGGAAACCCGCTGAAGTCTCACCGAAACCTCGCGCCCCTGGAAGAACGTGTTGCCGCCGCGCAGGCTTTGGCACGGCACCCACGCATGAAGGTGACGGCCTATGAGAAGGTGCTTGGCACCTCTTACACGGCAAGTACGGTGGAGCAATTAAAGCTGCGCAGACCGCATCTGAATTTTGTCTGGGTTATGGGTGCAGACAATCTCTCCAATTTTCACCATTGGCAAAACTGGCAGAGCATTATAGAAGGGGTGCCTGTGGCAATTGTTGACCGGCCTAAAGCGACCCTTTCGTCTCTTTCCGCTCAAGTTTGCCAAAGGTATGCCTTTGCTCAATTAAAAGAAAAAAGTGCAGACCAACTGCCTGAGTGCAAAGCCCCGTGCTGGACCATTTTACGTGGTCCGCTGGATGAAACCTCTTCCACCCTCCTGAGGAATAGAGGACACACCCCAGGGTAACTTTACGCTTTTTACGGCAAGTAGTGTCTTGAAAATGCCATAGGGACCTGAGTATTCTTCTTGACGGAAGGCTTGAGTTTGTGCATTTCAGGCTTTTCGACCGGCAGAGTACTGCTTTCTCTAACCATGGCGAGGGCTCTTAAGCTGACCATGACAACTCAACATGAAGGGACGGACACCATCGCTCCTCTTCAACCGCATGATCCCACCAATGAGGGGGACGTGCTTGCACTGATCCTCAACAGCCTGGAGAATTCCAAGGCTGAGGATATCGTATCTCTAGATCTTACAGGCAAATCTGCTCTGGCTGATCACATGGTTGTGGCTTCTGGCCGCTCTCATCGCCATGTGGGTGCTGTTGCAGACTACCTGCTCCGTGATCTGAAAGATGCTGGCTACGGTAACGCTCGCGTTGAGGGCATGCCGCATTGTGACTGGGTGCTCATCGATATCGGTGATGCAATCATTCACATTTTCCGCCCAGAAGTCCGCAGTTTCTACAATGTAGAAAAAATGTGGTCTGCGGATAGCTCTGCACCGACGCAGTTCATCGGATAGTATCAGTGCTTCTTTGAAGCACTGACTATTACACCAGTCAATTCTCTGCCCCTTTGGGGGAATGAGGGAATCTGGGCAAATGCCGCTGATGCAGGTGCTGCTCCATCTGCATGAGATCTTTTTGCGGGTCACTACGATCTAATCCCGGAGACTTTATGAAAGTCACGATTGCCTGCGTCGGCAAAATGAAAGCTGGCGCGGAAAAGGACATGCTTGAACGCTATCTGGACCGAGCCCGCAAAGCTGGCCGTTCCGTTGGCATTACGTCTGTGTCCGTGGTGGAATTTTCAGAGAGTCGGGCTGCCCGTACGAACGATCGAAAAGACGAAGAAGCGCAACTGCTGCTCAATGCGCTTCCTTCCGGTGCGATCCTGATTGCACTGGATGAGCACGGCAAGGCACTTTCCAGCGAAGCCTTTGCCAAAAAGGTTGGCGGTTGGGCCGATCAGGGTATTTCGGATATGGTGCTCGCCATTGGCGGTGCCGACGGCCACGGCCAGGCGCTGCTGCAACGCGCAGACCTGAAGCTCGCTCTGGGCTCCATGACATGGCCACACCAACTCGTCCGGATCCTGTGCGGCGAGCAAATCTACCGCGCAATCACCATACTGACAAGGCATCCGTATCATCGGGCGTGAGTGGTGCGGAGGTTGCCGCTCTTATTCCAAAACCTTCCACTAAGACTGTTTTGTATTTGCCCATTCCGGTTTCACCTGCCCGAATGGCTACTGTAGATATTGATGTTTTTACTGGAAGTCGCTAAGCCTTCAACGTGGTTGACACTTCCTTAACGCTGTCTGGAGCATTATCCTCGGCGTTAACTTTGGGGCTGCGTGCCTGTTGTTTTGCAGGGTTGGTCTACGTCGATATTTTAGTATTAAGGTCAGCGTTTTGCTCTGCGCTGCACTTTGGGAGTTCAGTTGTTGCGTCTTAGGGGAAACCTGATCCTCCGATTGTTGACAAGCTTTGCCTTGTTTTTTGCGGTAGCGCTTGTTCTGCCGCTGCAAAGTACTGCGCAAAAACTGACGAACGTTTCCTTTAAAATTGAAGATGGCAAGATTGATCCCGAAGATCCGGCTGCGATTGCCCTGCTCCAAAAAAAGGAACGGGAAAAAGAGCTTCGCGGCCTGAATGAAAACATCTCTCTATCCAAAGAGAAGCGTGAAGAAATTCAGCGGTCCATTCGTGCGCTGGAGCGTGATGGCGAGAGCCTGAGCGGAGAGTTGATCCGTACCGGTGAGCGTATGAAAAAACTGGAAAACCAGTTGGAAGCCACTGAAGCGCGTTTGGGCCGGCATAGAAAAAATGAGCAATCTGTCCGGGCGTCATTGAATGAACGTAAAGATGTTTTAGCTGAAGTTTTAAGCGCTTTGCAACGGATCGGTCATCGCCCGCCACCAGCTATGGTCGTGCGTCCTCAGGATGCTCTTGGTGCGGTACGCAGTGCGATCCTGCTCAACTCAATCATGCCGGAAGTGCGGATTGAGGCGGAAGCGCTGGCGAGTGATCTTGCTGAATTGTCTCGGCTTCGAGCAAAAATTGAAGCAGAGCGCAACCGGGTTCGAAGTGGTGCAATACAGATGGCGGAAGAGCGCCATCGTGTTGAATTGCTTTTAGAAAAGAAGAAGGCAGCACGGCAGGAAAGCCTTGCAGCGCTGGAGGCCGAGAAGGCTCGCGCCAGGGAACTTGCCGAAAAGGCAACCTCTTTGAAAGAGTTGCTTGCTAACCTTGAAAGAGAAGTGGATAGCAGCCGTCGTGCGGCAGAAGCAGCGCGACTTGCGGACATTGAGCGGCAAAACCGGATCGCCTCCGGTGATCCGTTTGCTGATCCGACCCGATTGAAACCGGTTGTTGCTTTTTCGGATACCCTTGGGCTTTTGCCTGATCCGGTGTCTGGAACACTCCTGCAAGACTTTGGGGTTGCAGATGGTTTTGGCAACGTAACAACTGGCCAATCCATTGCGACACGCCCGAATGCCCAGGTCACCTCCCCCACTGATGGTTGGGTGGTGTATGCAGGGGATTTCCGCTCTTACGGGCAGATGGTAATTGTTAATGCAGGCGGCGGATACCATGTCCTTATGTCCGGGCTGGACGATGTCATGGTGGAGTTAGGGCAGTTTATTCTAGCTGGAGAGCCAATCGCTAAAATGGGAGAAACGCGCCTCGCAAGCGCTAATAACCTTAATTTTAGTTTGGACCAGCCGGTTTTATATGTAGAATTCAGGAAAGACGGCACTGCAATCGACCCCAACCCATGGTGGTCACGCGCCGAAAACGAAAAGGTTCGCGGATGATACGGAAAGCATCGCTTTTGTTGGTTGGCGTAGTCATGGGGGCTACGGCGGTCGTAACATATTCTCAGGCACCATTTAGATTTGCTGAACCAGCTTCTGCTGCGTCTCCTGATACCTACAATCAGCTTAATCTGTTTGGCGACGTGTTTGAACGTGTGCGCTCTGATTATGTAGAGGAGCCAGCTGACTCCAAGCTGATCGAGACCGCTATCAACGGCATGCTCACCAGCCTTGATCCGCACTCCAGCTATCTGCCTCCAAAAAGCTTCCGCGATATGCAGGTGCAGACCCGCGGCGAGTTTGGTGGCCTTGGTATTGAAGTGACCATGGAAGACGGCCTTGTGAAGGTTGTTGCTCCGATTGACGACACTCCGGCTTACAAAGCAGGCGTACAGGCAGGCGACCTGATTACCCATCTTGATGGGGAACAGGTTATGGGCCTTACCTTGAATGAGGCTGTCGAGAAAATGCGCGGTCTGGTCAATACAGACATCGTCATTACAGTGCGTCGTGAAGGTATCAACGAACCAACCGATATCACCATCACACGTGATGTGATCCGCATTCGCTCTGTTCGCTGGAACAAAGAAGATGACATCGGTTACATCCGCATCACGCAGTTTAACGAACAGACCTTTGATGGTCTGGAAAACGCTGTTGATGAGCTGACTGCTGAAATCGGCGAAGATAATCTGAAGGGCTTTGTGCTGGATCTGCGCAACAACCCAGGCGGTTTGCTGGATCAGGCGATTGCTGTTTCTGATGCGTTCCTGAACCGTGGTGAAATTGTTTCTACCCGTGGCCGTAATGCTGAAGAGACCCAGCGCTATAACGCTCGCAATGGTGACCTGACTGAAGGCGCGCCTGTGATCGTTCTGGTGAATGGTGGTTCTGCGTCAGCTTCCGAGATTGTAGCCGGAGCTCTACAGGATCATCGCCGCGCAACTATTCTGGGTACACGTTCCTTCGGTAAAGGCTCTGTACAGACCATCATTCCACTTGGTGCGAATGGTGCTATTCGTCTGACAACTGCTCGTTATTACACACCGTCTGGCAACTCCATTCAGGCTAAGGGTATCCGCCCTGACATCATTTCCTTGCAGGAACTGCCTGATGAGCTGAAAGGCCGTGCTGAAACCAAAGGCGAAGCAGGTCTGCGTGGTCACCTTCAGGCTGAAGAAGGCGATGAAGGTTCTGGTAGTCAGGCTTACGTGCCACAGGACAAAGACAAAGATGTACAGCTGAACCTGGCAAAATCCCTGCTCCGCGGCGAGAAGACTGATGCAGCCTTCCCACCAAGTGCAGACAGTGCAGCAAACGAATCCAAATAATTCAGAGTATCGAGCGCTTCATCTGAAGCGCTCGATTTCTATCTATTTGTTTTCAGGCATATACCCCTCCGAAAACCGGTAGCCACATTTCGGGGATATGCTATAAAGTGATTAAGGACGCCGCGCTAAACCTTCGTTTGGCGCGGCGGAATTTTATGACAGGGTGGGGGCACCAATGGTTAGGAGCGATTTGACAGCTCCGCTTGGAATGAACAAGCGTCGGAGCATCGGGCGATTGCCGCTCGGCCTGATTGGTGTCGCCATCATGACTGTTATTTTCACCACCGGTTTTATCTGGATCGGCATTGTTGACGATCCCAACGGTGGCGAGCCGATGGCGACTATCGAGCTTTCCAGTGCTCTTGATGGTGTTGCTCCCAGTGATATCGAGATTGTTGACCTACCGGATGGTTCTCAACTGGCCCAGATTGGGTCTGACCAGTTTAATGCCAATGGCTTTGGACAGGATGGCAGCTATCGTCCCTCTCGTCCGGCTGGTGCAAACGCGCAGGATCAGGCCAGTGGACCAACATCACTCGTCGACTTGGCCCGGCGTGTTGATTATGAGGGGCTGGATGGTGGCTTCTCAAGCGAGTCGCTTTCTACCGACCCAATTGATCAGCTGCTTGAGCCCAACAAGTTCGGCTCCCTTCCTAAGATCTCTGCTGAGGGTATTCGCCCGCTGGATGTCTATGCACGGCGGCCTAACCCTGCAGCGCTGACACAGGCGCGGATTGCTATTTTGATCAATGGTATCGGGCTCAACTCCGATATGACGCTCAAGGCCATTGAGGATCTTCCGGCTGACATCTCTTTGGGGCTTTCTCCATATGGTGATGACATCAACAGCTGGATGAAATCCGCACGCCTTTCTGGGCATGAAGTGCTTCTTCAAGCTCCAATGGAGCCGTTTGATTATCCTGACAACGACGCTGGCCCGCAAAGCCTGTTGACCAATCTGGACAGGAAGCAGAACGAGGAGCGCCTCTCCTGGGTTCTTGGGCAGACCAGCAATTATGTAGGGCTTGTCAATTTCATGGGCGACCGTTTCACCTCTAACGAGACCCGTATGAGTGAGTTCCTCAGCAAGGTTCGTGATCGTGGTCTGATGTATGTTGATGACGGTTCGTCTCCCCGCTCCAGAGCAAGCGAGGTTGCCGGGACGCAGAAAGTGCCATTTGTGCAGGCCGATCTGGTTCTGGACCAGAACCTGAGCGCCGAAGCCATTGGTACACAGTTGCTGGAACTGGAAACAATTGCTCGTCAACGCGGCATTGCCGTCGCAACTGCGACTGCTTTCCCTGTTACGTTGAATGCGTTGGAGGCGTGGTCGCAGCGACTGGAGGAGCGTGGTCTTTCTCTCGTTCCAATCAGCTCTGCTATCAATTCCACACGCTAGAGCCTGTTGCGTTCATATGAACTCACGCATCATGCTCCAATCTTTCTTCTGCGCGTAGTCCCGAAAGATAGCTCCGGTTTTCGGGACTACGTACTCAACTCTCTTTATTGGACCAGACATGACCGATTACAGCGCTCTTCCTTTTCGCCCTTGTGTTGGCATCATGCTTATCAATAGGGATGGGCTTGTCTGGGCTGGCAAACGCTATGGAGACAAGCAGCCAATTCCAGAAGAGTTTGCCTGGCAGATGCCGCAGGGTGGGCTGGACAAAGGGGAAGACCCGCTGGAAGCTGCGGAGCGTGAGCTTTATGAAGAGACCTCTGTGAAGTCCATCACATTACTGGCAGAAGCACCTGACTGGTTCTCCTACGATTTCCCTGAGGAAATTCAACGCCAAGTACGCAAGGCTAAGTATCGCGGCCAAACACAACGTTGGTTTGCATTCCGCTTTGATGGTGATGACAGCGAAATCAACATCCTGACTCCACCTGACGGGCATGCGCAGGAGTTTTGTGAGTGGCGCTGGGAAAAAGCCGAGAACCTTGCCGGCCTTGTGATCCCGTTCAAGCACCAAGTCTATCTGGATGTGGTTGAAGCGTTCTCTGAGTTCACAAGCTGATACGGCTTGGAGATGTTGTACCATCTCGCCCCTGTGGACTTTCCTAGTACGTAGAATATCGGCAACCATCAGGTTTTGCTTAGCGCATACATTTGGAATGCGCTCGGCAACTCATGTGAAAAACTTTTTTCGGGCTTCCTGCTCGATCGCATGACGGAGTTGCAGGTCTGCCAGTTTTGCCATTTCGGATTTCCAATCTGGCGTGCCTACAGCTTTTTGAACAACAAGCCGCTGAGCATCTATCTCTTTCTTCAATTCAATCTCGCGAGGTACAGCCCCGGCATCAGCCATGATCCTCATGCCTGCAGCTGTATCAAGAGAACCGGGTGCACGTGCTGGCAGCGGCTTACCTTCTCCCTCAAGATTATTCAGCTGCCCTTCTGCTTGTGCTTTTAGGATTTGCCGCTCTGCAAGATTTTTAAAACCCATGATCTGTACTCATTTTCCTTTGAGATCACCTGAAAATCTGTAGGGTAGACGTAAGTCAGAACACGATATTTGTCAATTTTATTGACAATAAAACGAATTAAAGCAAGTAAATCAAATGCTTAAAAAACCAGAATCCAAACCCGAAATGCTTTATGCTGGCATTCAGATGACCCGACCGTTACTCCGTACCATTAGCAATCGGGTTGAGGCGGATCTTGAAGGAACCGATCTAACTGTCGGTCAGCGTGCTGTGCTGGAAGCTGCGCTTGCTTTGGAGCAGGCAACAGCGCCACAACTCACTGATTTTCTGCAGCTGAAGCGCCAGTTTGTGGCCAAGGTCCTCAAAGAATTGCTGGACAAGGAGCAAGTAGCACAAGTGAGCAATCCGCGGCACAAGCGTTCCGTGTTCTATTGTTTGACACCATCAGGCAAAGCGCTGATTAAAAAAGTTCGCAAGGCCGAGATGAAACGGATAGAAGAGTTCGCGAAGGTATTTTCCGAGGAAGAGGTGGAGACCTATTATCGCATGCAGTGCGTTTTGAATGATGCATTGTCCAAGCGCTCTTAGGGTCTACCAGTTTAAAGATGCGCGATTGATTGCGGTTTGCTGAGATTGGATTGAGATATGAGCAGGTTCTGGAGCCCGATTGTCAAAAAACTGGAGCCCTATACACCGGGTGAACAGCCGAAGCATCAGACCTTTATCAAACTGAATACCAATGAGAACCCATGGGGTCCCTCTCCGCGTGCATTGGAAGCGATTGCTGCTGCCACAAGCGATGCGTTACGGTTGTATCCCGACCCATCAGCCTCTGACCTGAGAGCGGGTATTGCATCCGCTCTTCAGCTGACCTCTGACCATATCTTTGCGGGCAATGGCAGTGACGAGGTGTTGGCGCATGCGTTTCATGCCTTCTTCAGCGGGAAAGAGCCAATTCTCTTTCCGGAGATCACCTACGCGTTCTATCCAACCTATTGTAAGCTTTACTCGATTGAACATCGGCTGATGCCTCTCGGCGATGACTTCCGTATCAACCCCAGCGACTTTGCCGGGACTTGTGGTGGTGTCGTCATCGCAAACCCGAATGCGCCAACCGGTCTTGCCATGCCATTGGAGGCTATCGAGGCAATCCTCAAGGCAAACCCGGATGTGTTGGTTCTTGTCGATGAGGCTTACATCGATTTTGGTGGGCAAAGCGCGGTTCAACTTGTGCCAGATTATGACAACCTGCTTGTGGTGCAAACTTTCTCAAAATCCCGCAGCCTTGCAGGAATGCGTGTTGGGTTTGCCGTGGGGCAACCGCATTTGATTGAGGGATTGCACAGGGTCAAGAACAGCTTCAACTCCTATCCACTCGACAGGCTTTCACTTGCAGGCGCGCTTGCTGCCTGGGAAGACACGGAATGGTTTGAGAAGAGCCGCGACCAGATTGTTGCTGATAGAGAGAAGCTTACCGAGAACCTCCAGACACTCGGCTTTACGGTGTTGCCATCTTCAACGAATTTCATTTTCGCCTCACATGCGCATGTACCGGCGGAACGGATACATGCAGATTTGCGAGAGCACGGCATTCTGGTCCGGTACTTCAAGAAAGAGCAGATCAACGACTGGCTGCGTATTTCTATCGGAACCTCTGAAGAATGTACCACACTGGTGAAAGTGCTTCGGACGATGCTCTGAATATATTTTGTTATTTTACAGGGTGTTAGATTTAAATATCGTGGTCATGTCGGTTGTTTGTCGTGGTGTTTTATTTAAGAAGCTTCCAGTTTGCTCCTAGTTGAAGAACAGGAATTTTTCCGTGATTGTCAGAAAATTACGCATTGAAAAAGGGCTCTCTCAGGAGCAGCTCGCACACATGGCAGGTATCAGCACGCGGACACTGCAGCGTATCGAGCGCGGTGCGAATGCAAGCCCCGAAACCCTGAAATGCATTGCTTCTGCTCTAGACACGGATTTTGGTGATCTCAGGAAGGAACAAGACATGCCCTCAGCATCCAATGGAATTTTGCCCGAGCTTTCCGGTAGGGAACAAGAAGCTATGGAGTATGTGCGGGACATACGAAGCTTTTACATGAACCTGATCCAGTACGCCGTTGTGATTACAGCTCTGGCGGTGCTGAACCTGCTCACATCACCGGGTTACCTCTGGTTCCTGTGGGTTGCTTTTGGGTTTGGCATCGGCCTTGTTGCTCATGGTTTGAGTGTGTTCGAGGTCATCAATCCCTTTGGTGGCGATTGGGAAAAGCGTCAGATAAAGAAACGGTTGAGGCAGCGGCAGTAGCCGCTGTTATTCCAACACCGGCTCCCAGTTCTGCTCTTTTGCCAGAATGCCGAGCAAGCACAGCTCGATAGCGCTGGCCAGCGTATCCTCAAAGTTCATCTTCAAATGAGCCAGTTCAGGATGTTCCAGCGCTGCCAGTGAATTTTTGCGGTCTGCTTTCATCGGCCAAAGCCCTGCAACAATTGTGAAAACGTACTGGACTGCTGCAAGAGCTCCTGCCTCACTCATGTGTGGAAGGGCAGCGGTCAGTATCTCTGCCATCTTTCGGTGGCGATGCAGGAACTGCAGCTTCGCTTCTACAATGCGCTGTGTTGAGAGATTGTGCTCCAGAATTGGCGAAAGCTGGCTGGCCAACAAACACAAGCGCGGATGCGCGAAGCACACCTTGGCCCAGAGCTTTGCAATACCTGTGAGATCTCGTTGGCTTTTAGGTTCACTCAGGGACTTTTCGAAGTCAGCAATCATGCGATCCGCCTCTTCCTGAAGCAGTGCGACAAGAATTTGCTCCCGGCTTTCATAGTATCGATAGAGGCTGGACTTTGCGAGACCAACCTCTCGCGCCACCGCGGAAAGGCTCGTGTTTTCAATACCTTCTCTATCCATCAGAATACGCGTTGACGTCAGGATCATCTTCTCTCGTTCAGCAAAATGTTCTGCTGTACGTGCACGCTGATAAGCTTTTGATTTTTCTGTCATATTCTTAATTACTCTTCCGTACAGCACATAAACGACCAACGGTCGTTTATTGACTCCCGCAAACTCTCCAAATAAACTACCGATGTTCTGTTATTTTGACAATCTCAGGAGAGATACTTTGCAACAACAGCCAAATAATAAAAACAGTCAAGACCTCGCAGGCAAAACGGCTGTGGTTACGGGCGGCAACATTGGAACTGGCAAGGCGCGGTGCGCATGTAGTGATTGCTTGTAGGTCCATCGAAAAGGGTGAGACTGCAATCGCACGTGTCCGCCAGAAGGTCAGCTCAGCTTCTCTGGAGGTGCTCCCTCTTGACCTGACAGACCGGAAGAGCATTCACCGGTTTGCAAAGACTTTCACTACAAAGCATCAGCAGTTGGATATTCTGCTGAACAACGCAGGTGTCGTAAACCTGGAGCAACGAATGCACACCGAAGAAGGTTGGGAAATCCATATGGCAACCAATCATCTGGGTCACTTTTTACTGACCGGATTACTGTTTAAAACACTTGTTGCGACGCCTAATGCTCGCGTCGTAACCGTTTCCAGCGGTGGTTACAGAGCAGCAAAACTGGATCTTGAAGATTTGCACTCAGAAAAGCGGCCTTATTCTCGCTTGGGATTCTACGGCAATAGTAAGCTTGCAAACCCGCTCTTCATGTTTGCTTTGCAACGGCGTTTTGAAGCGGCAGGCTCCTCAGCCAAATCAGTATCTGCGCACCCTGGCCTGACAGCAACAGAACGTCAGCAGTCCATCGGGATGGGAGGGTGGCTGTCTCGGTTTATGGCACGGCCTGTTGAGTTTGGATGTCGCCCACAATTAGTCTCGGCAACGGCTCCAGATATTGCGGAATGCGCCTTTCTGGGACCACGCTTCGGGCTATGGGGTAACCCGAGTCCTGTGAAACTTTCCGGCCCAGCGATGGATGCAGAGCTTCAGGAGAAACTCTGGGCACTCTCTGAGAAATTAACTGGGTTTGAGTATGTGAAGGCAGACAACGCTGCCTGATTGATAAGGCGCCTCAAGAAGAGGTGCCCTGTTCCCATTCAGCTTTGACTACGCCGCTTGTTTCACCTACCAACAATGCCCGCTTGTGCTTCTCGAAATCGGTGGTGGAGACAAGTTGGGCTAGGGCCCAGACTGCGGAGGCGCGGACGGTTTCGTCTTCGTCTCGCAGGTGGTTCAGTACATTGGGGATGAGCTTCTCTTCTGCGCTGTTGCCTGCTGCGATGAGGCAGTTGCGGATGAAACGGTTGCGGCCAATGCGCTTGACCGGAGAACCAGAGAAGAACTTGCGGAAGGTTGGATCGTCCATTTGCAGCAGCTCTGCAAGAGCCGGTTCCATAAGGTCTTCGCGGGCTTGTAATTTGGCTTCGCTGGCGGACTGCGCAAACTTGTTCCATGGGCAAACGGAAAGACAGTCATCACAACCATAGATGCGGTTGCCAATTGGTTTGCGGAATTCCAGCGGAATTGGGCCGTGGTGCTCGATGGTCAGGTAGGAAATGCAGCGGTTAGCATCTACTTGATACGGCGCTGGGAAAGCCTTCGTCGGGCAAACTGTGAGGCAACGTTTGCAGTTGCCACAATGGTCGACTTCCGGTTCATCCAGTGGCAAGTCCAATGTTGAGAAAATCGCCCCGAGGAAGAACCAGGAGCCAAGCTCTCTGGACACGAGGTTTGAGTGCTTGCCTTGCCAGCCGAGCCCAGCGGAATGAGCCAGAGGTTTTTCCATTACCGGGGCCGTGTCCACAAACACCTTTACATCCCCACCACCTTTGGAAACCAACAGGCTGGCCAGCTCTTTCATTTTGCCTTTGACGATGTCGTGATAATCGCGATTGCGGGCATAGACCGAAATGTGCGCTTTATCTGGCTTGTCGCGCATTTCCATCGGGTCGATGTCTGGCCCATAATTCATCGCTAGCATGACAACAGAGCGGGCTTCCGGCCATAGCTCTAACGGGCTTGAACGCCGGACTTCGGTTTCCGGCATCCATTCCATTGTGGCGTGATAACCCTGCTCGATGAAGTGATGCAGACGCTCTGGCGCAAGTGGGATTGCATCCGCTGTGGTGATACGGATGTCATCGAACCCGACTGCACGTGCGCGTTTGATCAGGTCCGCCTTGACGCGTGCAGCTTGTTTCTCCGTCAACTGAGTGTCTGAATGAGGCTTTAAAAGTCCAGATCCGCGTAGGTCTTTGCCGCTGGCATGCCGAGCATTTTGTCCGCCAAAATTGGGCGGAAGCTCGGGCGAGATTTCATCCGCGCGTACCAGCTCTTCACATTTTCGTCCTCGGACCATGGAACTTCACCAAGATAGTCTGCACAGGAGAGAAGACTTGCTGCGGCCAGATCAGCAAATGTGAGCCGATCACCAGCCAGCCACTTACGTGTCGCAGCAAGGTATCCGATGTAGCGCAAGTGGTTCAGCATATTGACCCGTGCAATCCGAAGAATGCTTGAGTCTGGCTGTCCGCCACCCTGGCTATCCGGCATCTCCTGTTTGTAAATGCGTTCTTGCACGATGTAGCCAATAACCTCACCGAGGAATTTTTGCAAAAACCAAGAGACGAGACGACGCGTTTCTGCACGTGCTTCAGGGTGATCCGGCAACAGGCGGCTGTTAGGAATCGCATAGCCGCGAGTTTCGTCCAAGTATTCCATGATAACCATGGGCCCGCACACAGCAGGGCCATCATTTTCCTTCAGAACGGGAAGCGTTCCTGCTGGGTTCATCATGAGGAAGTCGTGACGACGTGCCCAAGGGTACTCCGTCTGACATTCAAACGGAATTCCATATTCTCCGAGCGCTAAGCGTGCGAAGCGCGATTCAGGAGAGAAAGGATGATGATAGAGCTTGAGCATTGTTCTGATTTATGAGCAAACCTGTAACCAAAAGGTTGCTATAGAAACGTAATTTGTCTCAAAAGAGTCTTGAGACGGTAAACCATACGAAAACACGGGGACAACCTCACCAATGACATCTGGGGAAAATTCGTGGAGACCATCGTTTAATGACAACTGAAAGTATCGTCGGCGCATTGCTGCTCGGCATCATTGAAGGCCTGACTGAATTCATCCCAGTTTCCTCCACAGGGCATCTGCTGCTGATCGGGCATTTTATCGGGTTTAAAAGTGAAGGTCGCGCCTTTGAGGTGATGATCCAGCTTGGAGCTATTACAGCTATCCTGACCGTCTATTTCACACGGCTCACAAGAATTGCAGTTGCACTGCCAACAAGTGCAAAAGCTCGGCATTTCACACTAGGCGTTCTGCTTGCTTTTCTGCCTGCTGCAGCGATTGGCGCACTGGCCTACGATTTCATCAAAGCGGTTTTGTTTGAAACTCCCGCTCTGGTCTGTGTGACGCTGATTTTCGGTGGCATCATCATGCTGCTGGTTGATAAAATGCCTTTGCAAGCACGCTATACCAACGTGGAAGACTATCCGCTTTCGCTTTACATCAAAATTGGCTTTGCACAGTGTATGGCAATGATCCCCGGTGTATCTCGTAGTGGCGCAACGATTGTCGCATCCTTGCTGATGGGCACGGACAAGCGGTCTGCGGCGGAATTCTCATTCTTCCTCGCTATGCCGACCATGGTTGGTGCGTTTGTTTTCGATTTTCTGAAGAACAAGGACGCCTTGGGGCAGGATGACTGGACCCTGATTATCATCGGGCTCGTCTCTTCCTTCATTGCCGGTTTCTTCGTTGTGCGCAGCTTGCTGGATTATGTCTCCAGGCACGGCTTCGCGCTGTTCGGCTGGTGGCGCATCATTGTAGGCGGGCTTGGACTGTTGGGGCTCATCCTCACTCAGAGCTAACCGCATCTACAAATCATCTTCAAAGCGTCGCAAACATGCGGCGCTTTTTTATTTCAGGTCAGAAGCCGGGGTATGTTTGAAGCTGTACCCATTGTTCAACCATTCCTGAAACCTGTTCTGGGTGTCGGGATCGCTGAGCTCGTAATGAGTAACCAGTCCAGATTTTGGAATGTCCTGATCTTTACGCAGCAGGGCCATGTCCAGTGTTTGACAGTTGGTGTGATAAAGCTCGACGGATCCTTTGTCTGTCTTTTGAAGATAGGCGGTATGAGAGATGTGGCCCGTTTTATCATCAACAAAATTGAGAACACCGGACTCTTTCACCTTGGTGTGGTCGAACTCTTTTTCGACTGTCTCGGTGGATACCCCCATCAACTCAGAATAACCCTCCGGGTAGCCATTTACCTTGTTTTCCCCCATCAGACTCGATCGCAAAAACTCTGGTAGGTTGCCCTCTATGACACCAACTTTCATTGCCGCGTTGTAGCAAACCTGCGGGCGCCAGCTTTCTTTCTTTTTGTCATAGTCAGCAGTGATGCTACCCTGAAGCTTTTCATCACCCATACGTTTGCTTTCAGGCTTGCTTGCTTCCGCTGAATCCAGCCAGTCCATCTCTTTACGGAGCTTTTGAAGGGCTTTGTTGCCTGACTTCAACGCCTTGTTGACATCATCAATGTTGCGGGCCTGAACGCATGCTTCTGCGTGGGAGAGCTCCTTGTTTACATCCTCACAAGCTGATGTGAACTTGCTAAGCTTTTTGGCATTGGCCTTACTGAAATAAGCACGCTTCACAAACTCGGCCTTACGGTTTGCATGCTCATTGTATTCTTCTCGCAGACCGCCAACTTCATCTGATAGTTCAGAGAGCGTTCTTTCTGCAACATTGATCAGTTCTGAGTGCTCCGAAACGCACTTTTGCAAGAAAGAGATGGAAGAGATAACAGCTTTCTCATTCTTGTCATGAATCGCAGCCAGAGCCGCTTTGAGAGCCGATTGAGTTGCTTTATCACATTTTTTGAAAGATGAGCTCAATGCCTTGTAATTTCTCAGAATATCACTTTTGGCGTTCAGTTCAGAAATAGAATGCTCTAGCTGAGAAAAGTCTGCAGGCAAGGCAGCTTCAGCTGATGCTTCGCCTGCCTCTGCGCCTTCTGCACCACCTGCATCGATACGCAGGAGTTTAAACATATCCTCTGTCCATTGATGCTCTTCTGGGGTCAAGTCGGTCAGCGGCATGGTTTCATTCCAGTTTTGAAGGCTCTACTGCTAAGGAAACTACGTATTATCGAACAATATGCGCTAGTCTGATGAAGGTGGGATGGCTTTTAGAACTGGTGGTGAACATATGCTTATGCAGCATCCGTGAGCTTAGATTAAAATTGAATAAGCCACTCCATTGAGGTTTCTACTGAGCACTTCACAGTCGTCTCAGGCATTAAAAAACCCCGCTGGAAGCGGGGCTTTGTGTCTTGGCATATACTTGATTACTATGACTTCGAGGGTCTTTTCGCGTCGTACTGTCCATGCGGGCGGAACTTATCAAGATACGTCGGCAGAATTGCTTCCATGGAATGCGGCTCGATGCCGAGTCCCTCAAACGTGCGCTTTTCCGACTGTGCTTCCTTGCTCACCACATTATCGCTCTTCAGCAGATTAACCTGATCAACTGTCAACATTGGCTTTGGCAGCATCTGCATGAATTTTGCCTGAATACGGGCGATCAGGAACGGCAAAGTAACCAGCATGCGTTTGCGATGTATGACCTGCATCAGCAGCTGCAAGCATTCTTTGAAGGTCGCAACCTGAGGTCCGCCCAGCTCGTAAATCTTGCCAGCTTCAGCCTTGCTTTCGATGGCATTTGCAATAGCGAGCGCGACATCACCCACGTAAACAGGCTGGAACTTAGTATGACCGCCGCCGATCAGAGGCAATACCGGGAAGAGCTGCGCCATGCTGCCGAAGCGGTTGAAGAAATCATCTTCTGGACCGAATACGATGGACGGACGGAAGATAACAGCATCTGGCATTGCATCGAGAACAGCCTTTTCGCCTGCAGCTTTTGTTCTTGCATAAACAGCCGGGCTGTTTTCATCTGCTCCAATTGCAGAAACGTGCACCAGCTTCTCAATGCCTTGCTCTTTACAGACCTCAGCCACCGTTGCCGGGCCTTTTGCCTGAACACTGTCAAACTTCTGAGCACCGCTCTCATAGAGAATGCCCACAAGGTTGATGACTGCGCAGGCACCTTCTACAGCGCGCTCGACAGATTTTTTGTTTCGCACACTCGCAGCAACAGGCATGATCTGCCCCACAGCCCCCAGCGGCTGCAAATGCTCTGCAAGATCAGGATGACGCACAGCGGCGCGGACGCTGTATCCACGCTCTGCTAATATCCTGATGACGTGACGACCAATAAATCCTGACCCGCCAAAAACGGTTATAAGTTTCCCGTTAAGCGCTTGCGCCATTTTCATCCACCTTTGCCAAAATTTTGCAGGTACGCGTATTAGCGCGCATAACCCTCAAAAAAGCTATAATTCATGGTATGTTAATACGCTCAAGGTTTTGGGATGTGAAGGCACACTGTGGAGAATTTAAAACTCTTTGCAAATGTGTGATTGACAATCTTAACCCAGATCACTAGAACCCAGCCTCACAGAGCGGCGCTGCCAAGCAGCAACCCTCTGAAAGAAAAAGATGATATGCCCAGATGGCGGAATTGGTAGACGCGCTAGCTTCAGGTGCTAGTGCCCGCAAGGGCGTGGAGGTTCGAGTCCTCTTCTGGGCACCATCTTTTCTTCATAAAGCTCTCCCTAAAAATTACAGAGTAACTTGACCGTTTGGTGTAGAAGAGACAAAACACGTCTCATGTACCAAATCGCGCTTATTCTTCGAGAGCAAAAATGACAATCAGATATCACAAGAACGATCTTCCAGACCTTTCCAACTATGCTTCAGCTGACGCTGTTGCAGTAGACTCCGAAACACTAGGTCTGAACCCACACCGGGATCGGTTGTGCGTTGTGCAGCTTTCTTCTGGCGACGGCTCTGCTGACGTGGTGCAGATTGAGCGCGGCCAGCTGGTTGCTCCTAATTTACAAGCGCTGTTTGAAGATGAGAGCAAGCCAAAGATTTTTCACTTTGCCCGCTTTGATGTTGCCATATTGAAAGAGTATCTGGACATTTCCGTTTCTCCGGTTTGGTGCACAAAAATCGCTTCCAAGCTCGTGCGTACCTACACGGACCGTCACGGACTGAAAGATCTTTGCCGCGAATTGATTGGTGTTGACCTTTCCAAACAGCAGCAGAGCTCTGATTGGGCAGCTGAAAAATTGACAGACGCACAGCTTGCCTATGCTGCATCAGATGTTCTGCACCTTCATAAGCTTAAAGAACGCCTTGAATTTATGCTGGAACGTGAAGAGCGTACCGAAATTGCACAGAAGTGCTTCGAATTTCTGCCAACACGCGCGCAGCTTGACCTTGCAGGATGGCCTGAGAACGATATTTTCGCACATTCTTAAGCGAAACTCGAGTTTTCTACCAGTATTTGCGGTTTAATGGGCTTCAGCATTTGTAATTTGTTGAAGCCCCCCCATTTAGGCAGCTAGTGTGTACTTACTGCTTCCTTTTGGGTTTTTACCCGAAAATTTGCGTATCAACGGAAGCGGCTTGTGCCTGTAAGATACTGGTTACTCACTGTACGAGAGACCGGAAAATGGCAACCGGACAGCGATCCCCGTCTGTATCGCGTCCAGAATGTTCCAGGACTATGAATGACAACAATGGAAAACATGCCCAAAGAGTTTGCGAGTGAAGCGCAAACACGGCTTGAAAAAGCGCGCAAATCTGCGCGTCGACATTCCATTCTCGTTCGCATTCTACGATTTGCTCTTCCTGCTGGCGGATTACTGATCGCCGCTGGTGTGATTGGCATGATCGTTTTCCAGAACATTCTTGCTGGCTTGAGCATCGGAGACATCAGCCTGACAACCGAAGGACTGGTCATGTCCAACCCACATCTGTCGGGAAATGATGGTGACCGTTCATACAACGTTCAGGCGGATCGGGCTATTCAGCGTATCACAAACCCGCAAGTGATTGATTTAGAGAATATTGTGGCCGAAATCACAATAGCTCCCGGGGAAACTGTTAGTATCACCTCTCGAAATGGGACGTTTGATACAGAGATGGAAACCCTGAATCTCACTAATGGGACTACGGTTGCGTACAGCAAAGGTTATTCCGCAGAATTTGAGTATCTCGATATCGATATGAAGACAGGTACAATCCAGACCAACGATACAGTTGATGTCACGTCTGATGGTGGCTATATCGATGCTGGATCTATGGAATTTGATCAGAAAAACAATGTTTTGAATTTTCGCCGGGGTGTCAAGATGAAGCTTCTGCCCTGGGCACTGGAGAACGGTCAATGATTAACCGGATGAGAATATTCTCTCTATCTTGTCTTATGGCATTCGGGCTGGCTGGAATGGCCCACGCACAAACGTTCTCCGATTCATTTGCCGGATTTGGTTCTAACAATAAAGAACCTATTGAGATTGAAGCGACTAACCTTCAGGTTCGTGACAAAGACAAAAGCGCTATCTTCAGTGGAAATGTTGTTGTTACCCAAGGTGAAACCAAGCTGGAAACCCAGCGCTTGATCGTGTTTTATGCTGGCTCCATGGCCAATGGCACAGCGGATGGCCAAGCCGTCCAGCAGTCCATTTCCCGTCTTGAAGCAAAAGGCAAGGTTCTGATTTCCTCTAAGGATCAGGTCGCAACTGGTGACGATGCCAGCTTTGACATGGACAAACAGGTTGTAGTGATGACCGGCAAGCGCGTTGTTCTCAGCCAGGGACCAAACGTAATTGTTGGCAAGCGCCTTGTGATCAACCTGGAGACAGGCAAAGCAAATCTGGATTCCAGCGAAACTGGCGGTAACACTGGTCGTGTGCGGATGCTTTTGCAGCCGAACAGCCTTGAAAATAAGAACTAAAGCAAAATAGGCCACGCTCTTGAGTGCACACCCAATTGATCCTCAGACCCCAACGCACCAGCCAGAAGGCATCAAGTACGCCGCCCCTTCGGAGGCGGTACTTGAAGTTGATGGCATCGGCAAGAGTTACGGACGTCGTCAGGTTGTCAAACATGTCAGCTTGAATGTACGGCGTGGCGAAGCTGTGGGACTGCTGGGTCCAAACGGAGCTGGTAAGACAACCTGCTTTTATATGATCACCGGTCTTATTCGTCCGGATCATGGTTCAATTCGCCTCGATAACTTCGACATGACACAGTTGCCAATGTATCGCCGTGCGCGTCTGGGAGTTGGTTATCTGCCTCAGGAAGCCTCGATTTTCCGCGGTCTTTCTGTTGAAGACAACATTCGTGCTGTTTTGGAAGTGGTGGAACCGAACAAGAAGCGCCGTGAAGAAGATCTCGACTCGCTTCTAACTGAATTTGGTGTCACACACCTGCGTAAATCGCCAAGTATCGCACTCAGTGGTGGTGAGCGCCGCCGCGTTGAGATTGCACGCGCTTTGGCAACTCGCCCGTCCTTTATGCTGCTTGATGAGCCGTTTGCGGGTATTGACCCGATCGCGGTGGGTGACATTCAGCAGCTCGTACGTCATTTGACCCAACGCGGTATTGGCGTGCTGATTACAGACCACAACGTTCGTGAAACGCTTGGGCTGATTGACCGCGCTTATATTATCGCGGCAGGTGAAGTTCTGACAGAAGGCAAGCCACATCAGATCGTTGCAGATCCGGATGTAAGGCGTTTGTATCTCGGGGAACAGTTCACTCTTTGATTTCCAACCTATGCCGAATTGCGTAGAAGAGTGTTGCAGGCTAGCTTGCAGCACTTGGAGGACGAAATAACTCTATGGCAATCGGTCCAAAATTAGAATTCAGACAAAGCCAACAGCTTGTCATGACGCCGCAACTGATGCAGGCGATCAAGCTGTTGCAGTTGTCGAATGTGGACCTGATTGCACACGTTAATAGTGAGTTGGAAAGTAATCCCTTTCTAGAGCGAGATGACAGCCCGGATGGCGCTGGCCCCGCTGGAGAGACCTCCAATTCAGAAAGTACTCCAGAAGCTGACAGTAGCCCTGCAGAGATGCAGGAGGGGGATTGGCTCAATAACGAGCTGGAAACAACTCCGGAAGCAATATCGAGCAATCTGGATTCTGAACTCTCTAACGTCTTCCCTGATGATAATGGCGAGCACCAGGCCGTTGATCCGGTTCAGCAGAAGGCGGATAACTGGCAGGCACCGAGCCACAGCACTTCCTCAGGAGCCTCTGACTACAATCTTGAAGCGTTTGTCGCCGCAGAAATCTCCCTGAGTGAGCATCTTCAGGAACAGCTCGGTTTTGTGCTCACGAACCCAGCCGATGTTCTGATCGCTCATCAACTCGTCGATTGCATCGATGAAAATGGCTATCTACGCATTGACGGTGCTGAGATGTCTGAGCGCCTCGGGGTTTCGGAGCGAGATCTGGAGCGGGTTATTCTTACTTTGCAGGCGCTTGATCCGGTTGGTGTGTTTGCCCGTGATTTGTCTGAGTGCCTAAAACTGCAACTCAAAGAAAAAGACCGCTACGACCCTGCCATGCAGGCACTGGTCGAGAACATTGAGTTGCTGGCTTTGCATGACCTCGTAAAGCTCAAACGTATTTGCAAAGTGGATGATGAAGACCTCAAGGACATGATCCTTGAGATCAAAGAGCTCAATCCGAAGCCTGGCGCTGCATTCAATACGGAAATTACCCAGCCGATTGTGCCAGATGCATTTGTTCGTCCTGCTTCAGATGGAGGCTGGACCGTTGAGCTCAACACAGAGAGCCTGCCTAAGGTTCTGGTGAGCCAGAGTTACTACTCCGAGATCTCTCAGGGCTCCAGAAACAATAAGGAACTGGCGTACTTCACCGATAGTCTGCAGACCGCAAATTGGCTGGTCAAAAGCCTTGATCAGCGGGCGCGGACAATTCTGAAGGTGTCCTCTGAGATTGTTCGTCAACAAGACGGTTTTCTTACTTATGGTGTACAGCACCTTCGGCCAATGAATCTGCGCGTTGTGGCAGACGCCATTGGCATGCATGAATCCACCGTCAGCCGTGTCACATCCAACAAATACATCGCTACGCCACGTGGTATTTTCGAGCTGAAATACTTTTTTTCTGCCGCAATTGCCTCTTCTGAGGGCGGTGAATCGCACTCAGCGGAATCAGTACGCTATCGAGTTAAGCAACTTATTGACGCCGAAGATCCGAAGAAGATTCTTTCAGATGACGCTCTTGTGAAAATTTTGAAAGACGACGGTGTGGATATAGCGCGACGAACTGTAGCTAAGTATCGGGAAGCATTAAAGATTCCGAGCTCAGTTCAGCGTCGGAGAGAAAAGAAAAGCCTGACCTAACCCACTGATATTTCTCATGGTTTCAATGAGACATAATAGGGTCCCGATCAGTTAATAACCTCTATAGGATGTTTCTCTGTTCTCATAGATTTTTCTAAGAACTCGAAAACAGTAGCACTTTAAACTTAGCTGGTCCAAACTACATGTGTTGAAGGGTTCTTTGCTCTTTGGCTGAAGAACCTGTCAGCGAATAAGTCGACACAACATAAGAGGTTCCCATGACAATTAGAATTTCGGGGAGGAACGTGGACATTGGTGACGCAACCAGGACACACGTTGAAGACCGGATTTCCGATGCACTGGATAAATATTTCCCAGGAGCATACACGGGTCATGTGACAATCGCTCGCGAAGGCTCAGGCTTCCGATCCGACTGCACAGTCCACCTCAGCACGGGAGTTGTGCTTCAGGTTTCGGGTGACAGTCAGGATCCGCGACAAAGTTTCGACAAAGCAGCCGAACGCATTGAGAAAAGGCTAAGGCGCTACAACAGAAAGTTAAACGACCACCACACAAATGGCCTCCCTGCAGAGTGGGAAACATACGGCGCAACATCGTATGTTCTTGCTGATCCTGAGCAGGAAGAAGAGGTACCCGCCGACTACAGCCCACTTGTGGTTGCAGAAACTGAAGCGAAAGTGAAAACACTGACTGTCGGAATGGCAGTTATGGAGCTAGATTTAAGTGAAGCTCCCGTTGTAGTGTTCCGCAACGCTGGTAATGGTGAGGTAAATGTCGTATTCCGTCGTCACGATGGAAACGTTGGCTGGATTGATCCAAATCTCGCTAACGGGGCTGCTCCTAACTGATAATCATGGTCATCACGACCCTGTACAAAGCCGGTTTTCACCGGCTTTGTATTTTGCATGGACACGGATCAAGGAATGGATCTGAACGAACTTCTTCGTCCTGAGGCTGTCATTGCCAACCTCAAGGCAAACAGCAAGAAACAAGCCCTGCAGGAACTTGCAGAACGGGCCTCTGAGATTTGCGGAGAAACTGAGCGCGATATCTTTGATACGCTGCTGCAACGCGAACGTCTCGGCTCTACAGGTGTCGGAAACGGCATTGCAATTCCGCATGGAAAAATCGTGGACCTTGACGGGTTACACGGCCTGTTTGCGCGACTGGACAAACCGATCGAGTTCGACAGCTTGGATGACCAGCCTGTTGATCTGATCTTTGTTTTGCTTGCGCCAGAAGGCGCTGGAGCGGACCACTTGAAAGCTCTGGCACGTGTTGCACGACTTTTGAGGGATTCTGATGTTGCAAGCAAGCTGCGCGCAACAACAGATGCTGCTGCAATTTATTCTATTCTGACCCACCCACAGGCTTCGCCTAACGCAGCCTGAGGTACGTCAGCTCAAAAACAAAAAAGCCTGGATCGGACGCATTCCAATCCAGGCTTTTTCTTTGCCTAATTCACTGGGTCTGAAGAGTTTTTCTACGCTTTGAAACGCCGTCTTTCTCTATTACTCCCTCTGAGAGCTCCCAGTAGTTGGTTTAGTGGACGCTCAAAGCTTCCAGATCATTCTCAATTGCGTTTGCAATTGCTGCGTTGCGTGTATCAGTTAGAACCAGTGGTGTTCCGTCAGCAGCCAAAAGAGCCCAAGCAGGAAGGTCTGCATCCTGCAGCTCTGCATCAGGGAACATCTTCTTCAGGTCATTTGGAGAAACGCGCCTAACATAGGCGACTTCACCAGCTCCGAGTTCTTCAAAATTTTCGTACGGGTCGTCGGCCAGCACAGAAGGGGCGCGTGTCATCGCCTTCTCCTTGAGAGTTACTAGAGCAGGCTGCGCATGTTTTCGCTTCAAGCTCTAAGTCTTTATTGTCGCGCGCATCTTTGCCCAAAAATCGGTTTTCCGCTTTCCGGAGATACGCTTCAATATTCAGATCAGCGCGAAGAAAGGATTGCTCCTTTAATTCAGTCCCCCGCCGAGATTTCAATCCGGCGAACGATACGCTCTGGCTCAGGACGAGCAAGATCAATAGACAACAGACCATCTCGCAGGTCTGCCCCTAAAATCTCAATGCCTTCGGCCAACACAAATGCGCGTTGGAACTGTCGTGCAGCTATACCTCTGTGTAGGTATTGGCGAGTTTTGTCTTCTTGTTGGCGACCACGGATTACCAATTGGCTTTCCTCAACAGAAACATCCAGTTGGTCACGTGTGAAGCCAGCAACCGCAAGCGTGATGCGGATGACTTCACCTTTCTCTTCAGTGGCAACGAGGCGTTCAATATTGTAGGGTGGGTAGCCGTCATTGGCTGCTTTGCTCACCCTGTCCAATACGCGCTCAATATCATCGAACCCCAACATAAATGGGCTCGAAAACGCAGATACTCGCGTCATAATCCAAGTCCTTCTTCAAGCGACCCAGCTCCAGACCCTCATTAGGCATCCGGTGTGAGAGCATCTCGCCCTCGGTCTTTCCTCTGGAATATGGCGGTTAGCGGCAAAGGTTTCAAGTTAACTTAATGATACTCAATTAATTCTCCCGGATCGCAACGGCATTCTCAGGCCCCACGACAAGCTTGGGTGGTAAACTTGCAGGACTTTAAACAGTGCGACCTTGGGCCTTTGGTCTGTTTGGTCCTTCGGTTCGCTTCCTCTGTTGCATGCCGGGAATGACAGGTTTACGTTCCCCTTAAGAAATCGTAGCGTTTGCCTTTGGGGAGGTTTGCTTCAAGGAGGAGTAAAAGGAATGGATATTGCTGAGGTAGATAATTCACGAGCTGCTTTGATGGTGAAGGCCTACCCATTCGCATTGATTGCTATCAGCTTGCTCATCAATCTGTTCGTCTTCGGCATTAAACCACTCGTCATCGCCCTTCCTTCTCCAGAAGCAATCGACGCCTTGATCATTGCGACGGTCATACTTCTTGGCAATCACACCTGGCTGATGACTGTCACAGAGCTGACGCGCGCTAAGTATGATCTGGCGACAACTCCGGAAGAGTGGGAGCAGAAAGGTGGACGTCCGTCTTCCATTGCTCAGGATGCACGTGATGCGTTGGAACGTCCTCACAATGCTCACCGCAACACCACCGAGAACATGGTCTACTTTGTGCTGTTAGGAACTGTTGTGGCTGTCGTTTCACCTGTGGCTCTTATGGTGCAGGTTTGGGTGGTCGGGTTTGCCGTTGCCCGGCTTGGTTACACTTACAGTTATCTGTCAGCCCAAACCGGCCTACGAGGCCTGTTTATGAGCCTGAGCTTGCTCAGTCTTTACGGGATGGCCAGCTACCTTGTTATGGCAATGTTTGCTTAATCCTCGTCGTACAAACAGAAAAGCCGGGGCAGTGCCCCGACTTCTGCTTTTCACAGGTCACCGGGAGCGAAAACGGTGGCCTGTGATTTTTGATGTCTCACAGCCTCACCAGCTCGCGAGTTCATCAAATTTTTCAAGCTGATCCTGCTTAATCTGGCCTTCATCATCGCGGCCAAGGAAGATTTTCAGGTAGCTGTTGCCATCAGCATTCAGGAAATTGATGGACACAGCCAACTTGGAGAAAAATGGGCGCCTCAAGAAGATGATGGAATGGCACGCATCTGCCTTGATGTGGCCGGAGAAGCCGCCTTCTGTCTGCTTAAGATTATAGAACCCGCGCGCATAGCTGCCTTCCGGGAACGGACCTTTCACTTCAAAGATCATGTCTCCAGTGTTTGCGATGCTTGTGACGTTGCCCCAAGCAGGAATCGCCTTGATCACTTCGTCAAAACGTTCGCCTGAATGTTCACGCCACATTTCTTCTGGCAGGCAGCGGATTGTATCAGCCATTGAGAGGCCGTGCTCTTTGGCAATGCTCTCCAGAATGCCTGCTGGGTTTTCTGCAAGTTTCTCTTTCAGCTCTGTGATTTGTGCGTTCATGCTGCCTCTTCCTGATAGGTTTTGGTTTCTGGCTGCAAGCTTGCGGAATGCAGCTTAAAGGCAGCCTTGAGATAAGTGAGAAGGGTTTGGTGCCAGAAGCGCCCTGCTGTGGTGAGGGAGATGATCTCCTCACCTGCGATCAAGCCGGTACGCTGCCAGTTACTCAACAATAGGTCTATGGATTTGCGAAAACCATGGGCCCTGACCTCTGTGCGCTCCAGATGCCCGAGGTCGAGGCGCATTTCTTCTATTCCAGCAGCTAGGAAGTTGAGGGGAGAAGACAATGGATCGGTTCTGTGCAAACGCGACAATGGCTTCTCCCCTTCCTCCAGGCACCGCATGTAGTCCACGATTCCTCCATGGATGCCGTAGGAATATCTGTTGATGTTGCCACCTGCCCCGGAACCGAAGGCAAGGCAGTCTGCGCCGGACTTGATCAATGTGTTGTAAAGATTGCGCTCTCGGGTCTGTCGGCCCCAGTGACTGGAAGAAATCTGTTTCCAGCCGTGATGGTGCATGTACTCTAAACCCTCGCCGTACATCGCTCCCTGCTGCGGCAAGGATGCTGCAGGATCACAAGCCCCCTTTTCAATCGCTTTTGAAAGAGGACTGCCGGGAAAGACTGCGAGTGTGTATAGATCGACGCCATCCAAGCCCAGATCCACAACAGTTCGTAAATCATCACGCCAGACTTCTGCGGTTTGGTAGGGAAGGCCTAATATCAGGTCACAGACGATTGCAGCACGGTTGCGGTCTCTCAGGCCTTCAAAGAAACGGATTGCTTCTGATCCGCTTGCCTTACGACCCTGCCGCTTGCGAACTTTGGTATTGAAGGACTGAACTCCGGTTGAAAAGCGGTTGGCACCTGCATCCAGACAGGCATCGATCTTGTCATCATCAAAGTGGAAGATACGCCCTTCAACTGTGATCTCACAATCGGCTGAGAGAGGATAAAGTTCTCGAATACGACGGATCACTCTTGCAAGGTCACTGGCATGCAAAGCTGTCGGAGTGCCTCCGCCAAAATAAACGGCGTTGATTGGTGAGCTTTGAGAAGCGGGGGAAGATGCCTCTAATTCAAGTTCTTTGATTAATGCATCAGCATATGGGGCTGAGTGTTCATCATGCCATTTGTTGCGGTAGAACCCGCAGAACAGGCAGTGATTGGCGCAAAATGGGACATGCAAATACATGACGGCCATACCTGACCGTTTGGACTTTTGAATTTCCTGCCAAACAAGCTGGTGCTCCTCTTCCGATACCGCCTCACCAGCAGAGCCGGGCATATGGGCACCACGGCGCTCAAATGCATAGCGGAGAGGATCGTCTGTTTCCTGAGCGAAGAACTTTTCCAGCGCAGCTTTCATCGGTCAACCTAGCTTTGTTAATTCGGTTGGCTCGCAATGCGCTGGCTAAATATGAGTATTTACATCAAGTTTTGTTTTTGAGAAGAGAAGTTCGCTCACGTGCGATAAAATGGCACAGGTTTTCGACTGCATCCATGTGTACCACAAGAAAAAGGCCCAGCAGATGCCGGGCCTTTTGAAAGTTCTATCTGAGCAGCATTTAAGCTGTTTCGAGTGCGCCTTCCAGCTCGATACGTTTGCCGGATTTGGTGTCAAACGTGTGTAGCTTTTCTGGCTTTGCTGTCACTTTCAGGATCTGGCCTGGCTCGAAGTGCAGCTTACCAGGAGCGCGAACAACAACATCAACGCTGCCTTCACCAATGGTGCCGTGAACGTAGCTCTCAGCGCCTACAGGCTCAACAACATGCACGGTCAGCGCAGTGTGCAGTCCGGAGTCGAACTTCTCACTCAGCTCTTCAATGACAAGATCTTCCGGACGAACGCCGAGGATCAGGTCAGACAGAACTGTGTTTAGCTTCACGTCAACGTTTGCGCCATTGTCGAGCTTCCACTCATTGCCGCTCTTTGCCAGAGGCAGCAGGTTCATCGCAGGAGAGCCGATGAAGGTAGCAACGAATGTAGACGCTGGCTTTTCGTAGACATCAATCGGAGACCCGATCTGCTCTACAACACCGCCGCTGAGAACAACGAGGCGATCTGCCAGTGTCATTGCTTCGAGCTGATCGTGGGTCACGTACAGACTTGTGGTGCCTAGTTCTTTCTGAAGCTTCTTGATCTCCATGCGCATCTGCACACGCAGCTTTGCATCAAGGTTAGACAGAGGCTCATCAAACAGGAACGCGGCAGGTTCGCGAACAATCGCGCGACCCATTGCAACACGCTGGCGCTGACCACCGGAAAGCTGACGTGGCCGACGATCAAGGAAATCTCCGATCTCCAGAATTTCAGCCGCTTTGCGAACGCGTTTTTCGATCTCATCCTTAGGGATGCTGCGGTTTTTCAGGCCATACGCGAGGTTGCCGTAAACGGTCATGTGCGGATAGAGCGCGTAGTTCTGGAACACCATTGCGATGTCACGATCAGCGGGCTCTACATTGTTGACCAGGCGATCCCCGATGAACAGCTCACCATCTGTGATGGTTTCCAGACCTGCCACCATGCGCAGCAGAGTGGATTTGCCGCAACCGGAAGGGCCGACGAGAACAATGAACTCACCATCCTTAATGTCGATGGAGATGCCTTTTACCGCTTCTACGTTGCCTGCGTAGATTTTGCGAAGGGTATTAAGTTGAATGCCTGCCATTTTTATTTCTCGCTTTCCACGAGCCCTTTAACAAACCAAGACTGGAAGATCACCACGATGAGAACAGGTGGAAGCATTGCAAGTACTGCAAGTGCCATTGCCTGGTTCGTATCTGGGATCTGCGCACCAATCCACACCTGCAGAATCTGCTTCATACCACGCACCAGCGTGAAGAGGCTTTCATCTGTGGTAATGAGTGTTGGCCAGAGGTATTGGTTCCAACCAAACACGAACATGATGATGAAGATTGCAGCAATCATGGTCTTGGAGAGTGGAACAAGAATGTCGATGAAGAACTTCAACGGCCCCGCACCATCGATACGCGCTGCTTCAACCAGCTCATCCGGAACGGACTTAAAGAACTGACGGAAGTAGAAGGTACCTGTTGCAGACGCAATCAATGGGATGATCAGGCCTGAATAAGTGTTCGCCATACCGAGGCCCTGCACGATCTCGTAGGAAGGCAGAATGCGAACTTCCAGAGGTAGCAGCAGGGTGGAGAAGATGATCCAGAAGAAGAACGTTCCAAGCGGGAAACGGAAATACACGATTGCGTAAGCCGCGAGCATGGAAATGATGATCTTACCGAAGGCAAAGCCGAGGCCGAGAACCAAAGAGTTCCACAGCATAGTCAGACCAGTCACAGACTTGGTAAAACCGCCAGCTTCTGTCAACACCTGCTTATAAGTGTCAACGAAATGGCCGCCTGGAGAGAGCTGAAGGCCATCTTTGTAAATGGACACAGCATCATGACTGGAAGTCATGAGTGCGTAGACAACTGGCACCAGCATAAAGAGGGCGCCGAGAACGAGGATCACGTGATCCCAAAACTGTGAGCGTTTCATCTATCCCTCCTTAACTGTAGTGCACGCGACGTTCGATCATGCGGAATTGAACCACAGTGAGAGCGAACACGAGTATCATCAAGATCACAGACTGTGCTGAGGACCCACCAAGGTCGTTTCCGCGGAAGCCATCAAGGAACACCTTATAAACGAGCGTTACAGGGTTGTTGCCTGGCTCACCCTTAAGCACCAGATCGATAATACCGAATGTATCAAAGAGCGCGTAAGTGATGTTGATGATCAGCAGGAAGAAGCTGGTTGGAGCCAGCAGTGGGAAAGTCACAGTCCAGAAGCGACGTGAAGAAGATCTACAATCAACCGCAGCTGCTTCCTGAACGGATTTTGGAACACTCTGGAGACCAGAGAGGAAGAAGATGAAGTTGATCGGAATTTGCTTCCAAACCGCAATCACGGTCATAGCAAATGCAGTATCAAAATAGTTCACACCGATCTGCATGTTCCAGCCGAGGGCGTGGGCAAGATCGTTGAGTGGGCCAATGTGCTGGTCAAACAGCATCACGCCTACAAGGCCTGCGACGGGAGGGGCGATCGCATAAACCCACATGAGCAGAGTGCGGTATGTGGAGGCACCTTTGATAACGTTGTCTGCTTTGACTGCCAGCAAAAGAGCAATGCTGAGAGAAAAGAATGTCACCGCAGCTGAGAAGATCAACGTGAACCATGCAGTTCTGCTGTACTCGCTCGCGGAAACAACATCTTTAAAGTTGTCTAGGCCAACAAAGGTGGAGCCGAAGCCAAACGGGTCTTCAAGATAGAAAGACGCCCTGATTGCTTCTGCGGCTGGCCACAGAAAGAAGACGCCAACAATTGCCAGCTGCGGAAGCAGCAGCATGTATGGCATCAATGGATGTGAGAATTGAACTCGTTTCATGGACTGGCCTGGTCGCTGTTTTCGTTGTGGTGGCCGGTTGCTTAGCAAGCCTGACCGCTTGTTCAGAAAAGCTCACGGCGCTCTTTGACGCATGGGAACATTCTATTTCCAAAACAACCTGAGACCGGAGACACTTAAAAGCGTCTCCGGTCTTAGCGAAAGTCTCAATGCTAAGTCTTAGTTAGACGTCTTAGCAAAGCGAGCCAGAAGCTTGTTAGCTTCGTCTTCGATGGTCTGGAATGCGTCGTCTACGGATTTGTCACCGGAGAAGATTTTACCGTATTCACGGTTCATCACGTCACGCACCTGAACGTAGAAGCCCATGCGGTAACCTTTGGTGTTGTCTCCACCTGGCAGTGTCAGCTGCTTGATGCCGATTTCAGCTGCAGGTACGCGGTCGTAGTACCCATCCTTAGTTGCCAGCTCATATGCAGCGTTGGTGATTGGCACGTAACCAGTTTCCTGGTGCCAATAGTACTGCATTTCTGCGGAAGTCAGGAAGGAGTAGAAGTTCGCAACACAGTCGTTTTCTGCTTTTGGCTTGCCGGACATTGCGAAGAGTGCAGCGCCACCGATGAAGGTGTTGGTGCCTGTTTCGCTAACAGAAGCCCAATGAGGCAGGTAGGTTGCGGAGAATTTGAAGTCTGTGGATTTTGTCAGGCCACCGAAGGAACCTGAAGAACCCAGCCACATTGCAGCGGAACCGTCCTGGAATACCTTCTGGTTGTCACCCCAGCCAGTGCCGTAGTAACCGAACAGCTCAGCGTCGAGCCAGCCTTTAACCTTTGTGAAGTGCATTTTGATCGCATCGTTGTTCACGAGGATCTTAGTGCCTTTCGCGCCGTCGTAACCGTTGTTGTTGGTTGCGAATGGCAGGTTGTGGCGGGACATGAAGTTTTCGGTGAAGATCCATGGCAGGTGTGACTGTGCCAAAGGAATATAGCCAGCTGCCTTCAGCTTAGGAGCGATCGCTTCGAACTCTTCCCAAGTATTAGGAGCTTCAACGCCTGCTTTCGCCAGTGCTTCTACGTTGTAGTAGAGGATTGGGGTAGAGGAGTTGAACGGCATGCCGATCATTTTGCCAGCTGCGTCAGCGTAGAAGTAACGAACACCAGCAATGTAATCTTCGATGTTGAATTCAACACCAGCGTCTTTCAGAAGGTCTTCAGCTGGAACAACTGCGCCCTTTGCACCGATGATGGTAGCGGAACCTGCATCAAATACCTGAAGAATGTTTGGCTGTTCGCCAGCACGGAATGCCGCAATACCAGCAGTCAAGGTTTCTTCGTAGTTACCTTTATAGACTGGGGTCAGCTGACACGCGTCCTGAGACGCATTGTATTTGGTGGAGATTTCGTTGACAACTTCACCCAGACGGCCGCCCATTGCGTGCCACCAGTTGATTTCTGTCGCAGCGAAAGATGCTGTTGAAGACATTGCGAGTGCTGCAAAGGTTGCGACACCAGTTGCTTTACGAAGAGTCATTTTTGTTGCCCCCCATTGGGAAAGTTGAAAAAATCTAACATGCGAAGCGGAGTTAACACCTGATCCATCGCAGTGACGATCCATCCCCTACGCCTCACCAGCGATATCACTTAGGTGTTTCACACTAGGATGACAGTTTCTTGAAGTTTCGATGAATTGCAATTGGATCTTCGTTTTTTTTCATAATTATCATGAGATTGTCATGTTTCGGAAAAGCGAAACCGATCCAAGGCGACTGTTTTTTATGCAATATTTTCTGCCGTTCAGCATGATTGAAGTGTCTAAAATTGGAAGTTTTATTTCGAAAAAATTCGATACGAAAGATTTCGAATGTTGAGCATTATGCAAAGATTTGTCGGCTAATCACTTGATATAAAGGAGAAATACCTAGACGGCGAATAAAATCTATTTTTGCGCCTTGCACGTTTCTGCGGATGAGCTGTCTTAATGCTTTAAGGCGCAGTTTTTCGAATGCAAAAGGCACTCAAACTTATCCACAGGCGCACTGTGTGCAACTCACCGAATGCAACTTCTAATGCAAAAGTTTGCATGCTCGAAAAGATGAAATGTATTCGTTTCAATCAAATAGAGTCATCTAATCGCGGTTTTTGACAACACTGAGGGCGCGAAACTGACGCTTCACGCCCCCAAGTTGAACTCCTTCAGACTGAAGATATACCCCAGACTAGTTGGAGGGTAGCAATACTGCATCGACCACATGGATAATTCCGTTATCTGCAGGAATATCGGCGCTGATTACGTTCGCTTTGTCGACTGTTACACCTGACGATGTTTTTGAGACTGAAAGTGTCTTGTCTCCAGAGCCCTTGATTGTCTTCACATGAATTGTCCGGCCTGGAAGGTCAGTGGACGCGAGCTTTCGTGGCAGGACATGGTAGCTCAGGACCGCGATCAACTGATCCTTGTTCTCAGGCTTCAGCAACATTTCTACTGTTCCGTCCGGAAGAGCAGCAAATGCTTCATCGGTCGGAGCAAAGACTGTCAGGTTTTCACCGTTCGCTAATGCGCCGTCCAAACCAGCGGCCTGAGCTGCAGCGATAAGGGTGTTAAACTGCCCTGCCCCTTGAGCTACTTCTACAATAGTTCCTGCATTAGCACTTACTGATCCAGCAAGAACAAGCGAGCTTACAAAAGAAATCATAGATAAACGCATAGAACCCTCCACTCCCCAGAGATGTAAATCAGGGAATTACATTAGACTTGGCTGCGACATCCTGCCGCGCACAAGTTCTTTTACTGACCGGAATTGAAGGCAGATCACTCTGATCTGAATTTTATTTTGTTTCCTCAAAAGCACGCAGCGCTTCATCTCGTGATTTTTTGAGATCAACGATTGGCAACGGATACGTTTTACCCAGCACAACGCCTGCATCTTTCAAGATGTCTTTAGGAGCTTCCCAGGGTTTGTAGAGGTATTTGTCCGGCAGTTCTTTGAGCTCCGGGAGAAAGCGACGGGTGTAATCACCGTGACCATCAAACTTCTCGCCCTGTAGGACGGGATTGAAGATACGGAAATATGGGGCTGCATCAGCTCCACAGCCAGCAATCCATTGCCAGCTTGCACAGTTGTTGGCGAGGTCTGCATCCACCAGGCAATCCCAAAACCATGCTTCGCCTGAGCGCCAATCCAGCAGCAGATTCTTTACAAGGAACGAGCCAACGACCATCCGCAGGCGGTTATGCATATAACCAGTTTGCCAAAGCTCGCGCATGCCTGCATCGACAATCGGGATGCCCGTTTGGCCCTTTTGCCAAGCCAGCAAACGTTGATCATCAGAAACCCATGGAAAGCTGTCGAATTTGGTGTTGAGATTGATTTGAGGAAGCGTTGGGTTATGGAACAACAGGGAGTAAGAGAATTCGCGCCAGCCCAACTCACTCCGGAAATGATCAATGTCGCGTGTCTCTTCGTGCATGTTGAGCGCCGACCAGATTTGGTTGGGCGAAATCTCACCAAAGTGCAGGTGCGGAGAAAGTCGCGAAGTGTGCGTGAGAGCGGGGAAGTTTCGCCCTTCTTTGTAATTGGAGATACCGTTGTCGAGAAACGCATAAAGCCTGTTTTGCGCCGCTTGCTCTCCGTGCCTCCAACAACTGCTTACTTGCGCTGACCATGGACGGTTGTCGATCAGTTTCAGCTCATCAACAGACAGAGCGCCATTGGCAGTCACTTGATGCAGTTGCATTGGCTTAGGAACAGGCAAGGGCTTACGTGGCTCGGAAGCCTGCAGACAGCCCTTGCGATAAAACGGGGTGAAGACCTTATAAGGGTCGCCATCTGGCTTCGACACCTGCCATGGTTCCCACAGGAGCAAGCCGTTGAAGCTTTTTGCAGTTATGCCGGCTTCTTCCAGCTCTGACTTCAAATGGGCATCATGCTCAATGCGCCATGGTTCATAGCATCTGTTCCAGAAGACACCCGTCCCTCCTGTCTCCTGAAGAAGGTTTTTGATGACCACAGCCGGGTCACCCCGCATTATCAAAAGCTGCCCCTTCAAGCTTTTATTGAGAGCTTTTAAAGAATGGTGCAGCCAGTTCTGCGCCGCCCTGCCATGTTCGCGCGCGCCTTTTTCACCGTCATTCAGGATGTAGAGTGGAATAACCGCGCCCGCCTCGCAAGCTGCAGTCAGGGCAGGATTATCGCTCAAACGAAGATCTTGACGGAACCAATGGATAACAACGGGTGCAGTCATCGACAGCCTCTGCTCAAAATAAACAGTTACGGCAGATGTATAGCAATTTCCTTGCGTATCAATGGCGATAGAACTTCAATTCTCATAGTGCGCAAAGCGTCACTAGCGCGAGACTGGCGTTGTTTATCAAACACCTTCCAAAGCCACGTAAAGACAGCACAAAGATGCTGAGAGGACGATCAGGTATAATCTGGAAACATTGTTGGGGTTTTTGAGTAAGAACCAGACGTTCTTAGCCGTTTTTTGGCAAAAATGTTTTTGGTGGAGCCTAGGAGGATCGAACTCCTGACCTCTTCGCTGCCAGCGAAGCGCTCTCCCAGCTGAGCTAAGGCCCCATACCATGCAGCATTTAAAACGGGCTTGGATTGCCCTGCTGCGTAGTCTTTAAGGAAGGTATACATTTCTCTCAAAATGCCAGACACTTTTTGCAAAATGTCTTTGGTGGAGCCTAGGAGGATCGAACTCCTGACCTCTTCGCTGCCAGCGAAGCGCTCTCCCAGCTGAGCTAAGGCCCCATCATTTCTTCCTTAGGCACTGAAACTTCAATGAAGTTCGGGTGCCGATGGAGGCGGAACATAGATGGGCCGCCCCCACATTTCAAGAGAATACTCTCTTAACAGCCTGCAGTTTCACAAACTGTGGAAATTTTAGACTTCGTCGTCGTCGCGAGCCACAACGATGCCTGGTACGGAAGAGTCTTCGTCATCTTCATCGTCCAAGAATACATCGGAGTCATCACCACTGATGTCATCGCTGATATTTTCATCTTCCAGCTCAGGAATGTCTTCACCAGATGCTTCAGCGTCTGCTTCTTCCAGAGAAACCAGTTCTGCATCGTCTTTGACCAATGCTTCCTTAGCTTCTTCTTTCTGAACAGCTTTTACAGCCTTGGCTGTTTTTGCTGTCATGCCCAGATCAAACATGTCGCCGCACTTAGGACAGATGATCGGGTCACGTTTCAAATCGTAGTATTTAGCGCCACACGCCGCGCACAGGCGCTTGGTTCCGAGTTCCGGTCTTGCCACGGTTCTCACCTTTGTTTGTATCTCGTTGACGGCCCCCTTAGCCTCAGGTTGGCCATCATGTCAAAGATAAATCTTAGAAATCTACCCGAAGTCGTACATTCACTGCCGAAATTTCGCAATAGTTCAATGCGCCCTAGGGTGACTGTCTTTTTCTTCCGTGCTAGGAGGAACTAGTTTTTTCAGTCTCGCAACCCCGGAAATGAACATGTCCCATAATTCGTCACCGCAAATTGTGACCGCTCACAGCGGCTCTCCGCTCAATGGTCAGATCAAAGTTCCAGGTGACAAGTCTATCTCCCATCGTTCTCTGATGTTTGGCGCGCTGGCGCTTGGCAAAACCACCATCTCTGGCCTTCTCGAATCAGAAGATGTGATTGGCACAGCAAATGCAATGAATGCGGTTGGTGCCAAGTGTGTTCGTCAGGAAGATGACACATGGACGGTTGAGGGTGTTGGACTGGGTAGCCTGCTTGAGCCGGAAGCTCCAATTGACTTTGGAAACGCGGGTACAGGCGTACGTCTGGCAATGGGTATTTTTGCGAGCCACCCGATTGCCGTCACCATGACTGGCGATGCCTCGTTGTCTGGACGCCCAATGGGCCGCGTCCTTAACCCGTTGCGTGAGATGGGTGTTCAGGTTGTTGCGCGTAACGGCGACCGTCTACCAGCCTCTATCCGCGGCAGTGATACACCAATTCCAATCACTTACCGCGTGCCAATGGCATCTGCGCAAGTGAAATCCGCTGTGTTGCTGGCTGGTTTGAATACCGCTGGTACAACAACTGTTATCGAACCTGTTGCGACACGTGATCATACAGAGAAAATGCTGGTTGGTTTTGGCGCAGACCTGAAGGTTGAAGTGAACGAGAGCGGTGAGCGTATCATCACGCTGCAAGGCCAACCGAAGCTGCAGCCTCAGGATATTACGGTTCCAGGTGACCCGTCTTCAGCTGCCTTCCCGATTGTTGCTGCCCTGATCACACCGGGTTCTGATATCACCGTTGAAGGTGTGCTTTTGAATGAGCATCGCATTGGACTTATTACTAGTCTGCTTGAAATGGGCGCTGACATTACCATCTCGAATGAACGGGAAAGCGGCGGAGAAAAGATTGGCGACATTCGCGCCAAGTATTCGCGATTAAAGGGTATTACGGTTCCAGCGGACCGGGCACCTTCTATGATCGATGAATATCCAATTCTGTCCGTAGCTGCTGCTTTTGCTCAAGGTGACACCGTCATGTTTGGTCTTGAAGAACTGCGCGTAAAAGAGTCAGACCGCCTGGCTGCTGTTGCGCGTGGTCTGGAAGCAAACGGTATTCCGTGCGTTGAAAAACAGGACAGTCTGACTGTTACTGGTGGGGCAAACAATATTGGCGGTGGCACTGTTACAACACATCTGGATCACCGGATCGCAATGAGCTTCCTTATTTTGGGGCTCGCTGCACACAAGCCGGTTCAGGTCGATGATGCAGCGCCAATCGCGACAAGCTTCCCGACCTTCCTCTCCATGTTTGGTGAGCTGGGTGGCAAGCTTGAAAATAAAAATGAGGAAGCTGCATGATTATTGCTCTGGATGGACCAGCGGCATCTGGCAAGGGAACGCTCGCACGCCAGCTCGCTGCGCATTTTGGACTCCGCCATCTGGATACTGGTTTGACGTATCGCGCTGTCGCCGCTGCGCTGCTCGCGCGCGGCCTGCCACTTGGTGATGAAAACGTTGCAATCTCTGTAGCCCAGAACCTTGATCTGGGTAATCTGGATCGCAATCAGCTCTCTTCCCACGAAATTGGTGAGGCGGCCTCTCGCATTGCAGTTCTTTCTGGCCTGCGCGAGGAACTGGTGAGCCTTCAGCGTGCGTTTGCTAAGCAAGAGCCGGGTGCAGTCTTGGATGGCCGTGATATCGGGACTGTTGTGTGCCCGAACGCGACCGCAAAACTTTTCATTACCGCTTCTCCAGCCGCCCGTGCAAAGCGCCGGACAGACGAGTTGAACGGCAAGGGAATTCCAGCAGATTTTAATGAAATCCTGGTTGATCTGGAGCGTCGCGATGAGCGCGATAGCACCAGAAAAGACTCTCCATTAAAACCCGCTGAAAATGCACACTTGCTTGATACGACAGAAATGGATATAGACTCCGCATTTCGTGCGGCTGTGGATATCGTCGAACGCGCCCGGAATTCAGCTGTTTCATAACAGCTTTCGGAGTTCGCGTTTGTTATATCAAATGGCTGTTACGATACCGAATTTGGACAAGTGTGACCGCTTTCGCCGGCCCACTTACTTGTAAGTGGTTGTTTTTCAACGCGAGTTGAAAACCGGGAGCCCTTGTCCTTTAGTGTTAACACAAACCCGTCGGCGAGCGCCATTCTTATGGCACCAGGAGATTTTATGGAAAATCAGAACTTTGCTGCTGAAGATTTTGCAGCTCTGTTGGAAGAATCCTTTGCGACTTCCGACCTTTTTGAAGGCACCGTTGTAAAAGGCATCGTTGTTGCTATCGAAAAAGACCTCGCAGTCATCGACGTAGGTCTTAAGGTTGAAGGTCGCGTTCCTATGAAGGAATTCGGCGCTAAAGGCCGTGACGGCGAAATGGCCGTTGGCGATGAAGTAGAAGTTTACCTTGAGCGCGTTGAAAACGCGATGGGTGAAGCTGTTCTGTCCCGCGACAAAGCACGCCGCGAAGAAAGCTGGGTTCGCCTTGAAGTTGCTTTCGAAGCTGGTGAAAAAGTTACTGGTCAGATCTTCAACCAGGTTAAAGGTGGCTTCACCGTTGATCTGGACGGCGCAGTAGCATTCCTGCCACGCTCTCAGGTAGACATCCGTCCAGTACGCGACGTTACTCCTCTGATGCACACTCCACAGCCTTTCCAGATCCTGAAAATGGACAAGCGCCGTGGTAACATCGTTGTGTCCCGTCGTACTGTTCTGGAAGAAACACGCGCTGAACAGCGTTCTGAACTCGTTCAGAGCCTGGAAGAAGGTCAGACCGTTGAGGGTGTTGTTAAGAACATCACTGACTACGGTGCATTCGTTGACCTTGGTGGCATCGATGGCCTCCTGCACGTTACCGACATTGCATGGCGTCGTATCAACCACCCAAGCGAAGTTCTGACAATCGGTCAGACCGTGAAGGTGCAGATCGTTCGTGTGAACCAGGAAACACACCGCATCAGCCTCGGCATGAAGCAGCTGGAAACCGATCCATGGGATGGCATCGAAGCCAAATACCCACTGGATTCCAAGTTCTCCGGTCGTGTTACCAACATCACCGACTACGGTGCATTCGTAGAACTGGAGCCAGGCATCGAAGGCCTGATCCACGTCTCCGAAATGTCCTGGACCAAAAAGAACGTACACCCAGGCAAAATCGTTTCTACTTCCCAGGAAGTTGAAGTGGTTATCCTTGAAGTGGACGCTTCCAAACGCCGTATCTCCCTGGGCCTCAAGCAGACTCTGCAGAACCCATGGGATGCATTCGCACAGCAGTACCCACTTAACGCCACCGTAGAAGGTGAAGTTAAGAACAAGACCGAATTCGGTCTGTTCATCGGTCTTGAAGGCGATGTTGACGGCATGGTTCACCTGTCCGATCTGGACTGGAACCGTCCGGGCGAGCAGGTCATCGAAGAGTACAAGAAGGGCGACGTTGTTAAAGCAGTCGTTCTTGACGTTGACGTTGAGAAAGAGCGTATCTCTCTCGGCATCAAACAGCTCGACGCTGATCCGTTTGAATCCGCTGGCGATGTTGTTCGTAAGGGCGCAATTGTTAAGTGTGAAGTGACTGAAATCAAAGACGGTGGTCTCGACGTTAAACTCGTAGACGGCGACCTCTCTGCATTCATCCGTCGCGCTGACTTGTCCCGTGAACGTGGTGAGCAGGATCCTACCCGCTTCAACGTTGGCGATGTGATCGAAGCTCGTATCACTCAGTTCGACAAGAAGACCCGCCGCGTTGGTGTATCCATCAAAGCACTTGAAATCGCTGAAGAAAAAGAAGCGGTTGCACAGTACGGTTCTTCTGACGCTTCCTCTTCTCTCGGCGACATCCTCGCTGCAGCTATGAAGAAGCAGAATGACGACGAATAAGATCTAGCAATAGATTTTGCGAGAAAGCCCGCTCAAATGAGCGGGCTTTTTTGTTGCGTTGATGAGTGCGTTCATTTGCGTTGTTTCGTATTCTTTTACGCGCTTATGTCTGAAAAGAGCTTGGGTGCGTCCTGTTTCAGGGAGTTCTGCCTCTCGGGAGAGTTAGCCCCTGATCTTCTTCAGGGAGCTCATCAGGAATGCTCTCGGACCTTTTGGCATTGCGAGTACGATGCGCTTTGCTAAAGGGCGCAGGTTCTTGAGCCAGAGGCTGGCATAGAGCTGTCCTTTGAAGGAAAGCGGGCTGACGGCATCAAAGACACTGGCGACCTGTGAGGTCCATGTCATCTTGTAGCGCGAGGCTGGTTTTAGAAAATCGACTTTATCGATCCCAAGCGCAAAACACGCCTCGATGACGTCCATCTGGTGAAGTTTACCGGGACTGGATTGTTCGTAGTCCGGATTCCAATCAGCCATGTAAGCGGAATAGCAGCCTTCGAACAGAAAACCCCATTCGGTAGAGATTGGCAAATCACCATGCTTCAGCTCGAAAGCGATGAGTTCACAGCCTTTGGCCGTGCCCTTGCTTAATGAGAGAAGGACGTTCTGCAAGCCATCGCCTTCCAGAGCGCGCGATGAGTAACCCATGGCTTCGACCCAGTTCTCTCGCCCGTTTAGAGTGCGTAGAAGCATGGTTTCGAGTTCCGGGTCTTCCTGCCGGATCACGCGGTGCGAAAGGCCTGCTGACTTGTGGAGACGATTGCGTTGGTTGCGGATGGTTTTGCGGGAGCGGGCGGAGATGGACTTCAGATAGTCCTCAAAGCTATTCCACTGGTTCAGATCCAGCCATGGAGCGCCATCAGCCTCTCCGACCTCGGTAAAATGAGTGCTGGCGTACTCATAGAGTGCACCGCCCTCTCTGATCTGGCGGAGGTGGATGACATCTGCACTAGCCTTTTGAAGGTGTGGCTTCAGGTAATCCAATACGGCAGCAGGGTTATAGCCGGGAGTCAGCAGCATCTCTGAGTACTGCTGAAAAGGCTCTCCTAAACCAGTCAGCGCTTTCAGGGACTTTTGCTTTTCGATGCGGAGCGGCAGAACCGCGATCAGGCTTTGCTGGTCGTAGACAGCGAAGATTTTGGCTGATTGGACCGATGCAGGATTTTCAAGCATCGCGATGGTCCAGGCATAGCTTTGAAAGACCGGATTGCCTTTGGAGGCCTGCTCCAGCTGGTGCCATTGCTGCTGGAGTTCAGCTACCTCAACAGCGGACTGCAACACGCGCACAGACGGGTTTTGAAGTGCTTTTGTTGCAGAGCTCTGCTGCACAGAGGCGAGCTCGTTTGATGTGATAACATCTGCCTGCAACAAACTTCTCCCTTATCGATGCATAAAATGACTTTAACTAAAGCAGTTTGCGTATCTTTGTCCGAAAATCGACGTCTACTTTTCGGCGATATGCTTTAAATTACTGAATCTCGTGGCTCTCGCCCTAGAGCACGTCGCGTTCATTCGCATTCACACACCATGCTCTAATATCTTCGGTGAAGCGAATTCTGATCGTTTGATTGAATCCAATCAAACAGAACACGCTCTAACACCCGATTTTTATACATAGTTATTTTCAACCAGTTAAAAGTAGAAGTATTTTATAGAAATCTGAGCATTTGAATTTCTCACATTTCTGTCAGGGACCTCAGTTCTAGAAATATTGTCTCCTCAGCATGGTTTCTCTCAGGGTGATGACAAATCGTCACTTGATTTATTGCCCAGCAGAAAATGGAATAGTCCTGATTTAATTTAGGAGGGTTTCATGAGTGATTTGAAAGTTGCGCTGATTGTTGCTGGTGGCAGTGGTATGGGTGCTGCTGCTGCACGTAAGCTGGCAGAGGACGGCTATAAGGTCGCCATCCTCTCTTCCTCTGGCAAAGGCGAGAAGCTGGCTGAGGAACTTGGTGGTGTCGGTGTGACTGGCTCCAACCTTGAAACTGCGGACCTCCAGCGTCTTGTTGATGTTGCGATGGAAAAATGGGGCCGTATTGATACGGTTGTCAGCAGTGCTGGCCATGGGCCTAAAGGGCCAGTCCTTGAGCTCACCGATGAAGATTGGGCGAGAGGGATGGACTTCTATCTCATGAACGTGGTGCGTATCACCCGCATCGTTACCCCAATCATGGAAGCTCAGGGCAAAGGCAGCTTCGTCAATATTTCCACCTATGCCTTATTTGAACCTGAGGAGCTTTTCCCGACTTCCGGCGTGTTCAGAGCTGGCCTTGCTGCTTTTACCAAGTTGTTCGCAGACAAGTACGCTCCCTCAAATATTCGCATGAACAACGTGCTGCCGGGCTTTATTGACAGCTTGCCAGAGAAGGAAGAGCGCCGGGGTCGTATTCCAATGGGACGTTATGGCACCTCACAGGAAGTGGCTGATCTGATTGCTTTCCTTGCCGGAGACACCTCCAGCTACATGACCGGACAAAATATCCGCATTGATGGCGGAATTACGCGCTCAATTTAGGCTAGACAATTTTGCGAAGGCATCTGTCGCAATTTGCGGGATGCCCTTCTCTCTCGATTAATCGGAGAGATCTTAAACCTGTACGATCAGAAAGGGGCGGAAACGCCCCTTTTTTAACGCCACAACTCCTCCTCACCAGAAAGAAACAAAGCAAATTGTGTGATATGGAGCATTTACATGTGCTCAATTTTAATTAATGTAAATATTAATTTACTTTAATCAAAATAAACATAATAGATAAGCAATAGTAAATTGATGATAAGTTTTGATAACAACTTTTAATTTGCTATACACCACCTAAGATAGAGTCGTTTTTTGAAATTTTCTATTTCTGATTTCTATTTATCTTCAAGTAACATCTGTATATTACTTTACATGGCGAGCAAGAGAGTATCCCATTCTCTCAAACTCCACTGTGCTGTTTGTCTTGAAACATCGTTGAGGCCAATAACAAAAATAAGGTCCGGCAGCTTCAAGACTTCGGAATGCCCTAGCGGTCCGCCCGAAACCGCAGGGCTAACTGGAAACCCGTTTTACGCCGTCCTTGCAGCAATCGGCTTTGGGTTTCCAACAGCGCGCGGTGAACTATGCCCCTAGTTCTCGCGTCAAGAATTAAGATCACTGAACCTGTCGGTTTTCAGAGCAATCGATAAAACAGTGGCCCAAAAAAGACGAAAAGTCCAACTGGCCCCATGGCCATACAGATCCCGTTCCGTTCTCAGCTCCCCCCCACCTCCTGATGAACGGAACGGATTTTTTATGCGATAAACATATGCTAGTTGCGACCATGCATTTATTTCGGGTATGACATTTCAAAAGGTGGCACTCCCCAGCCACGTCATTCAATCCGATAGGCAGCAAAAAACTAATGAAGAACTCTGCTAGCGAATGTCACGATATGACTCAGATCCGCGCAGAAATTGATCGTCTGGATTCCGAGCTGATTTCCCTGTTTGCAGAGCGCTGGACTTACATCACACGCGCCGCTGAAATCAAAAAACCAATTGGCCTGTCTGCCCGCATTGAAAGCCGGGTTGAGGAAGTTGCCAGCAACGTAAAAGCCCATGCCCGTGCGCATGGCCTGAATGCGCAGACCTATGAGACCATGTGGCGCGCACTGATGGAAAGTGCGATTGCGCACGAAGAAGACCTTATGGAAGCAGAGGAAAACGCAAAATAACATAGTATCGCCATTTTCTCTGGCATCTTAGTCGACTAGCATTACAACCAGAAATTTTCGGAGAATTAAGAGCCTACTTCCCCAAATTAACCGTTTGGCAGGGACAAAGCTTAATTTATGGTCGTGTTTTTACCGTCTGCAGAGAAAGAACACTTGGCTTATTCAAAAGCTTAGGTATTGTTTCCCTATAGTCGCTTAAATGAGTTTGACCGGGAAGACCCCATGAGTCTAGACAGTGACGTTCTTATTGATCGCAGACGCCTGAGACGTAAAGTTTCGTTCTGGCGCGTCGTTAGTTTTTTAGCACTTGCAGCTTTACTGTTGTGGGGAGGCGCTGAGGCAACTGGCCTTGGTGAGCTTGCCCGTTCTGAAAAGCATATTGCTCGCATCGAAATCAACGGACCGATCACCTATGATCGCCGCCAGTTGGAGATGCTTGAAGCAATCGCAAAAGATGACACCGTGCAAGGTGTCATCGTCTCCATTAATTCTCCCGGTGGCACCACTTCCGGTGGTGAAGCACTTTACAATGCGCTGCGCAAGATTGCTGAGAAGAAGCCTTTGACAGCGTCCATCACGACGCTTGGCGCTTCGGCTGCTTATCTTTCCGCAATTGCCAGTGATCACCTTGTTGCTCAATACACCTCTTTGACCGGATCTATCGGTGTTCTCTTCCAGTATGGCAATGCAAAAGGGTTGCTCGAGAAGATTGGCGTTGAAATGGATGCGATTAAAAGCGCACCATTGAAAGCTGAGCCAAACTTTTATGAGCCAGCCACGCCTGAAGTGAAGGAAACTTTGCAGGAACTGATTGACGATACCTATATGTGGTTCGTTGGACTTGTTGCAGAACGCAGAGGCCTTTCTAAAGAGCGTGCACTTCAGCTGGCGAACGGTCAGGTTTACACCGGACACCAGGCAAAAGACCTTGAACTGATCGATGAGATTGGTGGCGAGCAGGCCGCGCATCAGTGGCTTATTGACGAAAAAGGACTTTCCAGTGATTTGGAAATAATCGACTGGAAACCAGAATCAGACGAGCGGTCACTCCCGTTCCCTGCAAATTTATTAGGCTTTTTGGGTAGTGAGAACCAGAATTTGGTCATCTCACTTCTCAAAACAGCAAAAAGTGTCGTAGATTCAAGCCTACCGCTTGACGGTCTCGTGTCTGTTTGGCAGGCTCCGGATGCGGCAACAGTCTCAGCACTTGGGGGGGCAAAGCATGATTAAATCGGAATTAGTACAGACTATTGCGGAGCGTAATCCGCATCTCTATCAACGCGATGTAGAGAATATCGTAAACGCCATTCTTGATGAAGTTACTGAAGCGCTGATGCGCGGTGACCGCGTCGAGCTGCGTGGCTTTGGTGCGTTCTCAGTGAAGAACCGCCCGGCACGCGTTGGACGCAATCCAAGAACTGGCCAAAAAGTTGAAGTTGGCGAAAAGTTCGTTCCGTTCTTCAAAACCGGCAAAGAAATGCGCGAACGACTGAACGACGGTACGGATCACGGCGAAGACGACTGATCCTGGAGTAATACATTGGCTCGTTTCCTTCGGAATTTGCTGCTTATACCTATAGCAGCTCTACTTGTTGTCCTTGCGGTTGCGAACCGGCATTCCACGCTGATTTCGCTTAACCCCTTTAACCCAGAGGATCCGATGTTGACGTTCAACATCCCGGTTTTCTGGTTGCTGTTTGGCGCTGTTGGACTGGGCGTGATGCTTGGCGGAGTGGCGACCTGGATGCGACAAGGACGGTTTCGTAAAGAGGCTCGTGTTCAACGACGCGAAGCGAACCAACTGAAACATGAAGCGGATTCACTGCGTAAGGTGGCACAGGGTGACATTGCACCCGGTCTGCCATCACCAGACCATAAAAAAGCAGCCTAACCGCTTTATTACTCTGCCCTGACGTTTAACACGGGGATTGCGAATGCGGATCATCACAGCTCAGGACATTGAGGGGGTGATGAGCTTTCGCGATCTTCTTGAGACGCTGAGACGTGCATTTCGTGTTGGTGTGGTGGCCCCTTCCCCGCACACACAAAGAATTGCACGTCCAACCGGCCTTGATGACGGCTCTCTCACCATCTCCTCTGCATGGCATGACTTCGCCGCTCAAGACACTGTTGAGCGCGGTTTTATTGGCACGCGTCTGGAGAGTTGTCTTCCCACATCACTGGAGCATGACGCACCGGCTGTTGCTGGTGTGTATCTTTTGCAGTCTGGCAAAACGGGGACGCCGCTTGCGCTTCTGGATGGCAAAGCGCTCGTCAACTGGCGCACAGCTGCAACATCGGCGCTGGCCTCCTCGTATCTTTCGCGCGAAGACTCTTCCCGCTTGCTCATGGTGGGCGCTGGAAACCTTGCACCTTATCTGATTGATGCGCATGCTTCTGTTCGCCCCATCAAGGAGGTTCTGGTCTGGAACCGAAGCCCTGCTGCTGCTCAGCAATTGGTGGAGCATATGCAGGGGCAACCTTTTAAGGTTTCAGCGACAACGGATCTGGGTGGCGCTGTCAGAGGCGCAGATATTGTGTGCTGTGCGACGAGTGCGAACACGCCAATTATTCAAGGGGAATGGCTACAAGAAGGCACGCATCTGGATCTGGTTGGCTCCATGCATGCTGATCAGCGTGAATGCGATGATACGGTTATCTCGCAGGCGCGGCTGTTTCTGGACAGCTATGACAACACACCAACAACCACGGGGGACCTCAAAGAGCCCCTTGCGGATGGCGTTTTGAGCCTGCAGGACATTGCTTCTGATCTGGCGGAGTTGTGTCAGGGGGATCGGGCAGGACGGCGCTTTTACGAGCAAATCACGCTGTTTAAGTCAACGGGCACTGCTCTGGCTGATCTTGCCGTTGCCGGACACGTTTATCTGCGCGTTTAGCCGAGGGACTTAGTCCAACTCATCCATATCGTTCTTCTTTGGGGGCGTATAGCTTGGTAGATACCAGTCTCTTGCGATTGCACCACCACGTAAAATCATCGCTGCAGCAAAGCCCAAAGCAGCAGCGAAGTTGCTTTCTCCCGTTGCCATGAGCGTAGAGGTGTACGTGATCGCACCAGCAAGCGCAGCAGCAAGGTAGATCTCTCTTTGCAGCAGTGCAGATGGCTGACCAGCAATGATATCGCGCAGAATTCCTCCAAATGTCGCCGTAGCAACGCCCATGAGGACAGCAACCGCGGCAGTATCACCCAGTGAAATCGCTTTTGCAGCGCCCATTACCGAATAGGACGCGACACCAATCGCATCGAGCCAACGCAACGGGCGGCCCCATGCTTCGACCTTATGAGCGATGAACCACATGGCAATTGAGACGGCCACACAGACATAGAGGTAGCTCTCGTCTTCGATCCAGAAGACCGGCACATCAAGCAGGGTGTCCCGCAGGGTGCCGCCACCGATACCTGTCAAAGAGCAAAAGAACAGAAAAGCGATAAAATCCTGACGCAGACGTGCAGCGACCAGCCCACCAGTCACGGCGAATACGGCCACGCCAAAAAAGTCCAGGTACTGCCAGATCTCAGAATGCATCTACGTCATGCCCGCAAAGTCGTTGAATTCAAGTCTGCTGGTATTAGACAGCCATCTTAAAAAATCAACCGGAGAACTACACTACTTCATTTGTGAGATTTAAATAGCCTTAGATCCTGTGAAGCGCTTGGGGACAGCGCCGAGAAGTTCAACTCAGCCCTGCGTTTCTTGCAGAGCTACGGGCATAACCGCAACAAAAAACGGAGACCAAATGCTGGTCTCCGTTTTGGAATTCTTTTGAGAAGCCCTCATTTGTGTGAGGGCTTTTGTTTTTAGGCTTCTTTGTCGATTGTGGAGCCTGGCTCTGCTGTTTTGTCGGCAACTGGAGCGATTTTTGGGCCGCCTTTAGACACGCCAACCATTGCAGGGCGCAGGACGCGCTCGCCGATGACGTAGCCAGCCTGAACAACTTGAACCACAGTGTTGTTTGGAACTTCTGTGTTCGGCACTTCAAACATCGCCTGATGGAAATGCGGGTTGAACTTATCGCCTTCAGGTGAAAGACGCTTCACACCGTGCTTTTCCAAGTGGTTGAGCATTTCGCGCTCTACCATTTCAACGCCTTCAACCAGTGCCTTCAGGTTTTCGTCGTTTTCACGTGCGTCATCTGGCAATGCATCGATTGCACGGCCAAGGTTGTCATTGACCACCAGCATGTCACGCGCGAAGCCTGCGACTGCGTAGGCTTTGGCGTCTTTGACTTCTTTTTCAGTCCGACGGCGCAGGTTTTCCATTTCTGCCATGGTGCGCAAAGCGCGGTCCTTCAGGGCAGCATTTTCTTCTCTCAGCGCCTCGATTGGATCTACTTCCGCATCAACTTCTGCCTGCTCGGCTCCATTCGCAGTTTCGTCAACCACAGCTTCCGGATTTACCTGCTCTTCTGCCTGCGGAGTTTTATTTTGATCGCTCATCGTCATCCCGTCTCTTAAAACTTGCTCTTTTTACCATGGAGCAAAGCACTGCAAGGGCTGCCCTAAGGCGCCCGCGCAAAAATCTATCCGGTCTTTATTTAGTCGCTGTTTGACAAAAACAAAAGACCTCCGGCCACTTCCATGACCGGAGATCCTCAGAATGCCCGATTTTACTCAGCATTTCGTTGCAGATACCTTCAAAATTAAGAGTACTGCTTAATCCAATCAGCAATTTTGCCCTTAGGCTGTGCGCCTACGAGGGTTGCAGCTGGCTGACCATCCTTGAACAGGATCATGGTTGGGATAGAACGAACGCCGTAATTCATTGCGCTCTGCTGGTTGCTGTCGATATCCAACTTAGCAACTTTGACCTGACCAGCCATTTCCTCAGAGATTTCTTCCAGGGACGGCGCAATCATTTTACAAGGACCACACCAGGTCGCCCAGAAATCTACGAGAACAGGGGTCGAGCTCTGGAGTACTTCAGCTTCGAAGTTACCGTCTTCAACATTCACAGTGGCCATTTTTGCCTCTTTTCATAGTGCAGGTTGAGTCGCCCCAACTGAGCAAACTCTGTTGCCCTGAAAGTAAGAACGCAAGTGCCGAGCGTCAAGCGAACGAATTCTCAACATTCGACTAGAATTTAAAAGATTTCATCAGTTCCACTGGTATTTCTACCAAATGAGGACCTGACGTATAGAGGAGCAGCGCTCTTATTCTCCGATCAGGATAAAGCTCAGAAAGCAATTTTCTATAAACAGCCAGCTGCGCAACATACGTTTCGGAGACATCGTGCATGCTCCTTGGGACGTAGGCATTTGTCTTGAAGTCGAGAATAATCACTTCTTCGTCATTGACCAGCAAACGGTCAATCAGACCGAAGATTTCAACCGGCTTACCATCCTCTCCCGTGAGCATGCCCTGGATTGGAACTTCGGCTCTGCCATTAGCGCTGAACAGCTCTGCAAACTCTGGGTTGCCCAGCGTACCCAACACATCATCCAGCAGGCGTTCCTTCTTGTCCGCAAAGCGCTCCAGCAGGGAACTGGCAAGGAACCTTTCGGCAGATACCACGCGTTGTTCTTCTGGCAGATCAGGCAGGAACTCGAGCAGTCTGTGAACGATGCGGCCACCGACCAGTGGCCAGTCTTCTGGTTGGCGAGCTGCTTCGAGAGCATCTTTCGGATCTTGCTGCTCGATATTCTCTTTTGCTTCCATCTCCTCAAAGGCGGCAGATGGTTTTACACGGCGGATACGCTCAGGTGTGCTGACGTTTGTTGAGACCCAGTCTGGCATAACCGCCTGTTTCCGGCTCTCAATCTTTTCAGATTGCGGCAGGATCGGCTCTGGCTTTTCTATGCCGCCCTTGGTCCAAATCCACGCCGACACTTCGCCGTTTGCATCTGTTTGCTCGCGTGCTTCTTCAATCAACCCGTTGCGGGTGAGTGTGTACCAACATTCATCATGCGGGCCACGCTTTGGTGACCAGCCACACACGACAAGCCGATCCTTGGCACGGGTAAGAGCTACATAGAGCAGACGGCGATATTCTTCTTTCTGCTCTTCTGCCAGCAGTTCCAGCGCTTCTTCATGCCATTCGGTGCGCTGTGCTTTGTTCGGCAGCCAGACGAGAGCGGGCGCTGCTTCCGTATCCCCTGCCCGTTGTTTTTCAACCATCACCGGCGCATGCAGGCTGGAGACGGGTGCGTTGCAGCCATCAGCGAGAATAACGTAGGGCGCTTCCAATCCCTTTGAGCCATGGACGGTCATGATGCGGACCATGCCTTTAGAGGCGTTGAGCTCTCGTTTGATTTCAGTTGGCGCTTCTGCAAGCCATGCAAGGAAGCCTTCCATGCCGGGTGTGCCACTCTTTTCATAGGTGAGCGTCAATGAAAGGAACTCATCAAGCACGTCATCCACTTCTGTGCCGAGGCGCTCACGAAACTTCTGGCGATAGCCGTCGGTTCCCATGATCTTGGCAAAAAATTCGAAGGGTGGAACGAAGTCGGCGCGGTCACGCCAGACAACCAACTGCTTGCGAATTTCTTGCCACTTCTCGCTGTTCTCTGACTTTCTCAGCAGCTCATGCCAGAGAGTGCCCGGTCTTGGGACACCCGGTGTTTCGTGGGCGATCTCGAAGAGGTCATCATCCAGCAAACCAAAGAGCGGGCTTTTGAGGACGCAGGCGAGAGAGAGGTCATCTTCCGGCAGCAGAATAAAGCGGCCCAGCGCGACGAGATCTTTAACGGCGATGTGATCCGTCAGAATAAGGCGATCAGACCCTGCGGCGGGTACATCCAGGCGTTTGAGCTCGCGGTTGAGCGCTTCCACAAACTGGCCGCGTTTGCGGACCAGTACCAGAACATCCCCCGGGCCTGCGATTTTGCGTTGGTCCCAGTCCTTGATCTGCTCTGCAATGCGGGTGGCGAGGCGAAGCATGGGGTTGCCGGTGCCGATGGCGTCAATGGGCTGGGTCCAATCGTCTGGTTCCAGCGTTTCAACGGCTTCTTCCAGAGGCCAGATTTCAACACGTCCCGGATCGTTGTGGCGGATTGCTTCGTGTACCGGTGCAACATTGTCCTGTGACAGACCTTTGTAGGTTTCCGGCGTGTCGAATACCTTATCGACCGCGCCCAGCACATCCGGTGTGGAGCGGAAGGAGAGGTTGAGTTCAATGCCTTCGAAGTTTTTCTGCGCTTCCGCTGCTTTGCGGGCGAAGAATTTGCGCATTTCAGCAAAGTAAGCTGGAACAGCGCCCTGGAAGGAGTAGATGGACTGCTTTTCGTCCCCCACCGCGAAGATGGTGCGCACTTTATCTCGTGCACTGTCACCAGCGAAGAATTCTTCTGCCAGTGCGCGGATCACCTCCCACTGACGCGGGCTGGTGTCCTGTGCTTCATCGACAAGGATGTGATCGAGGCCCTGATCCAGCTTGTACTGCACCCATTGTGCGGCTTCGGCACGGGACAGGAGCTGCGCAGATTTTACCACCAAATCTTCAAAGTCGAGGTAGCCGCGACGGAGTTTTTCCGTCTCGTAATAACGCAAAACCGCATCGGAGAGGGTGAGGATCGCTTTTGTACCAGAAACCGTTATGACGGCATTCAGGTGTTGCAGCGCTTCCAACACACGCATTTGCTCGGCGAACAAGCGCTCAACGACTTCCGGGAAGGCTGTTTGGACCTTCTTCGTGGCGAGAGACTTGCGTGGGCTAAGGGTTCCGGTGAGGAAGATCTTCAACCATGCGATACGCCAGGCTTCATCGCTTTTGAGCGTGATGGCCTGATCCAGAGCAGCGGCACGGTCTTGATCTGTCTTGGAGCCGACGCGTAAGGCTTCTGCAAACGCTTTTACTTCGTCGTCACTGAGAGAAGAATTCCGTCGCAACGCAGATGCAAAGCCAGATATATCATCAGCCGGCATGACGGAGAAATCAGCATATAGCGCAGAAACAGCGCTTTCCAGGTCCCCATAAGGGGCGACCCAGCGATAGAATGCATCGCGGCGACTGATCAACTCAGACAGAGCTTTCTCAACGCCTGAATCCGGTAATAGCTCGATAAGCTGGGACAGAGCTGACCCGATGTCGGAGTCCGGCTCAATCTCTGCACTGTGCAGAACGCTGGCGCGGGCCTCATTGAGCAGCTCTTCCGCAAGGCGGTCATCCAGTACGGAGAAGTGGCCTGCAACATTCGCTTCCAGCGGGAACTGGTGCAGCAGCGCTTCACAGAACGCGTGGATGGTCTGGATCTTCAGACCGCCCGGCGTTTCCAGTGCTTTGGCGAAGAGGCGGCGGGCGTTTGCCAGCTGTTTTGTTGACGTCGGTCGGCCTTCGATGTCCTCGATCTCGACGGCAAGCTCTGCATCACTTAGCTGCGTCCACTTGGCGAGGGAGTCAAATACGCGGGTTGCCATCTCCGCCGCTGCTGCCTTTGTGAAGGTCAGGCAGAGGATGCGGGATGGGTCGGTGCCGGACAGCAACAAGCGGACAACGCGTCGGGCAAGCACGAATGTTTTGCCGGAGCCTGCGTTTGCACTCACCCATGCGGAATTTTCAGGGTGCGCTGCGCGTTGCTGGCTGTCGAGGGTTTTTGCCGGAATATCCATTATGCATCCTCCCCGTCTTCTCCAAGGGACCATTCCTGCACGCGAGCAAGATGGTCATAGGAGGCGGCCCATTCCCTTTCCTTCAGCACACGTGCTCTTGAGAGATAGCCTTTCCTCGGGTTCTCATAGGCGGCGACGAGCTGTTCCAAGCGTTTCCATGCTTCTTCTGCCAGCTCTTCGGCAGTGCTTTCCTTTGGTACACGACTTTCCAGTTTCACGGCATCGCTGCCACCTTTAAGCTGGATGTAAAGCATGTCGGAGATGGGCATGTCGTGGGGCAAATCCTCAAAGCCCTTACGGCGGATCATAGCGACTTCCAGTGGCAGCTGTGGCGAGAGCAGCGCTTCGACCTGTTTGGCGGAGGGCGGCTGGCCGGTTTTGTAGTCCACCACGCGCAAGCTGTTGTCTTTCATCTGGTCGATGCGGTCTGCACGGCCTGTGAGCGTAAAGTTGCGCTCCGGGCGCTGCATTTCCACTTTGCCGTACTCCTCAAGGAAACGGTCATAAATCTTCGGTGCGACTTCACCTTCGTACGCAACAAACTCCTCTGCGATGCGCTCAAAGCGCGGCCACCACAGAGCGCGGATGGCAGGGAAGGCATCCAGTGGGCGGAACAGTCGGCCACCTTCAGTTTTTAGTGCTCGAACTGCCTTGTCGTCGAATGGCCCATCCCAATCCTCAAGGAAGTTTGCGAGCGCATCGTGGATGATGTTGCCTTTGTCGGCAGCGCCCGGTTCGCCGCCGATTGGGTCAACTTCATCCAGCTTCAGGACGTTTTTGGCGTAGATGAGGTACGGATCGCGGATCAGGTTTTCGATTGCTGTGACAGAGAGCTGAACTGGACGCGCTTCCACTGGCGGTTTTGGCTCAGGGCGCTTGGCTGGGCGGACTGGCGTTTCTGAGCGGTCGAGCACGAGGGCAAGCTCGGTATAGCGTTTGCCTTTGGCGCGCATTTGCTGCTCTACGCTTTGGCCTGCCAGCGTGACAATGCGCTGGAGCCAGCGGGAGGCGACGGTTGGGGACCCATCTACACGCTCGGAGCGGGAGAGCACGACTTCCGGCGCGCCGAGGTTCCAGAGGAAATCGTGGGCGGAGGTGCCTATTTTACGCTCTGGCGGGTCAAGGCCGATCTGGCCTTTCATGGGGCGGTTGAGCCATGGATCATTGCGAGTGCGCTGCGGCCAAGTGCCTTCGTTCAGTCCACCGAGGACGACGAGGTCGTAACGCTGGAGGCGGGCTTCCATGGGGCCGAGCAGATGGATGCGGGGATCGGCAGGTGTACGAGAGCGAACGGCGCCGCCAGTGATGAGGGCACCAAACACGCCGGGCCATTCATTGGCAGGCACGCAGAGGCCCGCAGCATCAGCTTCCAGCAAGGACGTCAAGGTTTCGGCAAGCGCCTTACCGTTTTCGCCACTGAACAGCTCTTCCGTGGAGCCGTTTTCATCAGCCCCAAGCAGCAGGACTGCATCCACGTGGGTTTTGATGATGTCTTCGACCGGGATCTCATTTGGGTTTTGCAGCAGGGCTTCCAGTGGGCCGAGCGCTTGTTCTAGACGGTCCAGCAGGGTGTTGATGGCGTCCCAGTCCTCTTCCACCAGCTTACGCCAGCGAGAGACAGGTCTATCCGCCTTCTCCATAGCTTGATCATGCGCAGCTGCCACCGCTTCACGCAGGCCACTCAGGCCCGGTCTTGGATGTGGGCCACGCAGCACGCCGCGTTCCAAAGCACGGGCGGCGGAACGAACTTCCTTGGCCTTCATGCCGAGGAAGGCGAGCGGATGTTTGAGCAAGGCCAGCAGGTTGACCGGATCGAGACCTTGTAGGGCAAGCTTTGCGGTGAGGATGGCAAGCACCATGGGCGGTGTTTGCTCCAGCGGGCGACCAGCGGTGTCGTCCACGATGATGCCCCAGCGGGTCAACTCTGATGCCACGCGGCGGGCCAGTGTTCTGTCTGGCGAGATCAGCGCAGTCGATTTGCCTGCTTCCACCGCTTCACGCAGCAGCAGGGCGATTGAGAGCGCTTCTTCGGATTCGTTTCGCGCTGTGATCAGCTGCGTGCCTGCAAAGGCGGTCTCTCTGTGGTCTGCCAGCTCTGAGGTGAAGAAGTTTTGCCACTCTTCCGTTGTTTCTGCTGGGCGGAGCGCTTCGTTGACGATCTCGCAGCGCAGGCGCAAGGCTTCGCTTTCCGGTGCGCCCAGCTGTGTAACGTCTTCTCGTTTTATGCCCAGCGCAAGAAGCAGTTGGCGGAGGCTGTATTGGGGATGGCCGGGAACGCGTTGTGGCTCTGTCGGGCTGCCAAGTGCCTGCCAACTTTCGGCATCCATGCCCATGTCGAGTGCAGGAAGGACAAGGGCTCCGTTCTCCAAGTTCAGCACGGCTTTCATCAGCTCGGCGGTTGCTGGGAAGGAACCGGTTGCACCAGCTACAATTACCGGACCGCGTGGCGGTGTTGTGCGCAGGCGGGCAGCTTCTGCGCGGATGAGGGCTGAGCGACGCTCCTTCGGGTCCATCATGCCGATGGCTTTGAGGTGCTCGGGCCACAGGTCGGTGACGATCTTCAGGAACTCGAGCGTGATCTTCCAGTATTCGGCGTGGTCATCGGGGACAAGACTGCCCAGTTCTGCCCAGCTGGCTTCTTCTGTCTGCACTTCATCCATAAGCGTGAGCAGGTTGCCCGCGAGCCATGCGGCATCAGCGGAGGACGCTGGAACGCGGGCAGGATCATCTTCTTTGAGCTGAAGGATCTGGCGACGGAGCTGGCCTTTCCATGCCCAGACAAGGCGGGTCATGGCCAGTTTGCGTTCCATGGTGGACATGGCGGGTGGCAGCGCCTCGCCGTCTCCATGACCTTTCAGGATATGCTCTTCCTCGTCCACGTCACCGAGTGGCAGGATCTTCGGCAGCAAGGCGGCTTTGGAGCCCAAAGCTCTGCGCAGGACATCCGGCAGGGTTCTGGCAGCACGGCGGGTTGGCACGTAGATGGTGACATCGGCCAGCGCCAGCGGGTTATCATCCGCCTGAAAACCCGGGATCAACTGCCCAGAGAGCAACGCTTTTACAGTTGCCTGCAGAAAGGGCGTGGATGGGGAAACGCTGAAAATATTTGGGGTGGCCGCCACCGGAGCCTCCTGAACAGAACCGAATGCTCCTTTTTAGTTCAGTTTTCAGCGGATCACACAGCAAAAAGCACGGCGCGGTTTTATATCCCCGCGTGATTGGTGATGAACCGGACTGTTTCTGTTTTTGACGCTACATCCGCACGCATCATCTCAAAGCGGTTCTTCCCGCACTCGTGGCTCCAGTGCTTTGCTCAGAACTGAGTTACCTTCTTTGGTTTCAAGAAGCTCCCAGAAGCAACCGGTGTAAAGGGCTGCGTATTCTGTATAAACAAACAGCTCAGTTATGCCCTTCAAAGCAGCTGCCTTTTCGGCTGCACTTACCAGTTTCGAAGCAATGCCTTTTCGCCGGTGTTCTGGAGCAACCAGCAACGCATTGATCCAGATAGAGTTCGTCGTGCTCTGAGGTTCTGGGGCTATTGTAAACGCCAATCCGCCGATCAGCTTCCCCTCCTCGCTTATTGCCAGCAAAGGGGATGGCCCTTCAAGGTCGCTCTGCCGGAGGTTAACTGGGTCCAGCTCCCCCCATTCCTGAGCAAACCAATCGCACAGCTGAGTCAGAAAATGGGGTGCATCATCGGAACTCAGGATTAAGGTCATTGATGTCTCCGTTGAGGATCATGTCATATGTCGAGAAACCCTCTCAATTCTGTGAGGGCGGGTTAATCGTGATGCCTCACAGACAGCAAAAAGCGTGGTGTATTGTTATGTCCCACGCCTCACTCACGCCCGCAGGTCAATTGCGTGGTTGATTTGGATGCCGGTGTTTGCGGCGCAATAGGTGGGGAATGGTTGGCGCTCGGACATGTTGATGTCGCGTTTGATCCATTCCCGCTCTTCCAGCCGAACCAGCGAGGCTGACAATGCGCGGTCGGTGATTGTCGTCAGGTCTGATCTTATTCCCGAGAAGCGCTGGGGGGTAGCAGTGAGTGCCAGAATGGGAACCGTCCAGCTTTTGCGCAGTAAGGCAAATTCCTTTTCATCGGGAACTGCGGCCACGATCCTGCTGGCGATTTCGGCGGCTTTGACACCTTTTGGGGTCAAGCGGAACTCCGGGCGGAGTGGGTGGCCGTGGCCCGGGTTCCTCTCCAAGAGTTTGAGCTGGGTGAGATGCTCAAGACTGGCCGCGAATGACGTGCGGCCAGCACCAGATGCGGCCAGCAACGGAGCCTGCCTGCCGGGAACCCCTGAATGTAATAGGGCCAGAATGTTTAGAGACCAAGCCCGAGAAGTGAGCTTGACAAGTGTCGAAATGTCCATAAAGTATAGTTACTTTATTTTTTCACAAAAGGAAAGTTTGATGTCCTTAGTTTCTTTGGAAAATACGATTACCCTCGCCATTTCTGTTCGTGATCGCCATGTGAGCGCTGAATGGTACAGCTCCATGCTCGGCTTTGAGTTGATCCATCACATTGATGAGGCTGGCTGGAGTGAGATGAAGACAAAAACTGCTGGCGTCACACTTGGGCTGGGTGAACAGACAAAGCCTACCCCCGGCAATACCGTTCCTGTTTTTGGCATTGGTGATATTGAGAGTGCGCGCGGTGCTTTGGAAGCTGCGGGTGTGAAGTTTGACGGTGCGACCGAAACCATCGAGGGCATGGTAAGCACAGCCACGTTTTACGACCCAGACGGCAACGCGATGATGTTGGCACAGGACCTGACTGTGCCTGCGTGATACAAGTGCCAATTACACGCTTACCTCAATGGGCAACTGAAAAACCAGTGTCCCATTGAGGTGAGCGTAAGCTTTGCAAGGCGGGGCTTAACCTGATGGCATTGCACTGAAAGCGGTCTATACTCTGCCGGATGTTGCAGCCTGCTAAGATTCTCATTTTGACCTACGGCTCTCGCGGAGATGTGGAGCCCTTTATCGCATTGACCTGCGGGCTTACAGCTCGTGGTCACACGGTTACACTCAGCAGTGCTGAAAAGTATGGTGACTGGGTCAAGAGTTTCGGTCTGGCGTTTGAGCCACTTTCGAACGACACGATTGATCTGATGACCACTCCTGACGGGATTGCGGCGCTGGAGGGATCATCCGGGCTCTTAAAGAGAGTTGCAGCAGGTACACGGCTCGCGAAGAAATCCGGACGGCTGAACGATGGGCTCAACCGTGATGCGTGGCAGGCTGCCCAAGCCGTTCAGCCTGATCTTATAGTCTTCCACCCCAAAGTGATGGCTGCGCCTCATATTGCAGAAGCATTGAACATTCCGGCTGTGATGGGGTTGTTGCAGCCGATGATCGTTCCAACAAACGAGTTCCCTGTGGCGGGGATGCCCCGCTTGCCAATACCGGGCTACAACAAGCTGGGGTACGCACTCGTCAAACTCTCTTATTCGGCTTTTCGTAAATCAATCAATCAATTGCGCACGAAGGCTCTGAAACTGCCAGCAATCCGGCATCGCAATGAGGTTTTGTTTCCCCGTGGCGTCCTACCAATCAAGACGCTTCATGCGATCAGCTCGTGGGTTGTTCCCCGGCCAAAGGACTGGCCGGATGAGGCGGTTATGAGCGGTTACTGGAGTTTGAAGTCTGACGGGGACTATGAGCCACCAGCAAATCTGCGCAGTTTCCTCGAGCGTGGACCTCCACCCGTTTACATTGGGTTTGGCAGTATGACAGTTGAGGACCCGAAAGCGTTGCAAGAGGTTCTTGTTGAGGCCCTGCGAAAGGCGAATGTTCGCGGTGTCCTCTCAACTGGCTGGGCTGGGTTTGATGCCATTGAGAGCGACGATATCCTGAGTGTTTCTGATGTTCCGCATGAGTGGCTGTTTCCGAAGATGGCAGCTGTGGCGCACCATGGCGGCATGGGAACCACTGCTCAAGGTTTCCGCGCAGGCGTGCCTTGCGTTCTGTGCCCCTTCTTCGGCGATCAGCCCTACTGGGCTCAAAAGAGTGTTGCTCTGGGCGTTGGCGCCCCACCTGTGCCCCGCAAAGCCTTAACTGCTGACAAGTTGGCACACTCCATTCACCTTGCAGTCAATGACGCTTCACTGAAGAAAAACGCGAGTGACCTTGCCTTGCACCTGCAAAGCGAAGACGGCGTGGGTACTGCAGTCGCAGAGATTGAAGCCAGTCTTGCTGGTGTAGGTAGCACGTGAGGGTGTTGGCTGCTCCTGTCTGCGTGCGTGTTGGCGGGACGGAGGTCCGCTATGTGGTGCCATGAGTGCTGGTGTTAGTGGGTGGGGTTCTGGATCCCTGTGTGTTTGTTTTGTGCTTGAATGGTAGCGAGGCGGAGGT
>NZ_LMCK01000020.1:0-8238 GCF_001623165.1 Pseudovibrio sp. WM33
CTCGGCATGAGCGGCTCAGGAAAGGCGCACCTGAGCCGCTTCCCCTTCTTCCTCAATGTTGGAGCAAAGCAATGCCAATTTATCTGGATAAACACGCTGAACTTCTCAAACCTCGCGCAGGCGAACTGTGGCGGCCCAGCAATGGCGTCGAAGGTGACCTGTTTGAAGAGAGACTTTGCGCTTGCTGCACCAAGTCTGGACCAAACGGCAAGAGTTGCTCAATCAGCTTAGCGGCTTTCTTTCATGATGTTGACCATCCTAACTATCCGAAGGAGTGGGTGATTAGCGAGAAAGGCCAACCATCCTGTACCGCCCATGAACGCTGTTTACTCGCGGTCTAAAGCATTTCCTGATCCTGTTATTGCGGAGTTCTCGATGTTCCACCTCTTCCTCAAATACCATGAGTTCAGAGGCTCGCAAGAAGAAGGCCCAAGCCTTCTCATCAAGCGTCTTGTGTCGTTCCTCGGCTGCAAGATCCAGCTCCACAAGTTCATTAGAGCCGATAACGAAGGCGCGTTTCACACCCATCCGGCTTGGGCCATACGTGTCGTACTTCAAGGCGGATATGTCGAAGAACTTGGCACCGGAGAACTCCGCGAATGGAAGCCCGGAAACATCGGGATTGTTCGCCCCGAACTTGAGCACCGCATCCACAAACTGCGCAACGGTTATGTGAGCTATTCGCTTTGGCTACGCGGTCCAAAAGTCCGCAACATCAAGCTGCGAGGTTACCCTGAGCGACTTGATGAAAGCAGGAGCGAATGATGCGCTTGGAGTTAGAAGCCAACCCCGTCCATGTCGGCCTATGCCTGACAAAGAACCCTGCGGCTTTAGCAGAGTTACTGAGTGCGATGGCAGCGAGCGCTCCAGACGACCTCGCCACAAAGGTCAATCAACACATGCCAAGCGGGATGCGAGATCGCACCGCAGACCTGCTTGAAAAGCTCTTACTCACCATCTCAGCCTTCAATCAAGGAGACGATCATGGATAGCTTGAACACCAGCAACCCGGATTACTACGAGGACGGAATCCGGTTTGGCACCGGACCCGAGTTGATCGCGCAGATTAAGAAGCTGCAAGAAGAACTCGCGACAGCTAAGAGCACAGAGAGCGACAGACTACTCGAAGAGATGGAGGGTTCTCTGGAGAGCGTCGACATGGGCATCGCGTTTATGCCGCCAACCACCAGCCACGAATACGCCAAAGGCTGCAACGATAACCTTGAAGAAGTCCGCCGCGTACTCAGTGAAGTGTTTGACACCTCCGAAACCCGAGAACCTTGCTTGCTGAACAGGCTGGACAAGATCGCGAACCGCTTTCTTTGGGGCGTTCACTTCATCGGCCCAGACGAAATATGGGCAGCAGAGAGCTACGCCGCAGCAGTGAGGCTGGCAAAGCAGCACAATCAACATTTCATCAGCTCTATGGAAACCACAGATGTTGCCGTCATTGCAGCGCCAACACCTTGGATTGGCGAGCCAGAAGATCACGCCATGTATCTTGAAAAGCAAAGCGAGGAAACCAGCAAATCCCGCTTACAAGAAGCAAAGGCGAGCCTTGTTGAAACGATCAAGCAAACCCTTGTGAGAGACACCGGCCACATCAGCAACCCAAGAATAGTGCACGCAAACAGCTTCGACCTATCGCAGTTCAAGAAGCAGGAAAGCGGCATAACTGGCGTTGAGTTCGAGTATGTCGATCAGCACGGTCCGGGTATTAGCGGCGACGATTACTGGGGGACAATGGCCTTTCCAATTGGGTGCGGCCAACTCTTCCTCATCGACTTCTCCGATTAACTCAAGCCCAAACAGGTGAAACATGACCCAAGACGAGAAGAAGGCATACATGGCTGGCTATATCGCCGCCTGCACTCAAATCGCCCAGACCCACAATCAACCCACCATGGCTGCTGAGCTGCTACGCAGTGCTGGTTTGACGGATGATGAGGTAAAAGCATTGCAGCTGAGCGACTTCGACTTGGGAGAGTACGCAGAGATGCAAGCAGCGAACCCCAGCTTCTTCTCCAAATCCAATTAAATCCATTTTCAGAATACCCGCTCTATAAACGAAGGTTTGCTATGGCGCAGTCATCGAAAGCAACACAGGCCCAGATGAAACGAGCAATCAAAGCCGCTCAGGATTGCGGACTGACTCTGCACGAATGTGTCATAACAAACGCCGAAACACGCTTAGTATTCTCAAAAGTTGACGCCAAGACAGCTAAGTCGCAAACTGCCGGACCGAAGCAATGGCCAGAGCACATGACATGAAACTCAAGTTTCCCGGCTTAATCAAGGAAACAATGCCTTCTGGAAACACCCGATGGCGTGTGAGGGTAGAAGGCCAAAAGGCCCGCCGAATTGTCCTTCACGTTTCACCCGACCACAAAGAGTTCCTCGAATGTTACCTTGCAGCAAGACGCGGGATAGAGATCAAACCAGAAACCAAGCCAGAAGATAAAGCAGTTAAAGGCTCAGTTAGTTGGTTGATCTATCGCTACCTTGGAAATCTGAAATCTGACGTAGAGAATAACTTATATTCTGAGGACACTCTCAAGCAGCGAAGCAATCTCTTAAATCGACTACACGCCGAGTATGGTGAATACGATTTCCAGATGCCTCAACAGGCTGTCTTGCAAATCCGCAACAACATGAAATCCACCCCCGGAGCTGCCGACAACATGATGAAGGCGATCCGTGCCATGTATAAATGGGCAGGCGAGATCGGAGACTGTAGCAAAGACTTCAATCCTGCTGCTGGAATTAGCAAGCTCAACAAGAACTCAAAGGGCGCCATACCCTGGACTGTTGAAGATTTGCGGAAGTTCAGAGAAACGCACCCAGCCGGGACAACAGCTCACCTTTGCCTAACTCTCTTCATGTTCACAGCTTGCCGCATCTCAGACGTGATTTGGCTTGGCAGAGAAAATGAATTTGATCGTAGTGGAATCAGAGGGCTTGGCTGGCAACCTCGGAAGAGAGGCTCAGCTTATGTAGAGATCCCAATGCTTCCGCCATTGCTGAGTGCTACTAGAGCAACCACTGTACAAGGGCGCACCTACCTTCTTACTGAACACGGCAAACCATTTGCATCACCAGAAAGTCTGCGCAATCGCTTCAAGAAGTGGTGCTTGGCAGCAGAGCTTGAAAACCGCAGTTCCCATGGCATCCGCAAGGCAGCTGGCCACCTCTTAGCTCTTGAAGGCTGCACTCAATATCAAATCATGGCAATCCATGGACACGCCGAAGCACGAACCTCTGAAGTCTATACTGAAGGTGTTGAACGTTGGAATCTCGCCCGCTCTGCAATGGAGACTTTGAAGGGGCTAGAATGGTAAAGTGTCCCACGCCCATTATTTCATGGGACACTTTGAGACTTAAGTAATTGAAAGAAAAGAATTTTATAAGAGATTTGGTAGGCCCGGAGGGACTTGAACCCCCAACCAGTCCGTTATGAGCGGACGGCTCTAACCAGTTGAGCTACAGGCCCTTACCGAAGACAGGTTCTACACCAACAACCACGGGTGAGTAAATTGTTTATAGCAGAGAGGGGGGCAGATCCTGTTGAAACTTGGGGATGCGCCTTTTCCCCGGCAGATCAACAGAGCATTCATCACAAAGCTTTATAAATACCTGATTTTAAGAGACTATGTGAAAACTAACAGCTTCCGGCAGCCTGATCCCTTGGAGTGCATGATGCGCCAGCCTCTTATTAAGTTCACCGCCTCTTTGTTCCTTCTTGTCATTATTGGCTGGCTACTCTTCATAGGGCGCTCCCTCATTATACCCCTGATTATCGCATTGGTGCTTTGGTACATTATCAACTCCATGTCCTCTGCCCTGCGACATTTGCCTGTGGTTGGACCGTATCTGCCGCGCCCGCTCACCATTTTGCTGGCCCTGTTCGCGATCTTTTATGTCGTCGGCATCCTGTTCAACATTGTCTCAGTCAACCTGCAGCAACTGGCGTTCGACGCACCAACCTATCAGGGGCGGCTGGATGAGCTGCTGCTCAAGCTTGCCAACCAACTGAACATGGAAAAGCCGCTCCAGCTTTCAGACATCCTGCCCAACTTCTCGCTAAGCGCAGCCCTCAGCACCGGAGCATCCGTTCTCACCAGTCTGGCCGGATCCAGCTCACTGGTCTTCATCTACGTGCTCTTTATGATCTTTGAGGCGGCAACCTTTGACAAAAAGCTCGCCGCCCTCTTTGAAGATTCCGACCGCGTACAGCTTGCGTTCGCCATCCGTGGAGAGATTGGTCGTCGCATGCGTCACTACATGGGTATCAAAACCGGTGTCAGCATCATCACCGGTTTCCTCACCTACGGCATCACGTCATGGGCAGGCCTGCCTTACGCGGCCCTTTTCGGGTTCATCGCCTTCCTGCTCAACTACATCCCGACCATTGGCTCTCTGATTGCCGTCATCTTCCCAAGCCTGTTGTCACTGGTCTATTTCGACACCCTCACACCATTTATCGCGATTACTCTTGGGCTGGGAGCAGTTCAGTTCATTCTCGGCAATCTGGTGGAACCACGTCTGATGGGCACACAACTTAACATTTCACCCCTCGTTATTATGATCTCATTGAGCTTTTGGGGGGCATTATGGGGCGTTATTGGAATGGTGCTGTGCGTGCCGCTTGTCGTGCTTGCCATCATCATTTGCGCCCAGTTCCCATCTTCGCGCCCCATTGCAATCCTGTTGTCGGGGGATGGCAATGTCGGCGATCCGATAAACCTGGATCATCAAAATCAAACCCGTGAATTGACATGATCACGCCTGAGAGCCGCCGCAATTGTAACTTCTAATTGCATTTCTCGATATTCGGCTGATCAAGAATGACAGTCCGCAGCACGGATCAGGCATCAGCCTCAACAAATTTGAAACTGGAGATTTTAATGCAGAGCGAACAGAAGAAATTGCGTCTTCCAAGTATAAGCGCGCTGGCAGTTGCTGGTCTTGTTGCCGCTGCTCTTGTTGTATCCAGCGGTGTCAATGCCAAGGCTGCTGAACAAACTGGCAAGATCACAATCTCCGGCCAGGGATCGGTCAACGTGGCGCCTGATATGGCGACGCTGGTCTCTCGCGTAATCACACAGGGTGATGATGCAAAGTCCGCCCTTCAGCAAAACTCCGTCACCATGCGCGCCATCCTGCAGGATGTTGAAGACGCTGGCATCGAAAAAAAGAATATCCAGACCACCGGCTTTGACATTTCACCGATCTACGACAACCGCCGCCTCAAAAACAATGAGCCAAAAGCTCCTGAGATTGTTGGCTACCGCGTGCAGAACGGCATCCGCATCAGTCTGAAGGACATCACCAAACTGGGCACCACACTGGACATGCTGGTGCAAAACGGCTCCAACGATGTTGGCCAGATCCAGTTCGGCGTATCCAATCCTGAAAAATATATTGATGAAGCCCGCGAAAGCGCCGTGCAAGACGCGCGCACCAAGGCGGAAACCTACGCGAAAGCTGCCGGTGTTAGCCTTGGCAAAATTCTCAGCATTTCCGAAGCCGGGTACAACCCACGTCCCTACCCGGAAATGATGGGCATGAGAGCTGCAAAAATGGACAGTGCCCCGCCAATTGCAGCAGGTCAGGAGACCCTCTCGTCATCAGTTACAATAACCTACGAACTTGTGCAGTAACACAAGCCTCCAATGCAACCTCTCAAAACCCCGCCCCAAGCGGGGTTTTCTTTTTTAAATGCCGACAACCATCATAGCCCGGCAACATGCACGCTCCCACTAGTGCTCCTATATTGGAGTCTGATAGGCTCCACCCCAGACATTCCTCAGTGATGCATACTCTGAAGCCGCCTCACTTCAGAACACCCCACCAAGCACGCAGCATTTTTCGTTGTTTCAGCACCCCAAAACTGCGCAAAGCATCACGTGGACGACCGCCAAGTGCCCACACAAAACCAAGCTATTCAAGTTGTCTTCACATCTGCCGAAAAAAGGACCTCCTCGTGCTGTAGAAAAGCTAAGCCTGCGAAACAAAAGGAACAATCCGCCAATTTATGTTGGGCCAATTTTTGCAGAATCGATTTATCGACGACACACGGCAAAGGGATTTAATAAGAAAATACTTTACTTATTAAATTCTCCGAATTAAACAAAACATATATTTTAAAACAGGCAATACTCATGACCATTTCCAGTCCGTCACAAACAATGGCATTATCGCCCTTCAAAAAGCTAACCATGAATGGTCGCTGGCTTGCATCCCTCATCATGATTTTAGGTGTGGGTTCGGCAAGCATGAACACTTTCCTCTCCTCCGCCATCATGCCAGACATCATCCGCGACCTTGGCGGCCAGCAACGCGCCTTCTGGGTGCTCAGCCTGTTTCAGATTGGCTCCATTCTGGCAGGCACAGTCACAGGGTCCCTGAAAGCCCGCATCGGCGCACGCCCTTTATTCATCGCCGCCGCCCTGTCTTTTCTGGTGGGCTCCTTCATCGCTGGCGCAGCTGGCGCGTTGGAGCACTTGCTGCTCGGCAGATTGCTACAAGGTCTGGGTGAGGGCATGATTGTCTCGCTCTGCTACACCTTGATTTCAGACCTCTACCCGGAAGACGCCGTCCCCTCAGTCTTCGCCTTGCTCTCGGGGATTTGGGCAATTTCCGCAGGCATTGGCCCGCTCGCCGCTGGCATTTTGACAGAAAGCTGGTCGTGGCGCGCAGTGTTTTACGCCAACCTGCCGCTGTCGCTCTTGTTGCTTGTGCTGGCAATCACCGTCATCCCCTCCACCACAAGAGACAAAGGCCAAACCACTCAATCCACTGACAGGTTGAGCATGTTCCCCCGCCTCGGATTGCTCGCTGTCGCCGTCCTGCTCATCGCCTATGTGGGTGAGCTGCGCAGCCTTCCCCGCATCAGTGGTGCTTTAGCTGTTGGCCTGATCCTGCTGTTCCTTGCTGTAAAATGGGATAAGAAAAGCACCAGTCCATTTATTCCGCGCGGCGCGTTCAGGTTCACAGGCATTTTGGGCCTTGGCATGTGGGTCACACTGCTGCTGTTTATCGCCAGCGCTGCCCGTTCTATCTATGGCGCTGCCATGGGTCAGGTTCTGTGGGGTCTTTCCGTCACCGAGGCGTCCTATGCCATGGCGATTACAGCCTTCACATGGACAACCGCTGCATGGATCGTCGCCCGCGTGCAGACACCGCACATACGAACCTATCTGATCCGTCTGGGAACGCTAAACATCATCGCAGGCATACTGCTCACCGCTGTTTCGCTCTACACCATGTCTCTTTGGATATTCTTGCTTTCCGCCGTCTTTAACGGAGCAGGCTTTGGCATGAGCAGCCAGTTCCTGAAAGTGGCAATCATTTACGCTGAAACCGACGATGAGCGCGACAGAGCCTCCGGCTTCATCGGGCCGCTGCAATCCGCAGGCACGGCCATTGGCGCAGCATTAGCAGGCCTTTTGGCAGGCCTCTCCGGTTTCTCCGTTCCCGGCGCGAAAGACTTGATCACTTTGGAAAATGCAGCACAATCCGGTCCGCTCATGTTCCTCATTATGGCAGCCATTGCAGGCATAGCCGCCCTGCTGGCTTTCAAGATGCCAAGAATGCCCTGACCACACAGAAGGATTAAAAGCATGTGCCGTAAATGTGGAGACAACCCCGGACGCGACCCGCCAACGGTTCAGGCACTTGCCGGTGCCCCTGTTAAAGCGCAGCCGCAAAAAGTGGAATCCAGTTTTTTAGATAAAGATACGGTTAGGAAATCACCGTGGCAGCGGCTGACCCGGTGCAGGTGGCGGTGATCGGCGGAAAGGCTGATCAAAATACTTGTCATGACCACGCCAGCCAATATCGTGCATACGGTTCATCATCGCAAACATCATAATCACGACAATCACCACAAGAACCAGCAGAGTCGTAATAATCGACGTAGCAATCACCCACCCCCTGCTCGGCTTCCGCTCAATCGCAGCCCTCAACCCATCCAGCTCACGCCGCATATCTTCCGGTTCCATATCCCTGCTCCTTAGACTGCACATCCTTACAAGTCAGACCTCGGACAAGGACACGCATAAAATCGATACGCAATCCTCGCAGAAAACCCACAAGAGCTGATTGAGAGAAACCTTCAGTTTGAAGCCAAGAACTCCAAGACCACAAAACCAACGCATCCATATACGCACACAAAAATGCTGGCCTGCGGGCACAAATCGCCCGGCCGCAGACCAGCAGGACACTCATGAAGGGCTG
>NZ_LMCK01000021.1:0-72631 GCF_001623165.1 Pseudovibrio sp. WM33
TAGACCAAAGGCCAGTGATGCACTAACTTTCAATCTGGACTACTCACATGGGGCTGCTCATTGGCACAGCGCGAAGGTGCTGTCTTGATCAACGAAGCTTGAGGTTGCTTCAGTTAGAACTTCTTTTATGGCTAGCTAGTGGATAAACTCACAAGCTTGGTTGCACAGGGACTCGTGAAATTTCTGCGTGAGTTTGGTCGCGTTGGAACACTGGCTTGATTGAGTATTGGAAGTGCAAAGCCTGACGAAACAACTAAGACTACACGATCAAATTGCGAATGAAAGAGGTGTTTGTGATGGCGATGCAAGAGCAAACTCCTTCGGGTTGTCGTCTTGGAAAAGAGATCCCAGTAGGCCTGATGTTTACTGTGATACTGCGGTTTATTAGTTTTGTCTGGTGGGCGGCAAGCGTCAACGAACTAGTGACTGCATTGGAGCGCTACGCTTCGCAAAGTAGTGCTATGGTTGAACGTGTTACACGGGTTGAGACATTGGTTGTGAGCATTGAAAGCGGTTGGAGAATATCGAAAGGAAACTAGATCGCATTGCCGATAAGGAGTGAAAGTACATTTACTTACAACCTAACATTAGAAAGATGCGATATTCTTATCTATTTCAAAATACAGCGGAAAATGCATATTTATTAAAATTGAAATCATAAGTTTCGGCAAGTTTTACAACTTTAGAGTGTAATCGTTAATGCTCTTAGGGAAGTTGTTTTAATGTCTAACTCCGCACCATTTTCCTACCCAATTCAAATCTCAACTACTGAAAACGATGTGATTTCCATCAGAGTTTTCTTCCAGGATTTTGATCTGGTAGATACTCATACGCTTGCTTTGAATGTCGCGGAAATGATCGGAACTGGAACAGTCGTCAGTGATGACACATTCCACTATGACCCAGGCACCAAATTTGATCATCTAGCTGTTGGAGGAACAGCTACAGACACGTTTTCTTATACGATTACTGATGCTGCTGGTGAAAGCGCGACCTCTACTGTCACAATTACGGTGGCAGGGCAGAATGAAGGGCCGGTTGCGGTTGAGATTGCGAGACTGACAGACGAAAACACTGTGATTAATATTGCGCCCGAGTTCAATGATCTCGATACATCTGACACCCATAGCATTACCGTTAATACGAGCGACACTACCGGTTCTGTTACAGTAAATGCCGATGGTGCGTTCACCTACAATCCTGATGGTAAGTACGATGCATTGAACCGCGGAGAAACTGCAAACGACACTTTCACTTACACCGTAACGGATGCTTCAGGTGCAAGCTCCACTGAGACGGTTACGGTCACAATCCAGGGTGAGGGTAATGTCACAGTTAAATCCGGCAAACTTGTTGCATCTGATGGTGCCGAGTATGACAGTTTCGGCCATGGAGTGCAGATGAATGACCACGGAGTTGTGGTTGTTGGTGCTTCTGGTGACGATGATAAGGGCAGTGAATCCGGTTCGGTCTATGTCTATACGCCAGATGGCAGCAGTTATGCCGAGACCAAACTTGTGGCTTCTGATGGTGCTGACTTGAATTACTTCGGTGCCAATACTGCGATCAATAACTCTGGTGTTGTTGCGGTTAGTGCCTTCGGAGATGGTACTCTGGGTAGTGTCGGAAAAGCTATTTATGTGTTCACTCCGACAGGGGCGGGAGCTATTCGGAAGTCAAGCTGACTGTACCTGAGGGTTTTGCCGGTAGCTTCCCTAGTGAGCATGGCCTCTCAATGAATGCAAATGGAGTGATTGTTGCTTCTGTCTTTGATGGGCTTGAAAGCAAGATCTACATCTACACTCCAGATGGTATTGGCGGTTACACAGAAGACACACTCTTTGTTCCAGTACCTGGAAGCGCTGGTGGTAATGTTAGCATTAACGACAGTGGCGTTATCTTTGCCGACGGCCCAGGCGATCTTGCCTATGTGTTCTCACCGGATACTCTCGGTCATTATATAGAGCTGGAATTGTCCGCACCTGACTCCAATAATAGCTTTGGTCAAAGTGGTGTGGCTCAGGATGATGGCACCATTGTTGTTGGCGCTGACGGTGCCTTGTACATCCATGAGCCGGATGGCAATGGTAACTATACGGTTTCCAAGCTGATTACCGGAGATAGTAGTACAGGTCCGACACTTGCTGTGAATGAGGCTGGTGTCATCGTTACAGGTGCTACTTCCGGCATCGGAGCTGCTTATGTTTATGTGCCGAATGGTTCTGGTGGTTACTCTGAGATTGAACTGACAGCCTCTGACGCAGCAGGCATTGGTCTGTTTGGTAGCTCTGTTTCAATCAATGAAGATGGTACTAACACGGTTGGATCGCATTCTGACGATGACAACGGAGAGGGTTCCGGATCAGTCTATGTCTTTACCAAAGACCCTACTGGCTTCTATGTCGGGCAAGACGGAACGATCTACTTCCCTAACGATGAACCAGTGATTGAAACCTTTGGGGCCGCATCTCTCGAAGTTATGGGTAATGATGCTGCTGAAACTCTCGTAGGAGGTGTTGGAGCAGACATTATCAACGGAAATGGAGGTAATGATGTGATCACAGGTGGTGCTGGTGATGATCAGCTGAATGGCGGTGAAGGTAGCCACATATTTGTGTTTGCTGCTGGTGATGCCGGTCATGATGTTCTTGCTGGCTTCGATGCTGCAGAGGTTCGTGGTTCAGATACAGTGGTCACAATCGACGCAGATACTTCGATCACCCTGCAAGGTGTCACTCCTGTTGAGCTACAACCGGATGATTTCCTGTTCATCTAATCTATGCTGAGAAATCTAAGGCGCTCGCAGTTATCAATTGCGGGCGGTGATTTTTGCTATAACCAAACAGCACTCATTTCACAGCAAAATCTGGTCGTGAGCTACATAACAAATTACATAACAATTGCATATTTTATGCATTGTGAAATTGAAGTATTTCGAGTTACTGTACTGAAATATAAGAGTTAAAAAGGTCTCTCCAGAGAACTCGGTTTTTTAACGGACTCTCTCCGTGTCCGCCATCTTCCCTTTTTTGAAAATACGAATTTGTAGTGCAACAGGCCGAAAGGTTTGTTCCTCAGCTGTGTTACATTGCTCTTAAATCGGCTTTGCGATGGTCTTTGGTTTGCAGATTGTCGCTCGTTCTACATTTTTCGATCCTCCATGAAAATCTCACCTGGTTGACTTACTTGGTTTGAACGCCGGTTGCCTTTTCCTCCTGTCACAGAAACGTAATGTAATGCTCGTTTTGCCAGCTATGTGGGGGAGGTGGGGTGTGACGGTTTTTTGACGGGGTTGCTTTGTGAGTGAGCGTCATTTCGCTGTAACAATCGCGTGTGTCTAGTACGTTAAATTTTAACAGGCACCGGGGTTGAACTCTTGATCCAGTTTGAAAGCGTTAGAAAAGAATTTGGCGCGCATGTTGCTGTCAAAGGGGCGAGCTTCATTGTTGAGAAGCCTAAGATGATTGGCATTATTGGACGTTCCGGCGCGGGTAAGTCCACGCTGCTGCGGATGATCAACAGACTAACCCCGGCGACGGATGGGCGTGTCCTTGTTGATGGTGTTGATGTGCTTGCCTTGCAGGGGGCGCATAAGCGTCGCTGGCAGCGTGATTGCGCGATGATCTTTCAGCAGTTCAATCTGGTGCCGCGTCTTGATGTTTTAACTAATGTTATGTTGGGTCGCCTGAATGCACACGGAACTGTTTCCAGCATGCTTAAGTTGTTTACGCGGGAAGAACGCGTTCAAGCCCTGCTGAAACTTGAAAGACTTGGTATTGCTGAAACGGCTTTGAAACGGGCCGAAAATCTTTCTGGTGGTCAGCAGCAGCGTGTTGCGATTGCCCGTGCTCTTATGCAGGAACCGAAAATGCTTTTGGCCGATGAGCCGATTGCCTCATTGGATCCGATGAATGCGCAGGTGGTGATGGATGCTCTTAAGGCGATCAACACGGAAGATGGCCTGACTGTTATTTGTAATCTCCACACTCTTGATACTGCTCGAAACTACTGCGATCGCGTGATTGGTATGCGCGATGGTGAGATTGTTTTTGATGGGAAACCGGATGGGCTTTCGACCGCAGTGGCCCGTGAGATCTACGGTGCGGATGACAGTTTTGAGGAGGGGATGACCTCAACTTCTCTTGGTAGCGAAGGTGCAAAAATCGCTGCCCTGGAACTGGCGAAAGGTGATGCTTCACCCGTCGTCTCTGCTGCTGAATAGCAGCCGTTTAAGATTTTTATTCTGATATTGGAGTGCTCTGATGAAAATCATCGGTAAAGTTGCTGCAGCTCTTGCTGTTAGCACAACCCTTCTTGCTGCGCCTATGGCTCTGGCTGAAGAGAAAATCACTGAATTCCGCATTGGTATTCTTGGTGGTGAGAATGAGGCGGATCGTCTTCGTTCCAACCAGTGTCTGGTTGACCGTTTTGAAAAGCTGCTGGGTGTTCCGGTCAAGCTTTTCCCGGCAGCTGATTATGCTGGCACCATTGAAGGCCTGAAGGGTGGTAACCTGGATTATGCCGAGCTTGGCGCTTCCGGTTACTCTGCTGTTTACCTCTCCGCTCCAGACGCTGTTGAGCCTGTGCTGACTACCAAGCAAACAGATGGGGCGACTGGCTACTATTCTGTGATGGTTGCCCGTGCAGATTCTGGCATTGAGACGCTGGAAGACATGAAGGGTAAGCGCATGGGCTTTGCTGACCCTAACTCCACCTCCGGTTATCTGGTTCCTTCTGTTGCGTTTGACGATATGGGCCTGAACCTGAAAGAGTACTTTGCCTCTACGCAGTTCTCTGGTGGACACGAGCAGAACGTTCTTGCCGTTTTGAATGGCGATGTTGACGGCGGCGTCACCTGGGCATCTGGCGTTGGCGAATGGGAAGAGGGCTACACCTCTGGTAACCTGCGTAAGATGGTAGATAAAGGCATGGTTGATATGTCTGATCTGGTTCAGGTCTGGCAGTCTCCGCTGATCCCTAATGGCCCGCTTGTTGTACGTAAGTCGCTTCCATCTGACGTTAAGCAGAAGGTTGTTGCCTCGTTGAAGTCTATGGTGACTGATAACACCGAGTGCTTCTACTCCGCACAGGGTGGTGAGTACGCTGACTTTGTGGAAGTGAACCACGATTTTTACAAGACCATTGTTGAAGCGCGTCGCCGTAAGATCGAAGCAAAAAAAGCTAACTAATTCTCAAAGTAGTAAAGGGGCGCGGATCTGACCGCGCCCTTTCTTTATGGGGGCCGTGGTGGCTCTCATCATTTCCCTGTTTGGAGGATGTTGAAGTGGCCGCTCATCTGGCGCTTGCCGAAGCTTCCCGTCTGGCCGAGATTTCTCAGGCCTATGAGCGTGTTGCCCGGCGCCGAACGCTATATACTCTTTCTCTGCTCGGCCTTTGTGTCCTGAGCATCTTTGGTGGCTTGTTTGTTGCGGACCAAGCAAATTCTGGTGGCTTTTGGACCGGCTTGGGTAAATTCTTTGATTATCCGGCTGAGTTGTTCATTGGTGCTTATGAGGAAGGGCTGGTTGGGCTCTTCGCACTTGTTCTTCAATATCTTCCGTACCTAATCGAGACCGTCAACATCGCTTTGGTCTCAACTCTTCTGGCATTTTTTCTGGGCGGGGCGCTGAGTTTTGTTGCGAGCCGTAACTTGGTGAGCAATCGGCTGGCCGTTGCTGCAATGCGCCGGGTGATGGATATTTTCCGCGCGTTTCCAGAGATTGTGATTGCGCTGTTGCTGGTTCTGATTTTTGGGCCAAGTCCGGTTGCTGCTGTGATTGCGGTGACAACGCATACGATTGGTGCACTCGCCAAACAGTTTTCTGAGGTGAATGAGAATTGTGACCTGAAGGCTGCTGAAGGCATTCGCAGTGTAGGTGGCAACTGGTTGGAGCAAATTCGCTTCGGCATTCTGCCTCAGGTGCTTCCGAACTTTTTGTCTTACACGCTGCTTCGGCTGGAAGTGAATGTGCGGGCCTCTGCGATCCTTGGGTTTGTCGGAGCTGGTGGTCTTGGTGCTGAGTTGAAGATGGTTGTCGACTGGAACTATGGAGCTGACATTCTTGTCATCATTTTCATGCTGGTTCTTTCAATCACGTCCATCGATTACCTCAGTGGCTGGATGCGACAAAAACTTATTGGTCAGACGGGGCAAGTTTGATGGAGCGTTCTATGACAGATATTAGTGCCTTGCGTGGGACGTCGCATCATGAAGAGCAACGACTGGAGGAGCTGTATCCCGGTGTTCTCGGGCTGGATTTGAAAAAACGCTTGCTTGGTCCGGTGCTGTCGCTGTTGGGTGTTGTTTATTTGGCTCTTTGCTTTTTCGCATTTGATGTTCCGGGCGTGATGGAGAAGGCCCGTGGGGACATGGCTCAACTGTTTGCGCTGGATGCTTATGCCCACAAGGTGCATGCGAAGTACCAGTTCAAGAAGGCTGATCAGGGGTTCGTTGTTAGCCTGGAGGGCAACAGGCGCGCTATATATAAAGAGCAGCCAGATTGGATTGAGCAATCACGTGGGCAATCCTCCATTCTGCTCGGTAAAGATGGGGTGCTTCACTTTGCAGATGATGTGGTGACTTACACTCATCCAGAGTTTGATGAGCCTTTTACATTCAAAGTTGGAGATGGGGTTCCGCAGTTTATTGGTGGAGCTGAGGCTGACTGGCTCAAGGTCTCGAAAACCCAGGTTCATGCGCGGCCCTCTTTATATACACGTATCTGGCTGACAAAGAGCAAAGTTGAGGTGCATCGCTATTTCGTTGGGTGGGAGAACTTCTGGTTTGACTTTGACAGCAAGCTGAACGGGCTGAGTGCTGGTCAGCTGATGTCTCTGGCGTTTTCTTCGGCAAGACTGGATCCTGATGTTTCCAACCTGCGCTTTATGTTCAATGAGTTTTGGATGAACAGTGAGTGGCAGCATGGGGAGGTTTATTTCGCATTGCTGCAAACTCTCATCATGGCCGTGGTCGGTACCTTGATTGCGGGTATTTTAGCGTTGCCGCTTGCGTTTGCTGCTGCTGCGAATGTTAATCCGGTGAGGCTAGCGCGAACAGGCGTGCGCCGGTTCTTCGATTTCCTACGCGGGGTCGATATGCTTATCTGGTCGCTCATCTTTATACGGGCGTTCGGACTTGGGCCGCTCTCCGGGATTTTTGCGATCTTCTTTACCGATACGGGTACTTTCGGCAAGCTGTTCTCTGAGGCGATTGAGAATGCAGATAAGAAACAGGCGGAAGGCGTGCAAGCAACGGGAGCTTCTCCGGTTCAGAAATACCGGTTCGGGCTATTTCCGCAAATCCTACCTCTCTTTATATCTCAGATGCTTTACTATCTGGAGAGCAATACACGCAGTGCCACTGTGATTGGGGCATTGGGAGCAGGGGGAATAGGCCTAAAGCTTATAGAGACCATGCGAACCAGACAGGATTGGGAGAACACTCTCTACCTGATCTTTCTGATTATTGTGGTGGTGATGATGATGGATCAACTCTCAGGATGGTTACGTCGCAAACTCATTGAAGGCCAAGCCTAGGACAAAACACACAGTTTTATGGAGGAGGGCGGTCACTCAAGTGGCTGCCCTCTTTGTTTTTGGTAGGTAGTCAGTTGTCCTTTGCGTGAAAAATGCTCGCTGAGGTGGATTTGTCCACATCGTGTAGACTGCAAAAGTTAATGCGTTTTAGGCTGATAAATCGCAGTGATCCTATGTGAATTTAGTTAACTTATTGATTTATATGTATTTTTCTTGGTTGTGTGGAACTGGTGTATTTAACATCAAAAATATTGATGTATCATTATTTGTTGTTTGTGTTGATGTATTCTTGCAGTCAGTTGCAGCTGACTTGGAAGGAAAAAGCTTTGAGATAGTAGGTTTTTGACTGAAAAAGTGATGATTTTTGTTTGTTTTTCTTAAGTTATGCCGGTCCCGTCTCAACACCTCTCCAGTAACTCTGAACATAACAATAATTTATGGGTTTAATCTTCACTTTTGCTTTGAAATGGTTTGTTTCTAGTGCGTGTTGCTGTTCTTGGTTTGGCTTATCTCCCCTAAATTCCCTGTGTTATTTGTGCCACATCGTATTTCGATGACTTTCAAACTTCATTTGAATTATTGATTAAAAACTAAAGATCACAAATATTGATGTTGTGAACAGCGCGGGGCGCACTTACCGGTGCCCGCTGAATAAAGTGATGTTTCAAACATTGCTTTGATCAAGATGCGCAAGTGGGGAGCCAGAGTGGTCAGGGATCGACATGTGGTCGAGCTGCTCTGGTTTTAAAGAAAGTTAGAATTATGAATTTCAAGGCTATCGCAATCGCAGCAGCTGCTGCTGCCGCTGCAACTTCTGTTCAGGCTGCTGATCTTCCAGCTGACATCGCACCAGTAGATTACGTTCGCATCAACGATGCATACGGTGCAGGTTTCTTCGTACTGCCAGGCACTGAAACTGCAATCAAAATCGGCGGTCGTGTTCGTGTTGAAGCAAAAATCAACAACCTGACCGATGACGAAGATTTTGGTAACGACAAGAACAACCAGAACTTCCGCTCCCGTGCCAACCTGCGTGTTGACACCCGTACCCAGTCTGAGTTGGGTTTGATCCGTACTTACATGGACTTCCAGTTCACTTCAGACACAGATGGTCGTGGTGACGGTGAGGGTGTTGAGCTGGATAAAGGTTATGTTCAGGTTGGTGGTTTCACCTTCGGTCGCGCGAACTCTGCATTTGATCTCTGGACTGACAACCTGTCCACAAACTTGTTTGACCGTCATTTGTCTGATGATACCGTTTGGCAGGCGTCTTACACCTACGCTGTTGCTAATGGCCTGACAATTATGGGCTCTATTGAAGATAACTCTGATCGCCAGCATGATATCATTGATGGTGAAAAAGCAGGTAACACTGTACCTTCCTTCGTTGCTAAAGCTCTTATCAATCAAGGTTGGGGTTGGGCAGGCCTGTCTGGTGCTGTGACGAAAGTTGACTCTCCTGAAGCTCGTTCTTCTGAAGTTGGTTATGGTGTCGCCGCTGCTGTCGGCTTCAACCTGGATATGATCGCACCTGGTGATGTGTTCAACTTCCAGGCAGCATATGCAGATGGTGCTATGGCCTATGTTGGCGCTGATGATACAGCAGATGCCGTTGTTATGAATGGCACTCTGGAAACCAACAAGGCATGGTCTGTTGCAGCTGGTTATAAGCATAACTGGACCTCAGTATTCTCATCCGGCATCGAAGGCTCTTATCTTGATGTTGAAGCAGGTAAAGAGACTGTTGACTTCAATGACTTCAATGAAGTTGTTGTAGCTGGCACTCTTGAGTACCGTCCGGTTTCCGGTCTGCTGTTCTCTGCTGGTGCTGGTTGGAAGCAGGAAGATGTAGACGGTGCTGACAAAACAGACGCTGCTACTTTGAACTTCCGCGTAGAGCGTTCTTTCTAAGGCTGACTTAAGCCTTAGACCTTCATTGGACTTTCAATAATCCTGATTTTCCAATGACTCTCATTCCCGGTGGTGTCCAAAACCACCGGGTTCCTCTGTCAAAGGTTATGTATTGCAGAATGTCCTTGCCTATTTCTATTTTGAATTTGCATATTAAATTTTAGTTGGCATTTTAATCCCCAGCGCGTGATTTTTTGCATGCGTTCAGGGTGATTATGTTTTTTTAGCAGTTAAATATACTGATCTAGACGTATTAATGTTGCATTTAATATTTGTATTTCAACGGCTTAATGAAAATTAGAATGCCTATGATCTGTGGTATCTGAGTTGAGTGCTTCAAGCATCCATAAAAGCTGTTGTGTCAAAAAAAACACACTACTTTGACGTGGTGATGTTTCTCCCCTTTCAAACTACTAGGTTGATATTGCGATCTTCCATCTCGTCGGGCATCAATATGTCCATCGACGCGGTTGAGCCGATTGATTGCTTTGCCAAATAATGGCGAGCCTTTCTGGTTCTCGTGTCACAGGGAAAAGAGGAAATGTGAGCTGCTCCAAACAGGTCACGCCAGTTTCTTCTTTCTATTGAGAGACATTGGAAGGTCAGGATTATGAACGTTAAAACTCTTGCACTCGCTGCTGCCGCTGCTGCAGCTGCAACTTCTGCACAGGCTGCAGATCTGCCACTCGCTGCTGAGCCAGTAAACTACGTAAAAGCATGTGACGCATTCGGCGCTGGTTACTTCCAGCTGCCAGGCAAAGACACCTGCATCAAACTCGGCGGTCGTATCCGTGCGCAGTACGTTTCCCACAACCTGCAGGACGGTCTGGAAGACGTAACCGGTAAAGATAAAGACGGTAAAGACGAAACCAACGACTACAGTTCTTATGTGCGCGGTTACCTGTACTTCACTTCAATGACTGCTACCGACATTGGTACAATCAAAACTTACACTGAATTCCAGGGTGAGTGGAACCAGAGCTCAACTCAGTCCACAAAAGTGAATGATGCATGGGTTCAGATCGGTGCAGACTACGGTTCTTTCCTGTTTGGTCGTGAAAGCTCCCAGTTCGACGCATTCACTGGTTACACATGGATCGTTCCAGGCGGCATTTCTCTGTCAGACGTTTCCACTCTGCAGGCATCTTTCACAGCTGACCTTGGCAATGGCTTCACTGCAGTTACTTCTGTAGAAGATTCTTCTTACCGTGGTGGTGATGAAAACGCTGTTGATATCATTGGTGCATTGAAAGTTTCTCAGGGTTGGGGTTCTTTCCAGCTTTCTGGTGCTGCACACAACAAAGCTGATGGCGACGGTTACGGCTACGCAACTGGTGCGACTGCAACCTTCAATCTCGACATGGTTCGTGAAGGTACAGAAATCACCTTCCAGGCTCAGTATGCTGACGAAGCTGGTGCATATATCACCTCCGACACAGACGATGCTGCGAAAACTGGTTACTCTCTGTCCGGTGGTGCTGAAACTGCTCTGTCTGAAAAAGTTTCTGCTCAGCTCGACGTTTCCCACGTTGCGTTTGATGACGACAGCGCAGACTACACCAAGACATCTGTAAACGGTTCTATCGTTTACTCTCCAGTTGCAGGCCTTGGTCTTGCTCTGGCTGCTGGTTGGAATACCCAGGATGACGACACAGATAAAAAATACGAAGACGAAACCAAAGTTGGTGCTCGTGTTCAGTACACCTTCTAATTTGGTGTGAAAATTTAGCAGCTTAATTGTTGTTTGATTTTGAGCCTCGGTAACTTTGGTTGCCGAGGCTTTTTGTTGTCTATGAAGAGGAAGGCAAGCACAGCGATTCGCGTCGGACATTTTGGCTAAATTTGATCAGCCCTAAAGTGTGGAGCTAAACAGTATTGGGGTGTTGGGCGTGGGGTTAGGGTTTTATGTTGCGTGAATGTTTTGTGGTCAATGACGCTAATGTTCCAATATGAGCATTAGATTTGATTACTTTGCCTGATCCTTCTCATAGCGAGCGGCGTCAACTAGGCTGTTATCAAAGCTGCATGGGTCAGATAAATTGCTCATCCTTGATATTACATGTCTAAATTGCCTAATTCTACGATATCGTTATTCACACAGAGTGACTGTATGTTGCAACATACTTAGTTCAGTCGCGTTCATGATTCCTGCTGATCACGGTTGAGTTGCTGATTACGCACTCACTTCAGTATAAGTAACTGATATTAAAAATAAATATCATATTCAATTATAGGGCTCGGGCGCAATGTTTCCTGACATTTAAGAACTTGAGTGTCTTATGTGATTGAGAGCTGCGAGTTGACTTGCCTATTTATCGTGTTGTCGAAAAGACACATGTTAAAAATCACAAGTAGAAATAGGCAAGTTCATACATTAAATGGGCTTGCCTAAAAATTCTAACATTGTAATTTCTCCTCACGAACCTTCAGGGGGCTTTCTCTTCAAGTAGGCGCTTGAATTGAGGCGGAGGGTTCAAGGGGACAGTTCAGACACGTTTGATGACGGTGCTTGCATCTGAGTTGCGGTTTGATGATCTGTTTTAATTAATGTTTAAAATCCTAATTTATGGGAAGCTTGTGATGAACTTCAAGAAAATCGCACTCGCAGCAGCTGCTGCAGCAGCTGCAACTCCAGCAATGGCTGCTGACCTTCCAGTAGTTGCTGAGCCGGTAAACTACGTACAGGCTTGTGACGCATTCGGCGCTGGTTACTTCCAGCTGCCAGGTAAAGACACCTGCATCAAATTGGGTGGTCGTATCCGCACAAACTTTGTTTCTCATGATCTGAATGATGGCTTGGATGATGTAGTTGACGGTGAAGTAAATAGCTACTCTGCGTATGCTCGCGGTTACCTATACTTCAACTCGATGACAAACACCGAGTTTGCATCCATTAAAACCTACACTGAGTTTACTGCAACTCACAACCAGTCCGATGAGTCTACAGTTGGTATTGGTGATGTGTACCTTCAGCTTGGTTTTGATGCTGGCTCTCTTTTGATCGGTGATACAAGTTCACAGTTCGATAGCTTCACTGGTTACACATGGATCGCTCCAGTTTCCGAAAACTACTCCGATTCAGGTACTCTTCAGGTTTCCTTCACAGCTGATCTCGGCAACGGTTTCTCTGCAATTGCTTCTGTTGAAGATGCTAACGCACGTGGCGGTGTTTCCAACCGTGTTGACCTGGTAGGTGCTCTCGCTGTTTCTCAGGGCTGGGGTTCTGCAAAGCTCTCTGGTGCAACTCACGCGTATGATTCAGACAACTACGGCTACGCAGTTGGTGGTAGTGTAACTGTTACTGCTCTTGAAGGTATCGAGGCTTCTTTCCAGGCACAGTATGCTAGCAAAGCTGTTTCTTACGTAGGCGGTGCAGGCAAATCTACGTTCACTGATGCTGGCGGTGTTAAAGGCTTCAACATCGGTGCTGGTATCCAGGGTGATCTGTCCGATACTGTTTCTGCACAGTTCGACATTTCTTACCTGTCACTCGAGCAGGGTTCTGCAGACTACGACCGTACAGCGCTTGATGCTTCTATCGTTTACTCCCCAGTTGCTGGTCTTGCATTCGCAGTTGCAGCAGGTTGGGCTGACGATTCAGCAGAAAACAAAGAAACCAAAGTTGGTGCACGCGTACAGTACACCTTCTAAGATCTCTTAGATTGAGGGTCTCGGCGGCGGTGTCGCCGGGACCACTTTCATAAAGCCTTGATGTGATACTTGCCACAGACTTGCGTATGTAGCGGGTATAGATAGGTACTACTTCAAGATTTTATGAGTTTTGGTTTAGCTCAAAACCTTCTAATCTATATCTGGTTGAAGTTCATGTATCCTGATCTTTCAATCAGTCTCTCAGGCCCGGCGGTTCCAACCCGCCGGGCTTTCTCATTTGTGCGCAGTACTTAAGTTTTCAATGAGTATTACGCTTTGGTGACCTCCAAAGCTGTGAAATTTTGCTCAGTTGAACTGCCTGCTCGTTTCGATTGGGTGAGATAATCCTGCCCAATCTATAGTAATTGCGAAAATTGAACCTTGGCGTAATTGTCTAGTTGCACAGGGGTAGTCATTGCAGCTGATTTTGATCGTTGCATTTGTGGGCATTGGGCTACTCCGAGTGACGGATGGAGGTTCAATACTATGACTAAGAAGCTGATATTCCTGCCGGTCTTGCTGTCATTCGGAGTTACAGCACAGGCTACAGATTTGCCTAAACCTGTTTTTGAAGGTGAGCCTGAGCCGCTCAACTTGGTGGAGCCGCTGGACTATGTGCAGGTGTGTGACGCGTATGGTGAGGGGTTTTTCTATATTCCTGGCACGCAGACCTGCCTGCGCTTGAGTGGCCGGGTGCGCACCGATGCACAGTATCGTCGCTTTCCCAAAAAGCCAAATAACTGGGGTGGGGTGGTTGATGATGATCCTAAGGGTCGAGATTTGAACTCGATGCGCTTTCGTGCTCGCTCCTACATCCGTATGGATGCACGGTCTGAGACCGAATTTGGGTTTGTTCGTACTTTTTCCGAACTTAGAGCAACGGTGGATTCAGATACTGAGCGATATGGCGGCTCTCCGGAAATGGATCTGAACAAGGCCTATATTCAGTTCGGTGGCTTTACGATTGGGCGCACTGGTTCTCTGTTTGACTTCTTTACGGGAGCTACCTTTGGTGCTGTGCATAGGGATTGGTCTGATACCAACTCCTGGGCTGCAGCTTACACGGAAGTGTTTGATGGTGGTGTTTCCGTCACTGTTTCCATTGAAGACCCAGTTTATCGTGCGCATGGCGTGTTTACCGGCGTTGCAAGTGAAAATGGAAAGGCCGGGAATAAGGCCCCTGATGCCGTAGCGGCCTTCCGGATGGATGGTGATTGGGGCAGTGCGAAGCTTGCTGCGGCCGTAACGAGTATCAGACCAGAAGCCGCTTATGTGCCTGGTGAAGTTGGCTGGGCGTTGGGGGCAGGAATGATAATTAACCTCCCTCAGATGGGTAGTCAGGATGCCGTGGCTTTGCAGTTCCAGTATGGAAACGGTGCTGTTTCCTATGTGGGTATTGATGACGATGAAGTTTTTGACGCTTACTACATCAATGGTGATACCAGAAAGACCGAGGCACTATCGTTTTCAGGTGGACTTACACACTATGTGACGCCTGAAGTGCGGACAGACTTTGATGCTAGTTATGCGGTTGTTGACACGCCAACTGGTGCTGCGCTTCCAGACTTTGATCGGTTTGCTCTGGATTGGGATTTAGTCTGGTCACCGGTCAGTGGAATGGAAATGGGTGTCGATCTCGGTTACTCACGCACATCGCCGGAGGATGAGAAAGATTTTGATGAAGCCAGCGCGCTCTTCAGAGTTCAGAGAACCTTCTAAGGTATTAAGTTTCTTGAAGAACTTGGGAGTTGGATCTTGTGATCCAACTCCTCTTTTTTGTGTTTGCTAAACATGCTGTCTTATAAAATTGAGGATGCGCGTTTGGGTGGGCTGGTCCCAGAGTAGAGGTGCATGTCCTTGATTGGGGATGACCGAGAGTTCCATCTTCTCGTGTAACTGCTGCATTTTTTTGACAGTTTTTGTTGTGAGGAGACGTGAGTTTTGTCCATGGAGCAAGAGGTGGGGAAATGGTTCTAACGCGCTGAAAGACAGCCAGAGATCATCTTCAGGTGCAGCTTTGTTGTCTCCACGAAGAGTATCGCCCAAGTGCTTGTCATAGCGTAATGAGACACCGTCAGAATTTGGGGCATATAGTTGATTGGCGAATGTTATCCAATCCGCTTCTGACATGGCTGTGAACGCTGTTGCATGGATAGAAGCGAGGCGGTCAGCTGCGGTTTTCATGTTTGGTTGGGACATGACGGTGCCTACTGAGGCAATGATGTCATCGAGGGCTGGGGGTTCGATGACTGGGCCTATGTCGTTGATAATGACTGATAGCAGGCGCTCTGGGTGGCGTTGGGCCATGGAGAAAGAGTGGAGGCCGCCGCGGGATGTGCCGATGAGTGCAAATTTTTCAAGTCCTAGAGCTTTGATGCCTCTGTCAATATCGTCGGCTTCCTGATCAAGACTGTAGGTCTCAAAATCCTCAGAGTGATCTGACAGGCCACGGCCACGGTAATCCATTGCGATGACGCGATGACCATTTGCTCTTAAAAAATTTGCTAGGTGATAGAAATCTCTTGTGTTTCTCGTCAGGCCAGAAAGGCAGAGGACTGTTGGGTTGCGGGGAGTATCCGGGTCCCAGATGTGTGCAGATAGGGTTAGTCCGTCGCTGGCTTTCCAAGTGAAACGGGTTGCGCCCGCAACGTTTTGAAGGTCGACATCAATGTAATCTGGGGCTTGAAGCATAAGTTCCTCCCGAAATGCTTCGGTGTTTTCAGCGATTACAATGCGGTCCGGTTTAAATTCCGGCTTCTGAAGGGCGCTGTTAGACAGGTTTTCTCAGTGCGTGTGTTTGCTACTGTGAAAACTGCCTGATGAATCGCTGGATCAGTTATCCTCACCATAGGGCAGGTTTATGCACGTGTCTTGTCAAAGTTGGAGGGTGAGATGCAAGGGTACCGGAAGGTTTATGTTCTGTTGCTGACAACAAAAAGCCCAGCTAATTCGCCGGGCTTTGATTGTTTTGAGTTGTTTGCAGTGGGACTAGTAGCCGCGTGTGAGATCCTGTGTGATCGTGAGAGGCTTGTTTTCCAGCTTATACCGGTAGACCTGAAGGTTTTCCGTGATGCGCTGCACGTAGTTCCTCGTTTCTCCATAAGGGATTGATTCAACCCAATCTATTGGATCGATTTTTGGATCTCGTGGGTCACCAAAGCGCTCAATCCACTCCTTCACCTTGTTCTCACCAGCGTTGTACGCGGCGAAGGTGAGGATGTAGGAGCCACCGAACTCGTCCACCAGCTCTCCCAAAAAGGCTGCACCCAGTGTGGCGTTGTAGGCCGGGTCAGATGTCAGGCGGGACTTTTTGTAGGAGACCCCCAGATTGCGAGCGGTGTCGCGAGCTGTCCCCGGCATGAGTTGGAGTAATCCCAATGCACCTGCGCTGCTGCGCGCTTTTGGGTTAAATGAGCTCTCTTGTCGAGCAATTGCGTAAACGACTGGTTTTTCTACACCTTTTGTGATGCGTGTTTTGCGCGGAATTGCGTTGGTCGGGTAAGCGAGCGGTGCTGCTTCGACACGCTCTGCTTGTGCTAGACGACCAACCATTGTCGCCCATTGATAGACGCCGCGAGATTCTGCCAGCTCAGTCAGAAGTCTAATTTGACCGTTTGTTGGCAGTGTCCGCGCCAGGTGCGTATAAAACAACAGTGTATCATTGTGCAGTCCGGCTTCATCCATTCGTTTGATGGCTTGTACAAGCTCGTTCTTGTTGAAGGCGGTTTGGTCTGCTGTTGTCACATCCGGTAGGGATGCCAGAGGCATTTGGTTGATGCCGAGTTTGGCTAGTGCCAGTTGTCCGTAATATGCGGTTTGGAAAGCGCCAGCCTGTTTGTAATAATCAACGGCGCCATCTGTATCTTTCAGAGCTTCGCGGGTGCGGCCCAGCCAGTAATAGGCGCGGGATAGCGTTTGTGCTGTTTTGCCGAATTTTGCGATGCGTTTGAAATGAGGCTCAGCCAAGCGTGGGTCACCCACATAGCGCAGAGCAAACCAGCCTGCATGGAACTCGGCCTCGACAATCATGCCTGGAGATTCCGCAGCGTGATGGGCTGCTATATTATAAGCAAGACGTGGCTTGCCAGCCTCTATCATTTCTCGGGAAATGTCGCGGCGTTGCTTCCACCAATCGTCACCATTGAGTAAGGCTGCCGGATCAGTTGGTGCTGCTTCCATCAGCTTTGCAGCAGTGTCGTAATCCCCTTGCAAGCGATAGTGCTGGATGAGCGCAAACTGGTAGTTGCTGTCAGATTTCATAGAGCGTGGAACACTCTTTAACTTGCTGAGTGCATTACCATTTTTGCGGATGCTTGCAATGCGGGCCTTGATGTATGTCTGTTCGTCTTTTGACAGTTCGGAAAGCAGGCGTTCTGCTGCGCGTGCTCTGTCACGATACAGGAGCATTTCTGCTCTGAGACGATGATCTTTTTGCCGTAGGAGGCTGCCAAAAGCAGAGCGAATTGCTGCTTCTTCGGGAGCTTCGAAGACGGTTTTTTGCCAGAGTGGGCGAATGAGTTTGGCAGCTTCAGTCTTGTTGCCTTTGGCTAAGTGCGCTTTGGCAAGGACAAGTTTGCCGTCCTTTGTTTCCGGGACGGTAGAGCCGAATGCCGCGATGATCTGAGCGGGTGTCAGGTTGGATGCGGCTAGCGCGGCTTCTCCGCGAGCACGCACGACTTTTGCTGTTGGCCAGTGTGGTGCTCTGGCTGCAAACTGGGCGATATGGGTGACCGGTGTCTTTGGGCCGCCCCGTAGCATAATGAACCAATCCGCGACGCGACGATCGAGGTTATCTGGCAAAGCATTTCGAGCGAGCAGCGCATCGTTCAGCCGTCCTGATTTAACGTGTTGGAGAACGGTTTTAAGTGGTTCAACCGATCCTGTTGCTTGAGCTGTGCTCAATCCCTGTGGATAAGAACTTGTCAGCGCAGCAGTTGATTCGAGTGCATTTTGCGGGCTGGAAGGGCGGGTCGAAATTGGAGTTCGCCCATTACTGACAGGTGCTGAGGGGGCATAGCTGGACAGCTGAGAGTTCTGTGTTCCACCTGTGCTGCCCCTGCCAATCACTGGAGGTTTGGAGCGTGGTGTGGCGGCAAGCGATCTGCTTTGAACGGCAGCATGCTGCGTGCTCAAGGCGATGGTGCGCACAACCTTTGCAGGGTTTGGTGCTGGAATAACGCTGTGATTTAAAGAAGATACAGCGGAAAATGCCGATGCGGAAACAGTCGTGGCAATGGCAAATGCACTCACACGTGTCGATACTAGAAGAAACTCACGGATACGCATACTACTCGTCGGCCCGTCTCACCTGAGTGTTGTTTATCCGGCAAAAACGCACCGGACGGTTTAATTCCCAAAAAGTCCCTCATTCTGCTTGCCACAAACAGGGTAAATATCTGTTTAATGTTTCACCTAGGGGACCATAATACTTACAGTCGAAACTGGCCTAAATATGAGCACAAAAAAAATCCCGAATCTTATAAGAGAAGGTCTTGGTGATGTTGCCGAGATAGGCTAGATCACATTATTGTATGCCACCCCTTTGAGGGCACTGGCAAATTTTGCTCTGTATATATGTAATCCAACGAGGAACCTGAGATGTTTAGAGGATCAATTCCAGCACTTGTCACACCTTTTAAGGATGGCAAAGTGGATGAGAAGGCCTTCCAGGAATTCGTGGATTGGCAGATAAAACAGGGCTCCCACGGGCTTGTGCCTGTGGGAACAACCGGAGAAAGCCCAACTCTTTCCTTTGCTGAGCACAAGCGTGTCGTGCAAATGGCTGTTGAGGTTTCTGCTGGCCGCGTCCCTGTTATGGCAGGTGCTGGCTCTAACAATCCGGTTGAAGCAATCGAATTTGCGCAGCACGCTCAGGAAGTGGGGGCAGATGCGATTTTGTCCGTTACGCCGTATTACAACAAGCCTAATCAGGCTGGTCTGAAAGGCCACTTTAAGGCGATTGCTGCTTCTGTAGATCTTCCGATCTACATCTATAACATACCGGGCCGTTCCATCATTGATATGGAAAGTCAGACGATGGCTGATCTGTTTCATGAAGTGGACAACATTGTCGGCGTAAAAGATGCGACGGCAAACCTTGCACGTGCTTCTGAGCAACGCCATCTGTGTGGTCATGACTTCATCCAGCTTTCTGGTGAAGATATCACTGCACTTGGCTTTAATGCTCATGGTGGTCAGGGGTGTATTTCTGTGACAGCAAACATTGCGCCAGCGCTCTGTTCCCAGTTTCAGGAAGCGTGCCTTGCAGGCGACTTTGTAACTGCGCTTTCCATTCAGGATCGTCTTGCACCGCTGCACCAGGCCCTGTTCATCGAGCCAAATCCAGCTGGTCCAAAGTATGCTTTGTCTCTGCTTGGCAAAATGGAAAACGAGTTGCGCCTGCCTTTGGTCACAGTAAGTGAAGAAACTCAGGAAAGCATTCGCAAGGCTATGGTTCATGCAGGCCTGATCAACTAATGTGTTGCTCCGCGCACCTATTCTGTGTGCGCGGAGACATTTATTGAATGAAATAAGGAAAAGAAATGGCTGCCAAAAAAGGTGGCGTTCCCGGGCGCAAGGTTGTTGCGGATAACCGGAAGGCCCGTTTTAACTACGAAATTGAAGATGTGTTTGAGGCTGGTATTGAGCTGAGGGGCACTGAAGTAAAGTCTCTTCGCCAAGGCAAAAGCAATATTGCTGAAAGCTATGCTGCTGAATATCGGGGGGAGATGATGGTCTACAACGTCTACATCCCTGAATACACGCAGGGTAATCGCTTTAACCATGAACCTCGCCGTCCTCGAAAACTGCTGATGCATCGCCGCGAGTTGAACAAGCTGTTTGCTGCTGTTCAAAAAGAAGGCAAGACCATCGTGCCCCTGAAAATCTACTTTAATGAAGATGGGCGGGCAAAGATGGAAGTTGCTTTGGGCCGTGGTAAAAAAGCTCACGATAAGCGTCAGACCGAAAAAACACGCGACTGGAACCGTGAAAAGCAACGTCTGCTTAAGAACGGCTAGAGCATCTCAAATAGCTGGTGATGCTCCAGCTATTTGCTTTGAGTTTATCTTAATCTGAAAATCGATTGCGCCTTTAACAGGCTAGCCAGAGACACGTTGTTTGATCAGGAGTTTTGAATGAAAGTCGTTGTTGCCTCTCAAAATCCGGTCAAGGTGAATGCGACGCTTGAGGCGTTCAGGGCTCAATTTCCGGCTGATGACATTGAGCTGGTTTCTGCAAGTGTTCCTTCTGGTGTTTCTGATCAGCCAATGAGTGATGAGGAAACGCGTCAGGGTGCTGTGGTGCGCGCTGAGAATGCTTTGGAAGCGCAAGCTGATGCGGACTTTGGTGTGGGGCTGGAAGGCGGTATCTGTGAGTTACACGGCATTGCCTACACGTTTGCGTGGATGGTGGTGATTTCGCGCGAGGGGCAGGTTTCTGCCAGCCGTTCCATGCTGCTGCCACTGCCAGAGAAAGTCATGCAGTTGGTGCGCTCGGGAATGGAGCTTGGGCACGCTATTGATGAGATTTATGGCACTGATAACATCAAGCAAAAGGCTGGTGCTGTTGGATTGCTGACCGGTGGTCGTCTGACGCGAACTTCAACCTACGTAGATACGCTCTTTTGTGCGCTATTACCGTTCAGATCTCCTGCATTTAGAGATGCTTAGCAGATGTTGCTGAGAGACAGTTTCATCTGAAACGAAAAACAGAGCCTCATGGGCTCTGTTTTTGTAGGTACTAGGTAGATTGCGCAGAATTAGATTCTGAGTATCTCTTTAACCTGTTGAACTTCCATCGAATTTATTGGTTCTCGGGAAGCCGTTTGGTGGCAGGCGTCCGGCTTGACCGCGGTCACCGCGCCAGTCTTGCATCTCTTCCAGAGTGCGTTTGAAGGTGCGACCAGATGCATCTGTCCATGTCAGGCCTTCTTCTGAGCTGAAGGTTTTGATATCGGAGATGCCGCCATCTCTGTAGCGCTGCAGGCGCACACCTCGACCGCGCGTCATGACTGCGATTTGCGCAAGCGGGAAGGTGAGGAGTTTTCTGTTGTGGCCGATGACCGCGACATAGTCTCCCATAGCCGGTACGCACAGGACAGCCTTTGCTGGGGCGGTCACGTTGAGCACCTGTTTCCCTTTGCGGGTGTTGGCGATCACATCCTTTTCCTGAACCACAAAACCATATGCTCCATCGGTGCACATGAGGAGTTTGCGCTCAGGGTCATGTACGAAGGCGCTGATGATTTCTTGCGTCTCATCCATATCCAGCATCAGGCGGATTGGTTCACCGTGGCCGCGGCCGCCCGGTAGCTTATCTGCGCCGAGGGTATAGAATTTACCACCACTGGTGAAGATCAGGATCTTGCTGGTGGTTTCTGCATGGAAGGACAGATGCAGCTGATCGCCTTGCTTGAAGGTGAGAGTGCTGACGTCCTGTACATGGCCCTTAAGCGTTCTGATCCAGCCTTTTTCTGAGATAACAACCGTGATCGGTTCTTTCTCAATCATGGCTTGGTGGATCTCTTCCAGATCGTGGTCCGTTGCGGTGCTGAAGTCTGTTCTGCGCTTGCCGATTTCTGTCTCAGGGCCATAGGCCTTGCCGATCTCGCCGACTTGCTTGGAAACGCGGTTCCACTGTTTCTTGTCGGAGGCGAGGAGAGCTTCCAGACCTGATTTTTCTTTAGAGAGTTTGTCGTGTTCTTTCCTGATCTCGAACTCTTCGAGCTTGCGCAAGGAGCGCAGGCGCATGTTCAAGATGGCTTCTGCCTGAACGTCGGTCAGCTCAAACGCCTGAATGAGAGACGCCTTGGCGTCATCTTCTTCACGGATGATGCGGATGACTTCATCAATGTTCAGGTAGGCAATGAGGTAGCCTTCCAGAACTTCCAGACGATGGTTGATCTGGTCAAGTCTGTGATTGGAGCGTCGGACCAGGACCTCTTTCTGGTGCTCGAGCCACTCCTGCAGGACTTCCTTCAGGTTCATGACCTTTGGAACAACGCCTTTGGACAGAACGTTCATGTTCAGCGAGAATCTGTTTTCCAGATCCGTCAGCTTGAACAGGGAGGCCATGAGGAGTTCAGGGTCAACGTTTTTGTTGCGTGGCACCAGAACCACGCGCACGTCTTCAGCGGACTCATCGCGAACATCATCCAGCAACGGCAGTTTGCGTGCCATGAGGAGTTCTGCGATTTTTTCGATCAGACGGGACTTCTGAACGACGTATGGAATCTCTGTAACAACGATGTTGTAGGTGCCGCGCTGGCCTTCCTCTTTGTGCCATTTCGCACGTGTCCGGAAGCTGCCGCGGCCTGTCTTGTAGGCTTCTACAATGGAGCCCTGATCGTTGACAATTGTGCCGCCGGTTGGGAAATCCGGACCCTTGATATGCTCAAGGAGATCTTCGATTTCCGCATCCGGTTTGGAAATCAGAAGCTGGCAGGCGTTGCAGAGCTCATAGGCATTGTGTGGGGGGATGGATGTTGCCATGCCCACTGCGATGCCTGTGGAGCCGTTTGCCAGAAGGTTCGGGAAGCTGCCGGGAAGAACGACTGGTTCGGAATCCAGACCGTCGTAGGTTTCACGGAAGTCGACAGCGTTCTCGTTGAGGCCATCCAGAATGCGGGTAGCCACGTCGGTCATGCGGGCTTCTGTGTAACGCATCGCAGCGGCGCTATCGCCGTCGATGTTACCGAAGTTGCCTTGACCATCCACCATCGGGTAGCGAACGGAGAAATCCTGTGCGAGACGGACAAGGGCGTCGTAGATGGCGGCGTCACCGTGCGGGTGATATTTACCCATAACGTCACCGACAACACGCGCACACTTCTTAAAGCCCTGATTTGGATCGAGCTTTAAAAGGCGCATGCCATACAGAATCCGTCGGTGCACCGGCTTCAGGCCATCGCGTACATCTGGCAGTGCGCGATGCATGATGGTTGTCAGAGCGTAGCTGAGGTAACGCTCTTCCAGTGCATCTTTAAGATTGATTGTTTCCGGGCCATCATGGCCGATCACTTCCTGTCCCATGACACTTGGTTATCGTTCTTGGCTTGTTCTGTCCATGCTAACGCACCGTTCTACCTATGAAATCCTCAGAAAACAGCGCTTTTTCAAGGTTTAAGCCTGTGTAGCGGGCATGCGTTTTGCGACTCACTGCGGTGATTACTTAGAGCACGTCACGTTCATTGGCATTCACGCATCATGCTCTATCATTTTGGGTGGAGCGAATTCTCGCCAATCGACCGCAACTAGCAGAGGCAACAGGTGGTTTCGATTATTACTCAGATTTGCAGCGGTGGTTTAAGCCGACCTGATTTTTGCTCGGCTATCCTAGAGCGTGCACATGGCAGGATGTTGTCGCTGTTTAGGAGATAACATGTTGAATGATTGGAGGTTATGGTGAGGAAGCAAAGCTTGGCGTTGAAAGGTCTTATGACGGTGTTTGGGGTCGTGGCAATCACGGCTTGTAGCCATGCTGCGGATCATGGGAGTACAGCTCAAGGTGCATCTGATCAGCAAGCGCCTTCTTCGGAAGGTGCAGGGCAGGGCACGGTCGTTGAGGCGCCGGGTGTGCTTCGCAGCTGGTATCAGCCTCCACCAGAGGATCAGCACCCTTATGTGCCGCCGCCCAAGAAACGTTATATCCCGCTGGGAGGAGACAGTACTGGTCCGGTGATTGTTTTGCCGGGTGGGAATGGGCCGCAATCTGATTGATAGGCTTAGTGTGGCTTCGTTTCAGTCGGGCAGGTCTGCGAAGTCTTTTTTGAGCGCGGTTACATAATTGTCTCGCGCAGGAGGCCATGCAATGCTGCGCGGCTCATAGATGTATTTGAACAGGAAGTAGCCGGTGAGTGAGAACCCTGCTTCCATATCCCCCTTCGAGATTTGAATGTTTTGAGAGAGCCGCGACTCGGGCGCTTTCAGGAACTCTGGCAGTGTGAGGAGCTTGGCGGCGTAAGGTTGTCCGGCTGTTTTGCAAACCGCTCGGCCTGATTTAGGTGAAACCCAGATCAACTCGTCAGTGACGCCAGTGGCAGCGCATTCTGAGAGGTCAAGGCCGAAGCCGAGCTCATTGAGCAGTTCCAGCTCAAAGCGGAGCACGAGTGCTGCACCAATTCGAGGGTCTTCCAGATGATCGAGAATGACGTCCAGCGCGTGAAACAGATTGGGATGTGGATCGCGCTCGGGAAGAAGGCGGACTTGCGCACACAGGCTTTGCAGGCCGTGAATAGCTCTTGCAGTTTGCATGAGGTGGGCGGCGCGTAATTGCAGGGGCTCAACTGTGAAGAAGCCCAGATGTTCATCCAGCCTCGCGCGCCAGGTGAGGTTGAGATGATTACCCAGTTGCAGGGCAGGTTGCTGGCGGCGTGATCTGCCGCCGCGCACCAAGCCCAGGCAGCGGCCTTTGTCCGGTGTCAGAACTTCAAGCAGGATGTTGTTCTCACCCTGCTTGCGTGTTCCAATGACGATGCCTTCTGCCTGCCACTGCATAGTTGTGCTCATTAAGCGCAGCGTATCCTTGTCCGAAAACTGGATCCGCTTTTCGGGGATACGCTAGTGCGGGAAGTCCAATCCCATGTTGCGATAGCGTTCTGGATCATCGGACCAGTTTTCACGCACTTTCACAAACACAAAGAGATGGATTGTGGTCTCAAAGGCTTCTGTGAGCTCTTCACGTGCAGCTTTTGAGATCGCTTTGATGGTCTGACCGTTCTTGCCCAGCACAATTGACTTTTGACTGTCGCGTTCAACGAAGATTGTCTGCTCGATACGGATGGAGCCGTCTTTCTTATCTTCCCACTTATCGGTCTCGACAGTGGAGATGTAAGGCAGCTCTTCATGAAGGCGCAGGTAAAGTTTCTCGCGGGTGATCTCAGCGGCCAACATACGCAGTGGGATGTCAGAGGCCTGGTCTTCCGGATAAAGCCATGGGCCTTTTGGCATCTGATCAGAGAAGTACTTCAGGATGTCCTTTGTACCGGAACCGTTGATAGCAGAGACCATGAAGGTCTGATCAAACTTTGTGTACTCGTTGGCTTTTGCCGCAAGTGCCAGAAGCTGGTCGCGCTTGGTGATGTCGATCTTGTTGAGGATCAGAACTTTCGGGAGTTTGATGTGCTCCAGTTCGTTCAAAATACGCTCTACAGATTCATTGATGCCTTTCTTGGCGTCAATGAGAACGGCAACGACGTCAGCGTCCTTGGCTCCGCCCCATGCTGTGTCGACCATTGCGCGGTCAAGACGGCGTTTCGGGCGGAAGATGCCTGGTGTGTCAACGAAGATAACCTGGCTGTCGTCTTCAATCGCAACACCGCGAACGATTGCGCGTGTTGTCTGCACCTTGTGGGTGACGATTGAAACCTTCGTGCCAACCAACTGGTTCAGCAGCGTCGACTTGCCCGCATTGGGCGCGCCAATCAACGCGACAAAGCCAGCGCGTGTGTTTTCGTTGAGTTTGCCGAGGTTGAAGTTCATACCCTCTGGCAGGTCATTGTTGTTGTTTTCGTCGTTCATTTAAGACCTATTCGCTCCACACGCCTTCGCGGCGCAGGATGTTCTCGGCAGCGGACTGTTCTGCAATGCGCTTTGAGCTTCCGACGGCTTCGCCGGGACCAACGCCTTCCACATTCACGCGGATCTTGAAGATCGGGGCATGGTCTGGGCCGCTGCGAGAGACTGTTTCGTATAACGGAGTAGGGCGTCCTTTGGACTGTGCCCACTCCTGAAGAGTTGTTTTGGCATCTCGCAATGGACCTGTGTAAGACACCATTCTTACAGCAAAATAGCGTTTGATGAAGCTCTCGGCTTCGTCAAATCCGCTATCAAGGTAAATTGCTGCAATCAGGCTCTCGCACATGTCTGCAAGAATTGCTGTTTTAGATCGTCCACCAGTATGTGCTTCAGCTTCGCCGACGCGCATATGCTGGCCAATGTCGATGACCTTGGAAACTTCAGCGCATGTCTCGCGCTTTACAAGTTGGTTCAGGCGCCGAGCAAGTTCCCCTTCATCTGCTTTAGGGAAATTTTCTTCCAGCATCGTCGCAATTGCAAGGCCGAGCACTCGATCACCCAAAAACTCAAGGCGCTGGTAGCTCTGCAGGGAAGCCTTTGCAACCGGAAGGGCACTGGCATGCGTCAAAGCACGAACAAGGAGCTCCTTGTTTGTAAACTTGTAGCCGATGCGCTCTTCCAGAGCTGCGTCTGATACCGGTCTTTTTCTTCTGCTCATAATTCCGGCTAATTCCTTCAAAGACTGCTTTGCAGACTTTCTGAAGCAGTTTGTGTCACTAACTGTATCACTCAAACTGCTTCAAGTGTGGTTGGGCGTAGTTTTTTCCGAAAACCGGAGGCCATTTGCAGGCGCTACGCTTTAGAGTACGTCGCCAAGGCGATCCCAGCGAACGGTCCAAGGCCATTTCCAGAACATCCATGCAGGCTGGTCATCTTCAATAGAGAAGAAGATGATTTCAGCGCGTCCGATAAAGTTCTCGAACGGGACGTAGCCCACTTCGGAAAGAACGCGGCTGTCCTGCGAATTATCCCGGTTATCGCCCATCATGAAATAGCGGTCTGCTGGTACGTGATAGACGGGTGTGTTGTCCAGAGAGCCATTGGTCGTGATATCAAGGGTCTGGTAGCTTATGCCATTTGGCAGTGTTTCGATATAACGTGGGATCTTGTGAATGTTCCCATAAGCGTCTTTTTCGATGTAATCGTCAATGCGCTTGCGCTCAACAGCATTGCCATTGATGTGCAAAATGCCATTGATCATCTGAACTTCATCGCCAGGCAAGCCAATCACACGCTTAATATAATCGGTGGAGTTGTCTTTTGGCAGTTTGAAAACGGCAATGTCACCGCGTTCTGGAGGTGAACTCCAGACACGTCCGTCAAATGGTGCCAGTCCAAATGGGAAGGAGTACTTTGAGTAGCCATAGCTGTACTTAGAGACAAACAGGTAGTCGCCAATCAGCAAAGTATCTTTCATGGAGCCCGAAGGAATAAAAAATGGCTGAAAAAGAAATGTTCTAACAACCAGAGCGAGTAGCAGAGCTTGAGCGATGACCTTAATGGTCTCATATACGCCGCCTTCCTGCTCCTTTTCTTTGGATTGGCTCATGTTCATCCTTCGTGGTAAGAGAATACTCGCTTGGCCCGATGCCCATCACTTAAATAGTGCGAGTCAGTCTCCTGACAATAATATTCACATAGGTGGATCTCTTAGCGGTTCAAGGCCACTTCTGCAATCCAGTTCATTTACGTTTTCACGGCTCTAGACCCGGCCAGTCCTCTGGCCATGCCGAAATAACGACAAATGCCTGTGCCAGCGGGTAATCATCCGTAATTGTAAGGTCAATTCGTGGCACAAAGCCTTTTGGCACAAGTTTATCCAGTCTTTCTTTTGCGCCGCCAGACAGTTGCAGGGTCGGTTTGCCGCTCGGCAGGTTTACGACGCCCATCTCTTTCCAAGCAACGCCCATGGAAAGACCTGTGCCCAAGGCCTTGGAGCAGGCTTCTTTGGCGGCAAAACGCTTCGCATAGGTTGCAGCCTTGTTGGCGCGACTTTCTGCTTTTGCCCGCTCAACATCTGTGAAGACGCGTTTTGTGAAGCGATCCGGAAAACGGGAGAGTGTTTTCTCTATTCTTCGAATGTCGCTCAGATCACTGCCAATGCCAATAATCATCTCTGCCTCGTTGTGTGACGGATATATTGGCGCGTGAGCGCGAAACTCACAAGCCTTCTGAATAAGTTGTTGTGGTGCAAATCTTTTCAAGGAAACAACTTGTGTCTCCTGCTGGTCTGCTCAATGTTGGAGTGCCGATCCGGTGATCCCGTTCATTTTTCCTGAGCGACATTTTTGCTTTTTTTTGCCAGCTTTCTTTTTAAGCGAAAACGATGTGCTCTGGCTTTCTGGTAAGTGGAAACCGAGCCCAGAACAATAAAATAGAAAAAGACACCAGCGGCCAGACCGAGCGGGATTGAGCCAATCAACATAGGTTTTAAGATTGGCCAGATTGAATCCAGCGATTGAGACAGCATGGAATGATCCAGCTTGCCACCTAAATCCGGAAGGGGCTTGTCTTCCAGATCCATAATATAGAGACCGACCTTGTAGGTGCTGGCCCAGATAAACGGGAAGGTGAGTGGATTGCCTACGGCTGTGCCTAATGCCGCGGCAAGCATGTTGCCGCGCAGAATATAGGCCAAGACAAAGCTGAGAATAAAATGAAAACCGAGGAATGGCGTGAAAGAAGCAGCGGCGCCTGCGGCAAAGCCTGCTGCAATCTTTCTTGGGCTGGCTGAAAGGCGGAGAACCCGTTTTGTTAAGTACCTGAAAGAGCGAGACCAACTGTGACGCGGCCAAACAGCCACGCGGATACGTTCTATTCTTGTTGGTTTATCCCGCCGTTTAAAAATCATTTCGGTTCAAGTACTTTGCTCATTTCAATCGCGCCAGTTGAACGGCTCGATTGGGGTTGTTTCTATAGCCGGTATCTCAGCGAGTTCTTTTGGTACATTCTCGGCTGCATACACCGGTCGTTTTAAAGGAGCAAGAGATATTAGCGGTACTCCTAAGTCTGTATCGTCAAGACTCCTGTCGATAAAACAACCAATACCTACGGTGTTAACGCTCAGTGACTGCAGCGCATCAATTGTGGAAAGGCATAGGTGGCCTGTTCCTACAACATCTTGAACTATAAATACATTTGACTTTGGAGGGATGGTTGCCGGTCCAGTGGTGAGGTAGCCGCCTTCGCGGCGAAGCCAGAGGGCACTCTTCTGCATGATTCTTGCAGTTTGCAGTGCGACGATCAGGCCACCTAAGCTGGGGGCAACGAAATGGGAGAAGTTGAGGAGCTGGTTGGCAGCAATTTTTTTCACCAGTTCGGAGGCGAGGGTTTCGACCTTATCCGGGTATTCCAGCAGCTTTTGTCGTTGCAGGTAAGCTGAGCCGTGCCAGCCTGAAGGAAGGATGAAGTGACCTTCCTTCAGGGCTTTTGTTTCTCTGAAAACGTCCAGGACTGCATTGGGGCCCATGGGTTTTCCTCTTTTCTTCAGCGGCTAGCCGTTCACCCTTTGCGCTTCGGAAACGTTGGGTTTGGCACGCAGCTGGTTCAGGATCAGATTCAGGTGCTTCAAATCCCATACCTCAAGATCAATTAGCATCTCGTGAAAATCGGAGGCTTTGCGGATCATTTTGATATTATCAATGTTACCGCGGTGATCGCCGATGACCTTGGTGATCGCTGCCAGCGAGCCGGGTTCGTTGACCGCGAACACGTTGATCTGTGCTGGGAAACGCTCCGGTGCATTGGGGTCGATGTCCCAGCGCACGTCGAGCCAACGCTCAGGTTGATCGTCGAATTCCTTCAGGTCCGGTGACTGGATCGGGTAAATGGTGATGCCAACGCCCGGCGTCAGAATGCCGACGATGCGATCTCCTGGTACTGCGCCGCCGCTTGGGGCAAAGCGTACAGGGAGCGAGCCGGAGACGCTGGTGCGGATCGGCAGAGAGCCGTTCTTGGAACTCTCCTGAGATCCTTCCGGAATCTTGAACTTGACTGAGCTGCCTTTATCCAGATCGAACCAGCCTTCTGAGGCTGAACCTGCTGCGGGTGGTGCACTTGGGTTGCGGTCGGCAGTATGTGCTGGTGCGTAGTCTGGATATGCAACTTCCAGAATTGCGCTCGCCTGTACATCTCCGCGACCCACAGCGACGAGCAAGTCGAGCGTGGTTTCCATATTGAACTTCTTGATGTGTGTTTCGAGAGCAGCTTCATCGAAGTCCTTGCCTGCATGGGAGAAGGCGCGTTCGAGGATGTGTTTGCCTAGTCCGCCATATTGCTGGCGTGCGGAAGCTTTGGTTGCCTTGCGAATTGCAGAGCGTGCCTTGCCTGTAACAGCAATATTTTCCCAGGCCGGAGGAGGGGTCTGCGCCTGTGAGCGGACGACGTCGACTTCATCGCCGTTGGTCAGCTCAGTGACCAGCGAGGAGATGCGTCCGTTGATTTTACAGCCCACGCAGGTGTTGCCGATATCTGTGTGAACGGCGTAGGCGAAATCGATTGGGGTTGCGCCGCGTGGCAGTGCGATCAGGCGGCCTTTTGGTGTGAAGCAGAAGACCTGGTCGTGGAAGAGTTCAAGCTTGGTGTGCTCGAGGAATTCTTCCGGGGACTCCCCTTGCGCTAGCAGGTCAATGGTGCCACGCAGCCAGCCATAGGCGCGGGATTCAGCCGTCATGGACTGAATGTTGCGGCCACCAGTGACGCCGTCTTTATAGAGCGCGTGTGCTGCGATGCCGTTCTCAGCGATGCGGTGCATGGCTTGGGTGCGGATCTGCAGCTCTACACGCTGACGTTTCGGCCCAACCACGGTTGTGTGTATGGAGCGATAGTCGTTCTGCTTTGGCGTCGAGATGTAATCTTTGAAGCGGCCCGGTACGCATGGCCATGCCGTATGGATCACGCCCAGTACACGGTAGCAGTCTTCTGGTGTTGGTACGATTGCGCGAAAGCCGTAGATATCGGAGAGCTGTTCGAAGCCGAGAGACTTTTCTTCCATCTTACGGAAGATGGAGTAAGCGCGCTTTTCGCGTCCGCTGATCTTGGCTGTGATGCCTTGTTCGGCGAGGCGCTGCGTCAGGTCCTCTTCAATGTCCGTGATCAGGCTTTCGTTCTTGCCATGCAGAGTTGCCAGGCGTTCACGAATGGTATCGCGGGCATCGGGATAGAGTGTTTCGAAAGAGATGTCTTCCAGCTCATCGCGAATGTCCTGCATACCCATGCGGCCAGCAAGGGGCGCATAGATTTCCATGGTCTCTTCAGCGATGCGGAGGCGTTTGTCTTCGCGCATGTGGTGAAGTGTGCGCATGTTGTGCAGGCGATCAGCCAGCTTCACAAGGAGGACGCGGACATCATCAGCAATCGCAAGCAGGAGCTTGCGGAAGTTCTCGGCCTGTTTTGCTTTTCTGGAAACCAGATCCAGGCGTTGGATCTTAGTAAGCCCCTCTACGAGCTTGCCGATCTCTTCGCCAAACATGCGGTCAATCTCAGCACGCGTGGCATCGGTGTCCTCAATGGTGTCGTGAAGAAGAGCGACAGCAATGGTTGCGTCGTCAAGCTTCAGATCCGTGAGGATTGCAGCAACTTCAAGAGGGTGGGAAATATAAGGATCCCCAGAGGCGCGGGTCTGGGTACCATGCTTTTGCATGGCGTAAACATATGCCTTGTTGAGCAGTGCTTCATCCGCATTGGGATTGTAGCTGGTTACTTTCTCAACAAGTTCGTATTGACGCATCATTTTCGGGCGGCCGCTTCACTTTAAAAATAAGCTTGGGCCGGACCTGAAAATGCGAGGCGCCGGCCCGGCCGACGCCGACATCTTGCAGAGGGCGATTAGTAGTCGTCGGAACGTTCCGGCGGTACCAAGCCTTCAAGCCCCTTGAGCAGGTCTTCTTCAGTAATACTGTCAAATTCTACTTCTGAATCATCAACGGCATTAATCTGAAGCTGCTGTGGGTCACTTGGAACCATTGGAGCTGTTTCAGCTTCTGGTTCATCAACTTCAACGAACTTCTGTAGTGAGTGAATGAGATCTTCTTTAAGATCTTCAGGGCTCACAGTTTCTTCAGCAATCTCGCGAAGTGCGCAGACCGGATTTTTATCATTGTCGCGGTCGATTGTCAGTGGAGAACCACTTGAAATCATCCGGGCGCGATGGCTGGCAAGTAGAACCAGCTCGAACCGGTTTTCAACCTTGTCGACGCAATCTTCGACGGTCACACGTGCCATTCGATCACTCCATAATATCTGGGAATTCAGAGGCCACTCATAGAATGCTTCTTGTTGCAAGGCAAGAGCCGTTTCTGCATTTTTTGTGCAACTCCTTTACATCTTATTATGTGGGGAGCGTTTTTCCATCTTTCTGCTGCTTAAGATTAGGCCATAGAAAAATTGGGGCTTTAGGTCTATCGCGCATGATTTTAGTTTAAATACTATTGTGAAGAGATGTTTTAGTGTGCAGTGCTGCGTCGGATTAGTTTTTTATTACAGCTTCTTCTGGGGGGAATGAATTTTCAAATCTGTAACTCCTGAATGCTATTCAAGATGTGAATTGTACACTGGAATTGGAATAGATGAAAAAAAATAACATAAGAGATTAACCCATTTGGGGCCCTAGATTTTCTTGGGATGCACTAGATCCGAAAAAACAAGGAAACCTTGTTTCTATTGGAACCTTTAGTATCTATATCCGGTGGTTTGTTTCTAAGCTAACTTGGATCTATAATATAAACTGGGAATATTTAGTGGGTTCCTGTTAATTTATGCAAGATGACATCTGTAAATTTCATTCATCTTGTTCTAGTTTCTGGCCGGTGAATCGAACCGCATTGGTCCAATATTAACTAGGCCAATGCAATATATATGCTGAGGGGCAAGGTTTTATGTTTGTCCGTAACGAATGCGTATTCGATTTAACGTAGAGTGCAACCGGGTCAATTAGAATGGCATACATTCTAGGCATGTCACGACAGCAAACAGGCATGCCCAGAAAGTGATTGCTTATAACAAGTTACTGACTTACGCGTCTGTGCAGCGGAAAGGCTAAAAATAATATGTTTGATCCCCGCGAAAAGATTGCTTTATTCATTGATGGAGCGAACCTTTATTCGACAGCGAAAGCTATTGGCTTCGATATCGATTACAAGCGTCTCTTGAAAGAATTCCAATCAAAGGGCTACCTGCTACGCGCTTACTATTACACAGCGTTGGTGGAAGAGCAGGAGTATTCCTCCATTCGACCTCTGATCGATTGGCTGGACTACAATGGCTATAAAGTTGTTACCAAACCTGTAAAGGAATTCGTGGATTCTGCAGGACGTCGCAAAATTAAGGGCAATATGGACATCGAGCTGGCTGTAGACGCCATGCAGCTTATTGACCATGTTGACCATATTGTACTGTTCTCTGGTGATGGTGACTTCCGTTCTCTGGTTGAGGCGCTGCAGCGTCGTGGCCGTAAAGTTTCTGTTGTTTCTACACTTCAGACACAACCTCCAATGATTGCTGATGACCTGCGCCGTCAGGCTGATCACTTCATTGAATTGTCTACGCTGATGCAGCGTGTTGGACGTGACCCAAGTGAACGTCCACCTCGTGTTGAAGAAGAGGATGATGAGATCGGAGATGACGACTACTAAGGTTCGTCACGGTATCGAAAGTTTGCAGAAGCCGGGGAGAGGGTGTGCACTCTGTTCCCGGCTTGTTGCGTATAGGGAGGAATTGCGCGCGCTTCATCCTGACTGGCACAATGCGCCGGTGCTGGATTTTGGTCCAGTTGATGCCTCTCTTATTGTTGTTGGGTTGGCGCCTGGGCACAAAGGGGGGAACCGTACGGGTATTCCATTCTTTGGCGATTTTTCGGGTGAGATGTTGAATGGTGCGCTGACGGCGAGTGGTTTTGCTGCTTACAGGAATGAGGCAGAGCCTGAGCTCGGGATTGAGCCGATTGATGTTCGCATTACCAATGTGGTGAAGTGTATGCCGCCGAAGAATGCGCCGAAACCTGCCGAAATCCGGAGGTGTCGCGAATTCTTTCTGGATTCTCTGTTGGTTAGTGATGCTACGAGGGCTGTTGTGGCTGTTGGGCGGACAGCGCATGAGGAGTTGCTCAAAGCTTTTGAGCTTAAGCTTCGTGACTATCCTTTTGCGCATGCTTGTGAAATTCAGCTTACGCCTTCTCTCAGAATGTTTTCCAGCTTCCATTGTTCGCAGTACAACGTAAACACGCGGCGCATTACTGCTGAAGAGTTTACGTCGGTGTTCCTGCGCGTTCAGGGCTATCTGAAATCCCTCTAGATTTGAGAGGGGGATATCATTTCTGCTTTTCCCAGCCTTGTGCACCAAGGTGCTCTTGTGGCTTGAAGCGTTCTTTGTAAGTCATCTTTGGAGACCCCTGAACCCAGTATCCCAAGTATACGTAGGGCAGACCAAGGTGCTGTGCACGGGCAATGTGTTCCAGAATCATATAGGTGCCGAGGCTTCTGGTGGTCTCGTTATGGTCGAAGAACGAGTAGACCATGGACAGGCCGTCGCAAAGGCGATCTGTTAATGCAACGCCAATCAGCGGTCCTTCGCCTTCGCCGGATATGAAGGAGTTGGGGCCTCTGCGCCGGTATTCAATGAGGGCTGTCTCTACGTGTGTATCTTCCACCATCATGGAATAGTCGGTTGGGGACATCTCTGTCATGCCGCCGTTGGTGTGGCGGGCACTTAAGTATTCATGGAACAGATCGTATTGCTCTGTTGATGGGCCGGGTGGAAGTTCTGTTCCTATCAGATCCTGATTGTCTTTCCAGACACGCTTCAAAGACTTCGTCCATTGAAACTCTTGTGCGCAGACGCGGATTGAAACGCAGGCGCGGCAGTCTTCGCAGGCTGGACGATAGGCGATGTTTTGCGAGCGGCGGAAGCCGCCTTGTGTGAGGACATCATTGAGCGCAGGGGCGTTGGGCCCGACAAGATGCGTGAAGACTTTACGTTCTTTACGATCTGGCAGGTAGGGGCAATCCGTAGGGGCAGTCAGATAAAACTGCGGGTTATCATAGGCTTGCCGTGTCACCTAGAGCGTCCCTTTCTCTTATTTATCCTCTTTTCGCCTTACAGATTATAATAGTAAGGAGCGACAATTGAGAAGGTCAACCATATGATTATGGCGAGAGGTGTGCCGGCGAAGAGAAAATCTGAGAAACGGTAGTGACCTGGACCCATTACGATGAGGTTTGTCTGATAGCCGATTGGTGTTGCAAATGAACAGTTTGCTGCAAAAATCAGGCAGACGATGAAGGGTTCTACGGGCACGCCTGTCCTGTGTGCCATCTCGATTGCGATGGGCGTGAAGAGCACCGCTGTAGCGTTGTTGCTTAGTAAATTGGTTAAAACCGCAACAACGGCAAAGAGAAGCGAGAGGACAAAGGCTGGAGATCTGCCGTCAGCAATGTTGAGCAATGTCTGTGCAATGGCATTATCACCCCCCGTCGCTTCCAGAGCGAGGGAGGCGGCAATGGAGGCGCCGATCAGCATGAATATTCGGCTGTCGATCGTGCGGAGTGTCTGGCGGATGTTGAGGCAACCGCACATGATCATGGCGAGGGTTGCTGCGATTGATGCCACCACAATTGGCACGACACCAGACACTGCTAAGGTGATCATGGCGACGAAGATTGCCAATGCGCGACGGGCATATTGTCGTTGTGGCAGTTCGGTTGCTGACCAGTCCATGAGCAGAACATCGCGGTTTCCGCGCAGGCGGTTGATCTCTTCCCGGTTACCGGCAATCAGCAAAACATCCCCGGATTCCATACGGATATCGGTCATTGGCATGCGTGGCATGCGGCTGCGACGCTGCAATCCGGTGACAACACAGCCGGTGTCGGCGTGGAAACTTGTCATGGAGAGCGTGCGGCCAATCAGGCGGGAGCCGGGCGCAATAACTGCTTCTGCAAGAGTGAGCGTACCAGACGGAGAAGCGTGTTCTGCTTCGCTGGTCGGGCTCTCGTTTGCATCTGCCGGAAGGAGTGGGTGGCGTTGGCTAATAGCGCGGGTGAGGGTGTCACGAGTTGCGGCAACAATTACTGTATCGCCGGGCTGCAGCTGAACGTCTTCAAAGGGCGGCAGGAGCGGGCGTTCGCCGCGCTGGATCAGGCGAACCGTCATTTCCTTAAGCGCTGGGAACATGCCTGCGACAGCCTTTTCTCCCACCAGAGGATGGCCGTAAACTATTGGAATCTGTGCGATAAACTGGCGACCATCCTTGCCGGTGAACTCCTCTGCCATGGTTTGGCGAGGTTTGAGCAGACGCGGCAAAATCACCAGAACATAAACTGCGCCGACGGCTGCGAGAATGGAGCCGAATGCGGTGAAGGTGAAGAAGTTGATACGGACTTCACCAGTTGCGTTGGCGACATTGGCTACGAGCAGGTTGGTGGAGGAGCCGATCATCGTTGTCATGCCGCCCAGGATCGTAATGAACGAAAGGGGCATGAGAAAACGAGAGGAGGAGGTGTTATGCGCGGCGGCGACGGTGGTCAGAATTGGCAGTGTGATGACAACAACGGGTGTGTTGTTCAAAAATGCGCTGACAATGCCAACAGTAATCAGCAAAGGGCCGGTTGCCAGCCAGCGGCGCTGTTTTGAGATGCGCAGGATTGCCTGAGCGGGTTTGTCGAGGGCATCCGTCTGGAAGAGGCCTTGGCCGACAATCAGCAAGCAGATCACCGTGATCAGCGCTTGATTGGAAAAGCCGGAGAGAAAATCCTCCGGCCTGATTGGCGTTCCATTTGATGTCTGAGGGAAGGCCATGAACAACAGCATGAGAGCAACAATAGAGCCCAGTGCTACGATTTCGATGGCGATGCGTTCCAGCGCATAAAGGATAATCGTGAATCCGATGATCGCAAAGGTCAGGATCATCGGTATGTTCAGGTTCTCCATGCGCGTCCCCGCTCGTGCTACACTTTCACACGTTATTAGAGGGTCCTGGCAGGTTCGTCACTGCACGTTGCATCATTGGTTTGTTATCGATGCAAACTATCCACCGGGGAATTCATAATAACGGCACCAAGCACGATATCATGGAGCAGGCGCTTTTGGTCACTAAACAATGAGACTATGAGGACAAAAGGGCTGAGTATTGTTACTGAGAAATAAAAGAGCAGGACGTGGATTGCTGCATAGAGCGGATATGGACGTCCGCCGTTGCTGAGGCGCATTTCCAAGCCAAACGCACGCATGCCCGGTGTTGCCGAGTTAAACCCACCCAGTGAAAACGCAGTGTAGGCTAGGGCAACAAGTGGCCAGATTGCAGGGAATAACAGCCATGCAAGACCGAGTGTCAGGATGCCGAGGAAGCCGACGACAAAGTAAGCGATGCCGGAAAGAACGGTGATCGCGATAATATCGATGATGCACGCAAAGATCCGTTTTTTCCGCACGCCGTCAAACAGCTGAGGATTAAGATAGGGATCATAATAGATGTTCGGGTGCGCGCTCACTTCTTGGCTCATTTTTGCCTCTGTCAGGTTCAACTGTGCCGGGGGCATTCCCCAGCGTCTCTCAGTAGAATTGGGTGTGCTATTTTCAAGTTTCAAGCGGGGGTAGCAAACTATTTTTGTAGAATCTGGCAATGAGAGGATAGTTTTGCGCCGCTCATAATGCGAGCATCTGCGCGAACGCGGTGTTCGGCGCAGATGCTGATCTCAATTGCAGTTTGCGAGTGGGGATAACCCTAGAATCGCATCTCGCCAGAAGACAGGTGGGAGACGTGGATATCTCCTTCTTCCAGCGCAGCAACGATTTCTTTTGCGTGCTGATTGTCACGGGTCTCAATAGCCACGTCCAGTGTTGCGCCTTTTACGGAGACGTCAAGGAAGAGGCGATGGTGAGAGACTTCTAAAATGTTGCCGCCCAGCTGACCGATCGTTGTCGAGATTTCGCCAAGGATGCCCGGACGGTCCGGGATGTTGCAGCGGATGTGTATGATGTTGCCGAGGCGTACCAGCTGGCGCAATGCGATAGATGCCAGCAGGCGGGGATTGATGTTGCCTCCGCAGAGGACAAGTCCAACCTTTTTGCCTTTAAATCGCTCCGGGTGGGCGCAAATGGCTGCAAGGCCAGCAGCGCCAGCTCCTTCAGCCACCGTTTTCAGGCGGGTAAGGAAGATGTTGATGGCTTCCTCGATCTGGCTTTCGCTGACGAGCAGAATATCGTCGACATATTGCTTGACCAGCTGCTGGGTATAAGTGCCGGGCACTTTGACCGCGATACCCTCTGCCAGAGAGTTGCCACCGCATTCCATTGGCTGGTTGCGCAGGGCAGCATACATGGACGGGTAGAGCTCGCTTTCAACACCGATGATCTCGATATCCGGCTTGATCGCTTTGGCTGCGACTGCGATGCCGGAGATCATACCGCCACCGCCGATTGGTACGATCAGCGTGTCCAGATCTGGCTGGGCCTTCAGCATTTCAAGGGCGATTGTGCCTTGTCCTGCGATGACTTCCAGATCATCAAACGGATGAACCCAGATGTAGCCGTGTTTTTCTGAAAGGCGGTCAGCTTCATTCTTGGCATCGTCTACGGTTTCACCGGCAAGAACGACTTTGGCGCCAAAGGCTTTGGTTGCTTCCACCTTTACGTAAGGCGTGCCGTTGGGCATGACGATGAGTGCCGGGATGCCAAGACGTTGTGCGTGAAGAGCCACAGCTTGCGCGTGATTGCCGGCGGACATGGCGATCACGCCGCGGCTTTTCTCTTCATCTGTCAGGTGAAGCAGCTTGTTCAGGGCGCCGCGCTCTTTGAAGGCATTGGTGGCCTGCATGTTCTCGTATTTGACGAAAACAGTGGCGCCAGTGATGGCATCCAGTTGTGCTGCTGGCAGGAGCGGTGTTGATATCACCGCGCCCTTGATGTTGTTTGCAGCCTCTTCAATCTTTGAAAGGGTGAGAAGAGGTGAGGCCACCTTTGGCATGTTTTGTTCTCGCAGGTGTCTTGTTTTACGGGCTTTATTTGCCGTTTAGCTTTTTCGCAAGTTCAGGTGCAAAGTAGGTTAAGACACCATCTGCGCCAGCGCGTTTAAACGCCATCAGGCTTTCCAGCATGGCTTTGTCTTTGTCCATCCAGCCGTTTTGCGCTGCTGCACAGATCATGGCGTATTCGCCAGAGACCTGATAGGCGTAGGTTGGTGCAAGGAAGGCGTCTTTGATGCGGCGGAGAATATCAAGGTAAGGCATTCCCGGCTTCACCATGATCATGTCTGCACCTTCATCCAGATCCAGCTCAGCTTCTTTCAGCGCTTCGTCCGTGTTGGCCGGATCCATCTGATAGGTGCGTTTGTCGCCCTTCAGGTTAGAGTTGGAGCCAACAGCGTCGCGGAACGGGCCATAGAAGGCAGAGGCATACTTTGCGGAGTAGGCCATGATCTGCAGGTTTTCGAAGTTATTATTGTCCAGCGCATAGCGGATTGCACCGATACGGCCATCCATCATGTCAGAAGGTGCAATGATATCAGAGCCTGCTTCGGCCTGAATAAGAGCCTGACGGCACAGCTGATCTACGGTCTCATCATTGATGATCTTGTCGCCTGCCATCAGGCCATCGTGGCCGTGAGAGGTGTAAGGGTCCAGCGCAACGTCTGTCATCAGGCCAACAGGGAAACCTTCTGCTTTGATCGCCTGAAGAGCGCGGCAGGTCAGGTTGCTGTCGTTCAGCGCTTCGGTGCCCATTTCATCGCGCAAATCAGGGTCAGTGTTTGGAAACAGTGCCATAACCGGAATGCCAAGTTCTGCAGCCTGCTCAGCGGCGCGCACTGCCATATCGACAGAATAGCGCTCAACGCCTGGCATGGAGGTGACTGGTTCGGTTTTCTTCTCGCCATCAATCAGGAAGATTGGCCAGATCAGGTCGTCCGTGGTGATTGTGTTTTCGCGGATCAAACGACGGGACCAATCGCTGTGACGATTGCGACGCATTCGGCGGCCGTTCAAAATCTGGTTCATGTCTACGGAAGAATGCGATTCATTGGCAAACGGCATGGTAACTCACCTGAATGACTTGTTGTGTGGCGTCTTTAGCTCTGAGAGCGTCGGTTTACTCAAAACTACTAGGGCATTTGATGTCAGATAGCACGGGGAGTTTGCTTGATGAAACTCAAATTCTTTTTGTGTTCCAGAGGTTCTTTAGAATCGCGGGAAGGTTTTCGCTTTCAGAGCAATTAAACGGTGGACGACAGACTTATCCTCTCAGCTGATTGGAGGCATGAGGGGAGCAAGCGGGGAATCACTCGTAGATTATAGCTTTGCGCGATTTGTTGCGTTGGTTTGAAAGCTTTGCGTTTTTGGAACGTTGCTGTGTACGGGCCGCTGTTTTGACTGAGCAATTGGTCTTATCTTGGTCTTTCCGAGAATTGACGCAGTTTTGGTGTGGGTCTACCGATTGACGCAATTACATTAATATTGTGGCTGGTGGTTGTGGGAGGCTGCTTGCCGGGAGGACGGATTCCATGGAATTTGAACTGAACGAAGATCAACGCGCCTTTGTGGATATGGCAGCCGGATTTGCGCAGGAGGAGATGGCGCCTTTTGCAGCAGAGTGGGATGCGAAATCTCATTTCCCGCTGGATGTGCTTCGCAAGGCAGCGGCGCTGGGTCTGGGCGGGCTGTATGTGCGTGAAGATGTGGGCGGCTCACAGCTGGGACGTCTTGATGGGGCGTTGATCTTTGAAGAGCTCTCCAAGGGATGTGTTTCTACCTCGGCGTTTTTGTCTATCCATAATATGGCCGCTGGTATGGTGGACCGGTTTGGGTCTGATGAGGTCCGGCAGAGATTTCTCCCCGGTCTTTGCAGTATGGAGAAGGTGGCGAGTTATTGTCTGACCGAGCCGGGGGCTGGATCGGATGCGGCGTCGCTGCGCACGAAGGCGGTGCGGGATGGTGATCATTATGTGATCAACGGCTCAAAATCCTTCATCTCTGGCGGCGGTGTCTCTGATGTTTACGTGTGTATGGTTCGCACGGGTGAGGATGGGCCGAAGGGGATATCCTGTATCGTGGTTGAGAAGGATGCGCCGGGTCTGTCCTTTGGGGCCAACGAGCATAAGCTTGGATGGTGCAGCCAGCCAACAGCGCAGGTGATCTTTGAAGACTGCCGTGTTCCAGTTGAGAATTTGGTTGGCGCAGAGGGGCAGGGCTTTTCTATTGCCATGGCCGGGCTTGATGGTGGGCGCCTGAACATTGGCGCCTGTTCGCTTGGTGGGGCGCAGTTCTGTCTGGAGCGGGCGTTGCAATACATGGATGAGCGCAAGCAGTTCGGGCGGTCGCTGGCTCAGTTTCAGGCGCTGCAGTTCAAGATTGCGGATATGGCGACGGAGCTGGAAGCAGCGCGTTTGTTGCTGCACAAGGCGGCGTCTCTGTTGGACCGGAAAGATCCTCAGGCGACCAAAATGGCGGCGATGGCCAAACGCCTTGCGACGGATACGGGCTTCAAGGTGGTCAATGAAGCGCTGCAGATCCATGGTGGTTACGGGTATCTGAAGGATTATCCGCTGGAGCGTCATTTGCGCGACTTGCGGGTGCACCAGATTCTGGAAGGGACCAACGAGATCATGCGCGTCATCGTAGCGCGTGAACTGATGAAAGCTTGAGTTGCCGAAGCGGTTCTTCTTAGGATGGACTGAGTGAGCTGCTTTAGCTTTTGTGTTGCGTATCTTTAACCGGAAACCAGTGTCCTGTTTTCGGAAATACGCCAGATAATTTTAGCAAAATGAATAGGTACGCTGTGCAACAGGAATATGCGGGGGAAGTCTTGTCCGAAACTACTGATGTTCTTTTTGAAGAGAAGGGCCATGCCGGTCTTATCATTCTCAATCGCCCCAAGGCGCTGAACGCGCTGACACATGAGATGTGCGTTGCGATGCACCGGCAGCTGGAACGCTGGCTGATTGATGATGCGGTTCACCATGTTCTCATCAAGAGCAACAGTGAAAAGGCCTTCTGCGCGGGTGGGGATATTCGTCAGGTTGCTGAAAACGGCCCTGAGAAAATTGATGTGAGCCTGCCGTTCTTTGCGGATGAGTACCGCCTCAACACGTATATGGAAAGCTACGCTAAGCCTTTGATTGCACTGCTTGATGGTATTGTGATGGGAGGCGGTGTCGGCATCTCGGTTCATGGCGCATACCGTGTGGGCAGTGAGAAGACGATGTTTGCCATGCCTGAGACTGCGATTGGCTTTTTTCCGGATGTGGGGGGCAGCCACTTCCTGCCGAAAATGCCTCAGAACACGGGTATGTACTGTGCGATGACCGGTGAGCGTTTGAGGCAAGCAGATTGCTACTGGACTGGTATCCTGACCCATGCGGTGAAGTCTGAGGATATGGCCGCTCTGGAAGAGGCGCTGTGCGAGGCGCTGGACGTGGAGCCTGTGCTGGCGCGCTTTGCCTATGATCCGGGTCCTGCGCCGCTGCATACCAAAGCGGATGTGGTGGATGAATGTTTTGGTGTTGAGAGCACGCTGGAAGTTGTGGACCGTTTGCGCAAGCTACAAGGCTCTGAGCACAATGATTTTGCGGTTGCTGCTCTGGATACAATTGCCAAGCGATCTCCGCTCAGCATGGAAGTTGCTTTTCAGCAAGTGCGACGCGGTGCCGGGCTTTCCATGGCTGATTGTATGGTCATGGAGCATCGGATCGTTTCGCAGATTTTGCTGGGTAAGGATTTCTATGAGGGTGTACGAGCTGTGATTATCGATAAGGATCATGAACCTAAATGGCAGCATTCAAGCCTTGATGAAATAAAAACAGTTGATGTTGAGGCCCATTTTATGTCACCGAAGGGGGGTGACCTCGTATTTTAACGGGGCAAGGGGCTTGCTGCCTGTGATTGGGGCAGATGTGTAAGGTGGAGCTTTAGGTATGCCTGGCGTTTTTGTAGAACTGATGAAGAGGGTTCCCTCCTTTCAGTTTTTGCTGCATGCGTATGTCAGGCTGCTTGCCGTTTTCATGCTTTTTGCAGGCCTGAGCTATTGGGGTGCTATACTCGGTGTGCGCCTGATTGATGGCGCTCCGTTTGAGGACGTCGGTGTTCAGGTGCAGTCTACCATCATCTTTTTTGCGATTCTGGACCTGGTCACAGCCATCGGTCTGTGGCTGCTTGCCAGCTGGGGCACCGTGATGTGGTTGTTCCGTTCTCTGGCTCAGGTGGTGATGTATTCCGTGTTTCCCATGGTCTTTGGTCGTAGTCCGACTGAGGTCGTATTCTACATCAGTGCAATCGCCCTTTACCTCGTTCTGCTTTACCTTGCAGAGCGAGAGGAACGGGCCTGATCGACCAAAGTTCAGTTTGGTCTGTAACTCATTGAAATTTACTGTTTTGCAAACTGCCGTTCACGTCAAATTGATCTGAGCGAACCCTAGGTGATCAGCTTGGGGCAAGTTCTAAATGTTCAAAATCCTGACGGACGGCGATTTTCGGGAGGATGCAATGGGAGAAACTGTTCTTCGCGTTGCTTTTATTGGTCTTGGCAATATGGGCGGCCCTATGGCTGCAAATCTTGTCAAAGCCGGACATGAAGTCGTCGGTGTAGATCTTTCTGAAGAGGCGCGTACTGCGTTTCAGGCTGCGGGCGGGCAAGTTGCTTCGTCAGCAGTTGAAGCGGTTCGCGACGTTCAGGCTGTTGTTACCATGCTGCCAGCAGGGAAGCATGTTCGTGCCGTGTATACGGGCGAAGATGGAATTCTTGTGCATGCACCAAAGGGCACGCTGTTTATCGATAGCTCGACTATTGATGTGGACAGCAGCCGTGATGTTGCAAAAGCAGCAAGCGAAGCTGACATGAGCATGGTCGATGCTCCGGTTTCCGGTGGTATTGTGGGTGCTGCGAACGGCACATTGACCTTTATGGTTGGTGGGCCTGATTCTGCATTTGAACGGGCTAAGCCGCTCCTGGATATTATGGGAGCCTCGATTGTTCATGCCGGTGATGCTGGCGCTGGGCAGGCAGCAAAGATCTGTAACAACATGTTGCTTGGTATTTCGATGATTGGTACCTGCGAGGCGTTTGTTTTGGCTGAAAAGTTGGGTCTGGATCCACAGAAGCTTTACGACATCTCCTCCAAGTCCTCCGGTCAGTGTTGGTCTTTGACCTCCTACTGCCCGATTCCCGGACCGGTTCCGACGTCGCCAGCCAACAATGAATATAAGCCCGGCTTTGCAGCGCCAATGATGCTGAAAGACTTGCTACTGGCGGAAGAGGCAGCAGATTCGAGCGGAGCTAACACACCAATGGGTGAAAAGGCGGCTCGGCTCTATGAGGAATACTGTAACAATGGCGGGGAAAACGTCGACTTCTCCGGCATCATCCACTTGCTTCGGAAGTCAGGGTAAACAGAGGGTTAACGGAAAGGTCTACACGCTTGCTAGTGATTAAGAAATAATTCATCGTGTCTCTTAAGCGGTTCTTAGAAGCGGTCGCGTAAATTTGCTTCAAGTGCTGATAAAAATACGAACGCACGAAAAATATGGACATGAGGCGCAACCAGATGATCAATACAAACAGGGCCGTTGAGGTCTTGGCGCAAGAAGAAGAAACGGTAGGGCTGAAGCCTGCATACCTCGAGGCACTGACGCTCATCGAGCGTCTGCATCGTCGTCTTCTTGACGTCATTAAAGATGAGTTTGACCGGATGGGTCGTTCCGATGTGAACAGCGTTCAGGCGCTGCTTCTTTTCAACATTGGCGACGCCGAGCTGACTGCAGGCGAGCTTCGTACTCGCGGTTATTATCTTGGTTCCAACGTTTCTTATAATCTGAAGAAACTCGTTGAAACCGGATACATCAATCACGAACGTTCCCAGATGGATCGCCGCTCTGTGCGGGTGAGCCTGACGGAAAAAGGGCGCGAGATTGCTCAGATTGTTGATGACCTTTACAGTCGTCATATTCTTTCTGTTGAGCAGGTTGGTGAGCTCTCAACCGAGAACTTTGAAGAGCTGAACCGGTCCCTGCGTCGTCTGGAACGCTTCTGGACAGATCAAATCCTCTATCGGCTTTAATTTTCGGCGATATCAGGGCTTTCAAAAAACACCGCTTCCATGCACCGGGGGCGGTGTTTTTGCGTGTTATGAGGGCCGGTTTGCGGCAAAGCTTGTATGGGATTGCTGCGGGTGGCGGGCCAGCTCCAGATAAGGCGTCTGTGAGTAAGTTGGGCTGATTGTTGCTTTCTTGCACTAGGTGCAAACCAACGCTCGCTGCATAACCACCTTTTTCCCACTTGGAGTAATTAGCCATTAAACGGTCACATTGAGTGGGGAATACACGCTCTCACTTTTCGGGCTGAAAAAGTGCTGTTGGCATTGTAAATTTAGAAGCTGTCAACTCTGATTTGTTCAGGGGATCGATCACTTTCTTTAATTCACCAACAGATGTTCCTCCCCGATTTTTGGCTGAAGTCTTGCGAGTTTGCTAAGATAATGCCATGTAGATTTGCCATGTTAAGTCTCTGTTTACCAAGTTACATGGAATCTTACAAAATGACTGATTGCTAGGAGAAACTATTCGTGTTGGCACCTCTTTTAAACCGCAGCAAGTTTGCTCTGGCTCTCGTTGTGAGTACGGGCCTTTCTGCAGGTATGATGTCTGCACAGGCGCAGGTGAAGGTTCCAGACCTGCTTTCCTATAATGGCAGCATTCAGCAAGCTGTCAGTCAGCCGGCGCCGGTTGCTCCTACACAGCCTATCGTTGGTCAGGGCACGGAATGGGAAGACACCTTTGATGAGGGCGTTTCTTCTCTGGAGCAGATTGATTTTGTGGCTCCGATTATCTCCAAGCAGACCAGCCAGTACATGATTGATGCGATTCTCGATTATGAGCGTATCGCTCTCAATGGAGGTTGGCCTGAGGTCTCCACCAAGAAAGTTTTGCGCATTGGTATGCGCGCACCAGCAATTGCAGCTTTGCGACAGCGCCTGATTGTTTCAGGCGACATGGCGCAGCATGCGGGTGTCTCTGAGGTTTTTGATAGTTACGTTGATTCAGCTGTTCGCCGCTTTCAGTTGCGCCATGGCCTGACACCGGATGGTGTTGTAGGGCGGGCAACCGTGATTGCGATGAATGTCCCTGTTGAGGTGCGTTTGCAGCAGTTGCGGACCAATCTGGAGCGCGTTTCTGCTTTGGCTGAAAATGTGACAGATACCTATGTGAACGTGAATATTCCGGCAGCTCGTATTGAAGTTGTTGAGAATGGCCGTGTTCGCTCCCGCCACACCGCTGTTGTTGGCAAACAAGATCGCCAGTCTCCGATCCTCAGCTCTGCGATTTATGAAGTGAACTTCAATCCGTACTGGACTGTTCCTGTCAGCATTATCCGGAAAGACCTGATTCCGAAGATGCAGAAGGATCCGCAGTATCTGGCGAAGAACAACATCCATATCTATGACTGGTATGGCAAAGAAAAGCAGTGGCAGGAGATTGACTGGAATACGGATGAAGCGACCCAGTATCGCTTTACGCAGGACCCGGGTGAGGGTAACTCCATGGGCAGCATCCGGATCAACTTCAACAACACCCATCAAGTGTATCTGCACGATACGCCAGAGCAGTCTTTGTTCGGTGAGGGCTATCGCTTCCATTCCTCCGGCTGTGTGCGTGTGCAGAACGTGCGTGAGCTGGTGACATGGTTGCTTGGGTCGACAACACCAGACTGGACCCGCAGCCGCGTGGATGCAGCCATCAATTCAGGTGAGCGTACGGATGTGAAGATGAAGAGCCGTATTCCACTCCACATGTCCTACGTGACTGCGTGGGCGCTGAGCGATGGTATGGTTCACTTCCGGGATGACATCTACGACAAGGATGGGCTTTACGCTGCGAGTGCTGATCCGATGGCGCAGGCCTCTGCTCAGTAAGGTTTTGCAAGAGTTTCAAGTTTGAAGGGCCGTCTCTGCCAGATGCAGAGCGGCCCTTTTCTTTTGGGGATGTGATTGCTGGCAAGCCTGTGCTGCGCTGTTTTACCTGCTAAAACGGCAGGCAACTTACGAATCTGAGAGAAACAAGGCGAGGGGCCACATGTCTAAGTTGGGGCAGGTCTATTTTGAGACACGTGTGGTTGGAAATGCAGTTCGCATGACAGCGATTTGTGCTCAGAGCGGTGTTGAGGTGTTTGTTGTGGGGCCTCGTAATGCGAGCGAGTCGCATCTGAAGCAGCTGGCACTTCGTAAGCTGGAACGCAAATTACAACCTCAAGATGCGTAATTCATAAATTTTGGGTGATGGCAGCAATAGTATTGCGCAATTCCTATGAACAACGCTTGGTTCGTTACCCCCTATATGTTAATGGGCTAGGACCCGAAGCTACAACTTGTCGGGATGGGAATGCGAAACGATATTGGGACGTTTCGTCAGTTTGTTGCTCCAACCTTGTCATGAGGTCCACCTATGTCCGTATCGGATAATCCAATTACGACGCCGCTCTACCCAGAGTTTTTTACAGGTAGCCTGGCTTCTGGTGACCCAGAGCTTCTCGAGGCAATCAATAAAGAACTTACTCGTCAGCAGAACGAGATTGAGCTTATCGCTTCGGAAAATATTGTATCTCGCGCTGTGCTTGAGGCGCAGGGTTCCGTCCTGACCAACAAATACGCCGAGGGTTATCCTGGTCGCCGTTACTACGGTGGTTGTGAATACGTCGATATCGTTGAGCGTCTTGCAATCGACCGCGTAAAAGAGCTGTTCGGCTGTGATTTTGCAAACGTACAGGCGAATTCCGGCTCTCAGGCCAACCAGTCTGTTTTGCTTGCATTGGCGAAACCAGGCGACACTCTGCTCGGCATGAGCCTTGATGCAGGTGGTCACCTGACACACGGCGCTCGCCCGAACTTGTCCGGCAAGTGGTTCAACGCTGTTCAGTACGGTCTGAACACTGAAACTGGCCACATCAACATGGATGAGGTGCGTGAGCTTGCTAAAGAACACCAGCCAAAGATCATCATTGCTGGCGGCTCTGCTTACTCCCGTGAGATCGATTTTGCTGCGTTCCGCGCAATCGCTGACGAAGTAGGCGCTTACCTTTGGGTCGACATGGCGCACTTTGCAGGTCTTGTTGCTGGTGGTCAGCATCCAAGCCCGTTCCCGCATGCGCATGTTGCAACATCCACCACCCATAAGACCCTGCGCGGTCCTCGTGGTGGTCTGGTTGTGACCAACGACGCTGACATTGCGAAAAAGATCAACTCCGCGATCTTCCCAGGTCTGCAGGGTGGTCCTTTGATGCATGTGATCGCTGGTAAGGCTGTTGCCTTCGGTGAAGCGCTGCGTCCTGAGTTCAAGACCTACGCGAAAGACGTTGTCGAAAACGCACAGGTTCTGGCTGCGACACTGGTTGAAGGTGGTCTGGATATCGTTTCTGGCGGTACCGACACACACCTTATGCTGGTTGACCTGCGTCCAATGGAACTGACCGGCAAAAACGCAGAGATTTCTCTAGGCCGTGCGAACATCACCTGTAACAAGAACGGTGTCCCGCTTGATCCTCAGAAACCGACCATCACCTCCGGTATTCGCCTTGGTACACCTGCTGGGACTTCCCGCGGGTTTGGTAAGGAAGAATTCCGTGAAATCGGTAAGCTGATTACCGAGGTTCTGGAAGGTCTGCGCAAAGCAAATTCCGTTGACGACAACGAAGCTGTGGAAGCACGGGTCAAAGAGAAGGTACTGGCCCTTACTGCCCGGTTCCCAATCTACAAAAACTAATTTAAACGAGAAGAACCGCCGGACACCCTTCGGCGGTTCTTTAGTGTTTAAGTAAGGAGGCAGGCGAGATGCGTTGTCCATATTGCGGGGGTGATGACACCCAGGTGAAGGATTCGCGCCCGACCGAGGATAATACAGCTATCCGTCGGCGCAGGGTCTGCCAGACTTGTGGTGGTCGTTTTACCACCTTTGAGCGTGTTCAGCTGCGCGAGCTGACCGTTATCAAGCGTAACGGGCGCCGAGTACCTTTTGATCGCGAAAAGCTGATGCGCTCTGTTCTGATCGCAACCCGCAAGCGTCCTGTTGAGCCGGAGCGTATAGAGCGTATGGTGAGCGGGCTTGTCCGGCAGTTGGAAAGCTCCGGTGAAAGTGACGTTGTGGCGGAAGATATTGGTCATTTGGTCATGGAAGGGCTGAAAACCCTTGACGATGTGGCTTATGTGCGGTTCGCTTCTGTTTATAAGAATTTCCGCGAGGCCAAAGACTTCGAGGCTCTGCTGGATGAGCTGTCCGATGCGGATGTTGATCCGCTGATGATGCCGCCACGGACGTAATCTCTGGCTTTTTGCAGTGTTGTGTTGCGTAATTTCTCCGAGGATCGGGCTTTTCTTTTAGGGAATACGTTGTAGTGCTGGCAGGGGGATGGCTTTGTCTGGTCACAAAGCATTAGATGCAAATGAACGAGTTGAGCACGAACGCTTTATGGCGGCCGCGCTCAGCTATGGCATTCGTGCAAAGGGCCGGACCTGGCCCAACCCTCCGGTTGGAGCAATCCTGACAAAAGATTTTGGTGATGGTCCTGTGATTGTGGGGCAGGGTGCAACTCTGCCTCCCGGTGGCTCTCACGCCGAAGTGCTGGCCATCAAAGATGCCGGTGAGCACGCACAGGGGGCAACAGCCTATGTGACGCTTGAACCATGTGCTCATTATGGCCGCACCGGTCCGTGTGCGCGGGCGCTTGTGGCTGCTGGCGTAAAGCGTGTTGTTTATGGCACTGCTGATCCCAACCCTGCCGTTGCCGGGCGCGGCAAAAAGATCCTTGAAGAGGGCGGTGTTGACGTTCTAATCGGTATTTTAGAGAAGGACTGCCGACAGGCCGTTCGCGGTCATATCTCCCGTATCCTTAATGAGCGTCCTTTTGTTCAGCTCAAGATGGCTGTGTCGAAAGATGGTTATATCGGCAAGCGCGGAGCCGGACAGGTGGCGATCTCCAGTCCGTTGTCGCGGCAGCTGGTGCATGCGATGCGGGCGCAGATGGATGCCATTGTTGTGGGCATCGGCACGGTTTTAGAAGACGATCCTGAGCTCTCTGTGCGCCTGCCGGGTATGGCGCATCGCTCACCGCAGCCGGTGGTGTTTGATAGTCAGGCCCGGATTCCGCTTTCCTCCAAACTGGTGCAAAACGCAGAGATCAATTCCCTGTGGGTGGTGATTGGTGAACATGCGCCGGATCATCGCGTCAGTGCGCTTGAGCGGGAAGGCGTGACAGTTATCGTCAATGACTGCCTCAGAAATGGCAAGGTATGTCTTGATAAGGCACTGGATGCGCTTTACATGCATGGTCTCTCCCAGATTATGGTTGAGGGCGGTGCGGAACTTGCGCACGGTCTGCTTCAGCAAGATCTGGTGGATGAGCTTTTGATTTTCCAGGGAGCCAACCTGATTGGGTCTGATGGTATTCAGCCTTTCGGCTTTGAAGGGCTGGAGAGTTTGCGAGACGGTTATAACAAGCAGATGCTGCGTCCTGTGGGCGAAGATCTGTTGTGGCGGTATACGCCAAAAGAGAGGTTCTAGGTGTTTACGGGCATCGTTAGTGACGTTGGAACAATCCTTGAGCTGGAGCAGATTGCTGCAGGTCAGCGGACGAAAATTGGTACTGTTTACGATCCTGACGGGATCGATATTGGTGCATCTATTGCCTGTTCCGGCGTTTGCCACACTGTTGTTGCGAAAGGTCGTGATGCCGAGCAGAACTGGTTTACGGTTGAATCGGCTGCCGAAACGCTGGCGCTGACAACTGTTGCTGAGTGGAGCGTGGGCAAGCGGGTCAATCTGGAGCGTTCCCTTTCCATGGGCGCTGAGCTGGGTGGTCACCTGGTTCTGGGGCATGTGGATGGCAAGGCGACCATTGTTGAGCGGACCGAACACCCTGAGAGCGTTTATCTGAAATTTGAGTGTGCGCCAGAGTTCGCGCGGTTCATCCCGAAGAAGGGATCCGTGGGGCTGGATGGCACCTCTTTGACGGTGAACGAGGCTGAAGGAAATACGTTTTCTGTCTTCCTTATTCCACACACTCTGGAGGTGACCACATGGTCGGACAGAGCGCAGGGGGATGAGGTAAACTTGGAAGTTGACATGATGGCACGGTACGTTGCGCGTCTTGCTGAGTTTCCAAGCCTTGCAGAAATTACAAAATAGCCTTATAGCCAAAATCTTCCGCAGGAAATAACTGGACATTTCGCTTGGGGCGTGGTTCCTGAGCGCACATACGTGGGTACTGTCCGTACCCGTGGCCTTAACCCATCTTTGCTGATTTCTCAGCGAAAAGATGAGGTTGGCATTAGGAGAAATTAAATGAGCGCCGTTCCGCACATTCTTGTTATTGAAGCACGGTTTTACGAAGATCTGGCTGATGCCCTTTATGAAGGTGCTTCAGATGTACTGGACCGTGAAGGAGCGAAAATCTCTCGACTGGCTGTGCCAGGTGTGCTCGAAATTCCTGCTGCGCTTTCCATGGCGTTAACCGCAATGGAAAATGGCGACGCAGATTATGACGGTTTTGTATTGCTCGGTGTTGTAATTCGCGGTGAAACAACCCATTACGACATCGTTTCTAACGAGTCGGCTCGTGCGATCATGGATCTTTCTGTGGATGCAAACGTTGCAGTTGGCAACGGCATCCAGACAGTTGAGAATGATGATCAGGCATGGGCGCGCGCAAGCGTTTCTAAAAAGAACAAGGGCGGCGGTGCTGCTGAAGCTTGTCTTGCTATGATTGACGTGCGCGACCGGTTCGGTGTGTAAGGTTTAGGATGACAACGGAAAACAACAAGAAAAACGCCGAAGTGAAACCCGCGAATAAGCGCGGGGTTGCTCGACTAGCTGCTGTTCAGGCTGTGTATCAGATGGAAATCACTGGTGCGCGTTTGAATGATGTGCTGAATGAGTATGAAGCTTACCGGCTTGGTCAGGAAGTGGATGGCGACCAGTACCGTGATGCGGATCCGGCATGGTTCCGTGATCTAGTGCAGGCGGTGTTTGAGGATCAGCTGCGTATTGATCCTCGCATTCACACAGCGCTTTCTGAAGATTGGCCACTGAAGCGTATCGACACCACTTTGCGTGCGATCCTTCGTGTTGGCTGTGCTGAGTTTTTGCGTAAAAAAGACGTTCCGGCCCGCGTTATCATCAATGAATACATTGATGTGACGAAGTCCTTCTATGATGGAGATGAGGCACGTCTGGTCAACGGTATTATGAACCGTCTGGCTCGCGAGCTGCGTCAGTCTGAATTCGAAGACTAAAAAATGAGCGAGAGAGCTGCCAGTTCCAGACCGGGAGAGTTCTCGCTTATTGAGCGCTATTTTGCGCCGCTCGCCACCAGCACGGGTGCTGTGCATCTGCAAGATGATGCTGCTGTATTTGCCCCTGACACCGGATGTGAATTGGTAGTAACCAAGGACATGCTGATGGCAGGGGTTCATTTTTTTGAAAATGACCCTCCCTTTGAAATCGCGCAAAAAGCGCTTGGTGTGAACCTTTCGGATCTGGCTGCCAAAGGCGCAGAACCTAAGGGCTATCTGCTGGGCCTTGGGCTATCTAAAGACATCAGTGAAGAGTGGGTTGCTGAGTTTTGCCGCGGTTTGAAGCTGGTTCAGGATCAGTTCCAGATTGATCTTCTTGGCGGTGATACGATTTCCTGCCCGCAAGGCCCGCTGCTTTCCATCACCGCGTTTGGTCAGGTTCCAACGGGGCAGGTGGTTCGGCGCAATGAGGCTGTTGCTGGTGCACTGCTCTATGTGACTGGCACCATTGGTGATGCCGCACTTGGCCTGAAGTTGCGGTTGGATGAAGCACTCGCAGATAAGCTTGAGCTTTCTGCTGAGCAGCGTGATTTCCTTCTAAACCGTTATTTGCTGCCGCAGCCTCGTGTTGGTGCTGCTCAAGCGCTTCGTGATTATGCTGTTGCGGCGATGGATGTGTCTGACGGGTTGGTTGCTGATCTGGGACATATGTGCCGGACATCGCAGGTGCATGCTTCTGTGCAGCTGGAAAGTGTTCCGCTGTCTGACGCTGCTTCTGCAATGATTGCGAAGGATGCTGCGTTCCGTGAGACAGCGATTGCGGGCGGGGACGACTATGAGATCCTTGCTGCTGTGATGCCTGAGAACGCCGGGGCTTTTGAGAAAGCTCTTCAAACGGCTGGTTTGTCTTGTTCCCGGATCGGAGAACTGCACGAGCCAGAGGCTACAGGGCCTGCGATTTCCCTCAGTTTGAATGGTGAAGCTTATTGCCTTCTGGGTGCTGACGGGTTCAAGCATTTCTGACACCATCGCAGACCGATAATCGACAATAACGGTCTTGCATGACGTATTCTCATCGAGTTGTGCGTATATCTCTCAAAGTTGCAGGTGATCAGGTGAGCTCTGTGGTTGCTCATTACGTGGAATTGATTAGGCTGTCGGTTCCTTCCTGATTTCTTTGAAAGTTTACATTATGGCAAATACTCTGGCGGCTCCGTTGATTGATGACGGATTGGCAAAGCGCAATGCGCTGCTTTTGGCGCTTGCCCAGTCGTTTGCTGGTGGTGTTCCCCCTATCATTTTTGCAACTACATCTATCCTTGCCTCAGTTTTGTTGGTTGACGACAAGTCTCTGGCAACACTGCCTGTTACTGCTTTTGTGCTTGGAACCGCCATCGGTACGTTGCCTGCTGGCATGATCATGCGCAGTTTTGGACGCCGTGCCGGGCTTGTTGGTGCGCTGCTGTTTGGTGTGCTGTTTGCCTTGGTTGCTGCCTACGCTGCCTATCTTGGTAGTTTTACGCTGCTTTGTGTTTCTACACTCGGCAGTGGTTTTGTGATGGCCTTTACCCAGCAGGCGCGTTTTGCTGCTGCTGATACGGCCAGCCCTGCCTTCAAGCCCAAAGCAATTTCATGGGTTTTGACCGGTGGTATTCTTGCCGGTGTGGTTGGTCCGCAGACCGTAATTCTGACACAGGGCATGTTTGAGCCCTTCCTTTTTGTCGGAACCTACCTTGCACAAGCGGTCTTGATGCTTATCGGTTTGTTTTTTGTGGCGTTTTTGGAAATACCTTTGCCGCCGAAGATGGAAAAGCATGAACGTGGACGTCCGCTTTTAGAGATTCTGAAGCAACAAAAGTTCTTTGTGGCTGTTGGTTGTGGAATGATCAGTTACGCGATCATGAACCTGATCATGACGTCTGCTCCGCTCGCCATGGTTGCTTGCGGGTTGACGAACTCAGATGCGGCTCTTGGCATCCAGTGGCACGTGATTGCCATGTTCGCACCTAGTTTTATTACGGGAAGTTTGATTGGCCGATTCGGCCATGGGGCTGTAATTGGCACCGGATTTTTGCTTTATGCGGTGTGTGCGCTGGTTGGCCTTACGGGACTAGAGCGTTGGATTTTCTGGAGTTCCCTGATTTTACTTGGTCTTGGCTGGAACTTTTCTTTCGTCGGAGCGTCTGCGTTACTGACCCAAACTTACCGACCAGAAGAACAAAACAGAGTCCAGTCCATAAACGACTTCTTTGTCTTTGGTTTAGTCGCAACTGCCTCGTTTTCCTCAGGGAAATTGTTAAACGTGTTTGGTTGGGAAACTGTCAACCTAATGGTGTTCCCGTTCGTTATCTTATGTCTATTTCTTGTTGTCTCACTGATGTTTACTGAAAAACGGGAAGTTAAAGTTTGAATAATTCCAAGTAGTTTCTCTCCTTTCAACATACGTGTTTCCTTCCACTACCACGCAAAAGCAACTTGACGGATAGTGACAGGTATATACCGTCACTGTGTTCGTTAAATTACACAATTGCAGTGCGGATTTTGCTACGAACACACACATAAGTAGCAGGGTACCCTTAGGGGAGGAAATATGACTGAACTTATCGTTACCATTGCGTGCGGTTTGCTCTCTGTCGTTTACGGCATCTGGGCAATTCGCAGCGTGATGGCTGCTGACACCGGGTCTGCGAAAATGCAGGAAATCGCTGGTGCCATTCAAGAGGGTGCGCAAGCATACCTCACTCGTCAGTACACCAGTGTTGCAATTGTTGGCGTGGTTATCTTCGCCATCGTCGCTTACTTGCTGTCTATCACCGTAGCTATTGGATTTGTTATCGGTGCCGTTCTTTCCGGTGCCGCAGGATTTATTGGAATGCTCGTCTCCGTACGGGCAAACGTTCGCACTGCACAAGCTGCAAGCCAGAGCCTTGGGGCAGGGCTTTCTATTGCATTCCGTTCCGGTGCCATCACCGGGATGTTCGTTGCCGGTCTCGCTCTTTTGGGCGTTGCCGTTTACTATCTGATCCTCACCGGACCTATGGGCATTGATCCAACATCACGTACTGTGATTGATGCGCTTGTGGCTCTTGGGTTTGGCGCTTCTCTGATTTCCATCTTCGCCCGTCTTGGCGGCGGCATCTTTACAAAAGGTGCTGATGTTGGCGGTGACCTTGTTGGTAAGGTTGAGGCTGGCATTCCTGAGGATGATCCACGTAACCCGGCAACAATCGCAGATAACGTTGGCGACAACGTTGGTGATTGTGCAGGTATGGCCGCTGATTTGTTTGAGACCTACGCCGTGACGCTTGTTGCGACGATGGTTCTTGCAGCGATCTACTTTGCAGGTACGGCTGATTTGCAGTCTGCAATGCTGTATCCAATGTTGATCTGTGGTGTTTGCTCTGTGGCATCCATCATCGGTACGTTCTTCGTGCGCCTTGGTGCGTCCAACTCCATTATGGGCGCGCTCTATAAAGGCTTCATCGCCACTGCAATTGTTTCGCTGATCATCCTTTATCCGCTGACCTACTGGGTCTTCGGCGGTATGGATACAGTGTTGACGCAGAGCAATGGCGTTAGCTTTACTCCGCTGGATCTGTTCTTCTGCGGTGTCTCCGGTCTTGTGGTGACAGGTCTGATCATCTGGATCACTGAATATTACACCGGTACCAACTTCCGTCCTGTGCAGGCGATTGCCCGGGCCTCTGAAACAGGTCACGGTACCAACGTTATTCAGGGTCTTGCGGTCTCCATGGAATCCACTGCGCTTCCTGCTCTGGTGATCATTGCCGGTATTATCGTGACTTTCCAGCTAGCTGGTCTGTTCGGTATTGCGATTGCAGTGACAACGATGCTGGCGCTGGCTGGTATGGTTGTAGCGCTGGATGCGTTTGGTCCAGTCACGGACAACGCTGGTGGTATTGCTGAAATGGCAGACCTGCCTGCGGAAGTGCGCGACACGACTGATGCGCTGGATGCTGTTGGTAACACCACAAAGGCAGTGACCAAAGGCTACGCGATTGGATCTGCTGGTCTTGGTGCTCTGGTGCTGTTTACGGCTTACACGGAAGATCTGAAGTTCTTCGTGGCAAACTCTGAGCAGTTCCCTTACTTCAAGGGGATGACTGAGGCGTCTATCGATTTCTCACTGTCTAACCCATATGTGGTTGTCGGCCTGTTCTTTGGTGGTCTGCTCCCATTCCTGTTTGGCGGTATGGCCATGACAGCGGTTGGCCGTGCAGCGGGTGCTGTGGTTGAAGAAGTTCGGCGTCAGTTTAAAGAACAGCCAGGCATCATGAAGGGTGAAGTTCGCCCTGATTATGGCCGTGCTGTTGATATGCTGACCAAGGCTGCAATCAAGGAAATGATCATTCCGAGCATGCTACCTGTGCTGTCTCCAATCGTCATTTACTTCCTGATTGAAGCGATTGCTGGCAAAGCAAATGCCTTCGCATCCCTGGGCGCTATGCTGCTTGGTGTTATTGTGACAGGGCTGTTTGTTGCGCTTTCCATGACCGCTGGTGGCGGTGCGTGGGATAACGCCAAGAAGTACATTGAAGACGGTCATTACGGCGGTAAGGGCTCAGAAGCTCATAAAGCGGCTGTGACAGGTGATACTGTTGGTGATCCTTACAAGGATACTGCTGGTCCAGCTGTGAACCCAATGATCAAGATCACAAACATTGTAGCTCTTCTGCTTCTGGCAGTGCTGGCGCACTAGTTTGCTCTGATCTGAATTGAAACTAAAAAGCCCGGTCTGGGAGATGACCGGGCTTTTTGCTGTTCTAGTGTTGGGGGCTTTAGCGGAAGTTAGAATTTCACTGAGAATTCGGTGCCAAAGACCCAGGCGTCCGGGATGTCGTCGTTTCCGGCGGGATTGACCACGTATTGAAAGTCCAAAGTGAGATAGGACCAATCTGCGAACTGGTAGCGGTGGGTGGCCTCGAAGACGAGTTCATAAGACTGGCCTTGTAGGTGATCGCTGTAAAAGCCAAGGATGAAGGCTCCTGCTGTGACGTCATTGTCTCTGTTGGGGAGCAGGCCTTGATAGAATAAACCGCCGCTAACACCGAAGGGCTGGGTGTTGATGGCTTGTTGTGGTGCGATTGTAACAAGGCCCCAGAGGCTCAGGCCTTGCAGGTCCTTTTCCTGATAGATCATCTGCCGTGCGATGGCATAGGCGCCCCAGTTGCCCTCACGGGTTTCAGTGGTGCTGCCTAGTACGTCAACTCTACTGGTGTTGTAGAAGGCGCCGATTTGATAATGGCCGGGGAGATACTTACTTGTGTCATCTTTCCCTGGATTTACACCAAGCTGACCAACCATCAACACGCTGCCTTTGGGCGCAAAGCGGAAATTGAAGCCGTTTTCGGCGTTGTTCAGGTCATCCACGGACGCGTCATAGACGCCGAGGCTGACGTATTGATTGCCGGGGAAGGTATAGTTGCCTGCCAGACCCCATATGTTGAAGGGGTAGGTGGTGAAAGTGGGCTGGTTGATGAGCAGTTGACCAGGGGTGCTGTTGAGGGCTCCGTTGAGGTAGTACGCGAAGGTATCGTCTCTTGCGAAGATGTCGCCTACAGCGAGGCGACCGGCGGAGAGGTACAGCTGATCATTGAGCAGGTTTTGCTCCAGACTGAAGTTGGCGATGGCGAGGATGTCGCTTGAGAAAATCTGGGTGACGCCAAAGTCGTTGCCAATGACCTCCTGTGACAGGCCCTGTCCCAGACCTTGATACATGATGTAGTGCAGGCTGCTGCCTTTGATGCCGAAGATCTTCTCAAAGTCCAGCATGGCCATGCCTTCCAGCCGCGCGCCATAAGTTGCGCTCTGGTTCAGGCCACCAACGGGATTTGCGGCAACGTCCTGGGTGTAGAGCACACCTAGATCAAGACCCTCGTCAGAAAGGTTGGTGCGGATACCGCCCCAGTCGCGTGTTTCGTTGTGCCATTGCGCCCAGGCTAATGGCCAGTTGCCCACTTGCGCGCGAAGTTCCGTGCTGGATGTCAGCGCTATGCCGACAACCGCTAGAAACTGTAGAACTGGCGATATGCGTTTTTTTATCGCAGGTACCTTAAACGCTCGCAAAAGCTGGTTCCCCTAGACTGACTCAGGCAAACAGAGAAACTCAGGATTATGCAGCGCGCACTCTTGTTTACGCCGCATGCTCCAACACTTTGATGGAACCCATCCTTTTGCGAAAAACGCCCGCACTCATTCAAGAATTTGCCCGCATCAATCTGGTATGCAGCAGTGCTGCATGTCCTACTCAGATTCACTTACAGGATTACTATAGTCTGTTGTTCTTGCGGCGGCTCCTATCTGAAACCTGCTAAGTAATTTTGAGGTACCTGATCAGGCTGCTGGCTCTGGCAGCAGGGCCTCATAGCGTTCTCTTGCATGCGCGGGGAAAGGGCAGGATTTTCGAGCATCGCGATCCATATGGACGCCGACGGCCTGCATGGTGGCAACGGGTGTGTCCGTGATTGAGTCAAACATAGTGTGTCTGAAGAGGATGGTCTTGTTGCGCATTTCTTTAATTTCAGAGCGTACGACAAGTAGGTCGCCTGCGGAGACCTCCGCCAGATACTTATATGTGATCTCCAGTGCAGCCATGCCTTTGTTGCTCTCGCGGATATAGGCTGGGGTGATGCCAATGTGGGCGAGCATGTGCCATGTCGCTTCATCAAATTTGGAGGTGTACCAGGCCACATTCATATGGCCCATGTGATCTTCCTGCTGCGGGTAAACAATCCCGCGATATGTCTCAAACATCTTTGTTTCCAATACAATCGCAATCCTGACCAGCCTATTGGGAAGAGTGCTGCAGGTCTTTACGACTGTTGGATACCTTCAGGTGAGCATGAAAAAACCGGTGCTCCTTATGGAACACCGGCTTTCCTATCATTGCTGTCTATGTGCTGCTTAGTAATTGCGCCAAAGGATGATTGCGGCGGCAAGCAGGAACTGGTCTTTCAGCACGAAAATGCCTGTACGGTTGAGGAGAGGGAAGAATGAATCCGCATCCCAGCCCGGTACGGAGAACATGAAGGTGAGGGTGCCCAGTGCTGTAGCAGCGATGCCGAGGACACCCAGACCGCCGAGGAAGCGATTGAATGGCAGGCAGAGCAGCAGCAGCAGGAAGACCCACTCAACGATACCGATGAAGTTGGAGGCGCCCTGAACATCCCAGACCTGATAGGTCCAGCTGAAGAGGATGTTCGACTGCATCAGGCGGACAATGCCTTGTGCCTCAAACTCATAAAACTTCATGGCGCCGATCCAGCCCATGACCAGTGCGATACCAGCGAAGCTTGCGAACACGGCCAGCTTTTTGAGAGAGCCTGCGGTCTGCTCCTTGCCAGCTGTGTGCATGTGATGCCCGAGGATGTACGCCGGGATTGCAAACATGGAGAGGTACTTCAGGAGGTTCTGACCGGAGCCGATAATCGGGAAACCTCCGAGAGCATCCATCCACACAGGGTTTGTGAACAGGTAAAGGAAGTTCAGGGCGAAGATCAGCATGGCCATCAGGCAGCCAAGAATTCCAAGGCGGCGATCTTTTAGGCCAAGCAGAACCAGAATGCCTGCCGGGACTTCAAAAAGAGCCATCAGAACGCCGGTGAGAGGCACGCCGAGTGCTTGAACCACTCCACTGAATATGGGGCTGTTGCCGAGCCAGAACTCGATTTGCTGATGTTCCGGACCTGTCAGCTTCAGCAGGCCAACCCAGATCAGGTAGGTTGCTGTGACAAGTGTGAGATAGATAAAAAGAGCGTGATCTGAGGGGCGCAGATCTGTAATTTTTTTGAGGGCAGTAGAGGAGTGCGTCATGATTTTACTTCGCGTTTGTCGTTAGAGCACGTCGCGTTTATTTGCATTCACGCATCGCGATCTAACATCCTTGGTGGAGCGAATTCTTGTCGTTTGATTGTTTCCAATCAAAAGGAACGCGCTCTAATGCCTTGAAGAAACCACGGAAGAAGACGGCCAGAATGCGTATAACTCCTCAATACAGGATCACATGTAGCAAACCTCCAATAACACCAGCGTGATTTTAAGTGTGAAGCTTAGGATTTGGCAGCATTCGCGATATGAATGGGATAGAGCAGCCTGGCCTGTTGGCTTTGAACGCAAAAAAAACGGCGCCTGAAAAACAGGCGCCGTTTTTTAAACTCGTGATGGGCGGGTCTTAGAGACCGATTGATGGATTTGCAGCTCCACGCAGGATCTGCGTCAGGAGACCATAATCAGCACCGCCGGTGCGTGTTTTTCTGCCGAGGTAATCAAAGACTTTTCCGTCTTCAATGCCGTAGTCAGCAACGGACTTCACATAACCATCTTTATCAAAGTAAACAGCGACAACACGTTGGTCGACGATTGACGGAGACCAGAATGCCACTGTTTCGCTCTTTTGCGAGATATAATAGTAAGCTTCACCGTCCAGATTAGATGTGGTGGACGGGCTACCAAGGAGAAGTTCTACCTGCTCACGGCTGGAACCGACTTGAACATCTTGAATTGAATCAGGTGAAACAACCTGGCCATGTGTCAGTGTCTGGGTGAAGCAGCCGGCAAGTGGCAGGCTCAAAAAAGCGAGGAACACAGTACGGCGTGCGAATGCAATCATTCCAAACATCCTGTTGGCTTGCAAATTGCAGCAAAATGCAGCAAGCAAGCGGTTTAGATTCAGACTTGTGCTTATGCCATCCTCGTGGCAGTCACACAAGTAACTCGACAAGCGCAAGAGAGGTGCCATGATCTTCGGTTTTTTCCGTCGACGTAAAGACACATCCGTCAGAACAACTTACGAGCGGATCGTCGCGCAGGCACGACTACCAGTGTTTTATCAGCACTATGGTATACCTGATACGAGCGAAGGTCGCTTCGAGATGATTGTTTTGCACGCTTTTTGTGTCTTTCACCGGTTAGGAGGCGAAGATAAGGCGTCCCGGAAATTTGCACAGGCTGTATTCGATTATTTTTTTCAGGATATGGACCAGAGCATGCGAGAGATCGGTATTGGCGACGAAGGTGTGCGTAAACGGGTTCGAATTATGGTCGAATCGTTTTACGGACGCACAGCCAGCTATATGCAGGCTCTGGAAAACAAGGACAATTCCGCTCTATTTGAGGCCTTTGTAAGAAACATTTATGGCGAGAGCGGTGAAGCTGTTGCGATAAGAGCGCTGGTTCATTACATGCATGAAGCGGTGGAAGGCCTTGCTGCTCTTCCAACCCATGAAATTCTTGCGGGCGACGTCAAATTTGTGGCTCCAAAGAACGAACTTATAAGGGAAAGCGCCAGCGATGGCTGAAACTGAATACCCGTGGGCCTATTTATTCGATGCGGTGCGTCTTGGTAAGAAAACCAAACAGCTAAAGCTTGTCCTCAATGAGAATGAGCGGACGCAGATCGCCAAGGCCTATGATTTGATAGAGCTGCCTGAGTTCGAAGCCGACCTTGAAGTGCGTCCGTGGCGCCGTGATGGACTGGCAGTGCGCGGTCACATTCGCGCCAAAGCTATTCAACAATGCGTTGTCACGCTTGACCGAGTTGAGTGCTTGGTGGACGAAGAATTCGACCGTACATTTTTGCCGGATCAAGATTCTCGGGGGCGTCGTCGAAGTGATGATGATACCTTGGAAGTAGATCTGGATATTGATGAGAGCGATCCGCCAGATTATTTCGAAGGCTCACAGGTGGATTTCGGAGCTGTTGTTTGTGAGCACTTTGCGTTGGGACTGGATCCATTTCCTCGGGCTAAAGGGGTTGAAATGGATGACAAATATGCTCCGGACCCAGAGGAAGAACTGAAACAGGATGAAGAGCAGAAGCCTTCTCCTTTTGCTGCACTAGAAGCCCTTAAAGGCAAAAAATAATCTTAGATTGCTGCAAAGGTTTTTTAGAGGTGGGTGTTGCGAGACGTTTATAATCGAGTATCTTCGCGACGCGCATTTCCACTGAACTTAGGGAAAATGCTCTTAACTATTCCGAGGTGTGCCGATACAAGGGCAGACTTTGTTGGGACAAGGCAAGAAATTGGAAATGTCTGAAAAAATACGTATTTCTCTTGATGCTATGGGGGGGGATTACGGTGTTGAGGTGGTGCTGCCTGGTGCTGATCAGGTGCTGCAACGCTGCCCGAATATCGAATTCCTACTTTTCGGTGACAGTAAAGTCATCGAGCCAATGCTCGAGGAATACCCTCGTCTGAAGCAGGCATCCGTTGTTCATCATACCGATGTGTCGATTGGCATGGACGAAAAACCGAGTCAGGCTTTGCGCAAGGGCCGCGGTAAATCTTCTATGTGGAATGCGATCGCTGCGGTTAAAAATTCTGAAGCAGATGTTGCTGTTTCCGCTGGTAATACGGGCGCGCTGATGGCGATGTCCAAGTTTTGCCTGCGTACCATGTCTGGCATCGAGCGTCCTGCGATTGCGGCAATGTGGCCGACACTTCGCGGTGAGTCCATTGTGCTTGATGTGGGTGCTACGATTGGCGCGGACGCGCAGCAGCTGATTGACTTTGCTATTTTGGGCGGCGCGATGTGTCGCTCCGTTCATGGCGTGAAACAGCCGACTGTTGGTCTCCTTAATATTGGTGTTGAAGAGGTGAAGGGTGTTGAGGAAGTGCGTACAGCAGGCAAAATGCTGCGCGAACTGTCTCCTCCAAACCTTGTTTACTCCGGCTTTGTCGAGGGTGATGACATTGGTAAAGGCACCGTTGATGTTGTTGTGACCGAAGGGTTTGCCGGCAATATTGCACTCAAAACAGCCGAGGGAACCGCAAAACAGTTTGCTGGCTACCTACGGGCTGCTATGAAACGTACGCTTATGGCGAAAATCGGTTACTTTTTTGCACGAGGTGCTTTCGAGCGGCTTCGGGCGAAAATGGATCCGCGTAAAGTCAATGGCGGGGTCTTTCTTGGGCTTAATGGGATTGTTATCAAAAGCCATGGCGGAACAGACGCTGAAGGTTTTGGTGCTGCCATTGAACTTGCCTATGATATGGCCAAGAATGAATTGATTAAAAAGATCTCCGAGGATCTGGCAAACTACCATCGTGGTCGTTTCTCAGAGGCTGAAGAAAACTGAAGGGTTTAAAGTGAAGGCACTTCGCTCTGTATTTTTGGGCTGTGGCAGCTATCTGCCTGAAAAAGCACTTACTAACCAGCAGCTTACCGAGATTGTTGACACTTCTGATGAGTGGATCGTTCAGCGTACCGGGATCAAGAACCGTCATATAGCGGCAGAAGGTGAGTTTACGTCTCACCTTGCAGTGAATGCTGCCAAGGCTGCGCTGGAAAATGCCGGTGTTGATGCGCAGGACATTGATCTGATCATTCTGGCAACCTCAACACCTGACAATACGTTCCCGGCAACGGCTGTTGCTGTGCAGGCCGAACTTGGTATCAACCACGGTTTTGCGTTCGACGTTCAGGCTGTTTGCTCTGGTTTTGTTTATGCGGTTACCACTGCCGACGCATACCTGCGCGGTGGTCTGGCTAAGCGTGCGCTTGTGATTGGCGCTGAAACATTCTCGCGCATTCTGGATTGGGAGGACCGTACGACCTGCGTTCTGTTTGGTGATGGCGCTGGCGCTGTTGTCATGGAAGCGCAGGAAGGCGAGGCTTCTGCTGAGACCAGCGGTGTGTTGACCTGTCATTTGCGTTCTGATGGACGTCACAAAGAAAAGCTCTTTGTGGACGGTGGTCCTTCCACCACGCAGACAGCTGGTCATCTGCGCATGCAGGGCCGTGAAGTGTTCAAACACGCGGTTGGCATGGTCACTGATGTGATTGAAGCTGCCTTTGATGCCACTGGCACAACTGCGGAAGATCTGGACTGGTTTGTGCCGCACCAGGCGAACCAGCGCATCATTGATGCTTCTGCTAAGAAACTTGGCATCGCTCCTGAAAAGGTAGTGAAAACAGTTTCCGAGCACGGCAACACTTCAGCTGCATCGATTCCTTTGGCGCTGGACAGCATTGTTAAAGCTGGCAAGGTCAAAAAGGGAGATCTGATCATGCTGGAAGCAATGGGCGGCGGCTTTACCTGGGGTTCCGTACTCCTTAAGTGGTAAAAAGCGGCAAAAAACCCCAGAGGGTTGCATTTCTTAGCAAATGAGCTGTTGACCCTGACGCCGGTTGGCCATACCGTAACTTGTTGAAAGCAAGCTTTATTCTTACGGATCATGGCTTTACCGGAGGAGGGTGGAATGGGTAGTCACACTGTAACCCGCGCTGATTTATGTGAAGCGGTTTACCAGAAAGTCGGCCTATCTCGGACTGAATCTGCCGAACTCGTTGAGCAGGTACTTGCAGAAATTTCTGCCAGCCTGGAAGGCGGCGAGTCTGTCAAATTGTCTAGCTTTGGCTCTTTTGTTGTTCGCTCGAAAGGTGAACGCATTGGCCGTAACCCAAAAACAGGTGAGGAAGTTCCGATCTCTCCACGCCGGGTTATGGTATTCAAGCCAAGCAATGTTCTTAAGCAGCGCATTAATGATGCTCTGGTTGAGGGCGCCAGCTAATTTGCTGCCCCGATAATAGTAAGGTTTAGAGGGTCTGCATCGTGGAGAAGAGCGCCGACGCGTTCCGAACAATTAGTGAAGTAGCGAGTGAACTGGATCTGCCGCAGCACGTTCTGCGGTTCTGGGAAACACGATTTACCCAGATCAGGCCTCTGAAAAGAGGCGGTGGACGGCGCTACTACAGACCTGACGACCTTGAGCTTTTGCGCGGTATCCGCCATTTGCTCTATGGGGAAGGCTATACGATTAAAGGCGTGCAACGTATTTTGCGAGAGCAAGGCGTGCGCGTCGTTATGGACGTTTGGAAAGAGGGTGGTGGCGTTGTTATCCCAACCTCGTCCAGCGCCAATACGCCTGTGGGCGTAGCACCTGATCCATCCCAAGTTTCTGAGGGTTCAGTGCGCAGTGCGGCGGAAGCTGCAGTTGCACAGGCTATCATGTCGTCTCCAGAAGAGATGTATGAGCCGCAGGAAGACTGGGTTGCTGAGCGGTCTGTTGAAGAGCAGGCGGTGCTTCCGCTTGAGAGCGAACCTGAGCCGCAGATGCCATTGCCGTCCGGTCTGTTGCCGGATGACGAGCCGGATCAGCATGGCAAAGGCGGGCATGGAGCGTTTGGCTTCATGGATCGCTTGATGGGCTCTGAAAAGGAAGAGGCAACAGGGTCTGCTGGACTTTCCAAGGACAATGTTGACCGGTTGCAATCCACGCTTTTTGAGCTGTTGGAGTGTAAGCGTATGCTGGATCAGGCGCGATAATCTGCAAAAATTGATAGGGTCTTGGGTTGGTGGAACGCTGACCTGAACGTTGGTTTAAGGGCGTCAGATCCTGCTTTATTGCAGCCGGCGCCCTTTGCTGTTTCAGGTGCGTTGAAGCTCATCCCGCAAAATGACTGTGGTTGTCAGATCCTTCACACCGTCAGTGGATGCGATGGCGTCTCTGACGTTGTTGAGCATCTCCATTGAGGAGGCAACGACTTCGACCACAAGGTCGAGCTCTCCACTTACCGAACTCACACGTTTAATCTCTGGAAACGCCGCCAGTATGTCGAGGATTTCACGCATTGGCGTGCGTGATAGGCGGATGAACAGGAAGGCGGAGATGTGCGTGGGATCGAGGCCACCGATGTCTGCCCTGTAGCCGCGAATTGTGCCGTTGTTCTCCAGCCGTGTGATGCGTTCGCTGGTGGCACTGCGAGACAGGTTTATGCGGGCTGCCAGTGTTTTGATCGGGATACGGGCTTCTTTGGAAAGGATCGCGATAATCTCGCGGTCGGTGGCGTCGAGCATTGAAGTTCCTCTGCGCGGACTATCAGGAAGAGTGCCGTTAAAATACTTATTAATCGCGACATAGTGGCGGTGCAACTGACATAAAGTCGGTGTTCTGAAATATCAGTGTGCGTTATATTTCGGGCAACTGGAGAGATTTATGACTGATATTAGCCATCCCGCCCCAAATTTTGACCGCGATACCATTGCAGCCCTTCTGCTGGAGCATTGGAACCTGAAAGGTGATTTGTCTCCATTGGAGAGTGAGCGCGACCAGAACCATCGCCTTGATGCGGAGGATGGCACGCGCTGGACGGTCAAGGTCGTCAATGCCAGTGAACCGGAAACTGAGACAGGCTTTCAGACAGCGATGTTGAAGCACCTTGCCGTGTCCTCGCTCGATTTGCCTATGCCGCGCCTGCGTCTGTCAAAGGACGGTGGTGCCACGCAAAGTGTTGTCGGACCAGATGGCGCTGCGCATGCCATGCGTGTGGTTTCCTGGGTTCCGGGTGTGCCGTTGGCTGAAACTCAGCGTGAGGATGGTGTTGTTGCCAGTTTGGGGACGCTGCTTGGCAAGATGGACAAAGCGCTGCGTGGTTTTGTGCATCCCGGTGCTTTGCGCAGCTTTGAATGGGATTTACGTGCGGCTGGCGATGCGCGCGCGCGTCTGAGTGCCATTGGTGATCCTGATCAGCGGCGCGTGGTTGAGTACTTCCTTGATCGGTTTGACCGGATTGTTGCTCCGCAGCTTGCCGGCTTGAGAGCTGCTGTCATTCACAATGATGCCAATGACTGGAATGTGCTGGTTGATCCAGAAGATCATTCCCGCGTCTGTGGTCTTATTGATTTTGGTGACAGCCTGCATACGCCCGTTATTGCAGAAGTTGCAATTGCGGCGGCCTATACGATTATGGAGGTGCCTGATCCGATTGGCGCCACTGCTGATCTGGCTGCTGCCTACCATGCTGAGTATCCGTTGGAAGAAGGGGAGGTTGATCTTCTCTTTGATCTGATTGCGATGCGGTTGGTGACAAGCGTGAGTTTGTCTGCTCTGCGGAAAGAGGAGACTGACGACAATCCATACCTTGCTGTCAGTGAAGCGCCAGCCTGGAACCTGCTTTACAAACTTTATGGCATGAAGCCATCGTTTGCGACTGCAAACCTGCGCAAGGCCTGTGGCTTTGATGCGGTGCCAGGTGCTTGGAAGGTGGCGGCGTTTTGTGCAAAAAACCGGAACTCATTTGCCCCGTTGTTTGCGCGTCATCCCAAGCTCATGTCCAAGGCGCTGGTGCCTTATGCTGATCCTGAGAATGAGATGACCGTAACGTCTCGTGACCGTCAGCCAGAAGCTGCACAGGAATGGTGGGAAGAGTACTGCGAGGTTCATGGCGTTGAACTTGGCATTGGGCCATGGGGTGAAAGCCGTAGTGTTTATTCCTCCGACTTCTTTGAGAGCCGTTTCATTGAGGGAGAGCGTCGCCGGAACCATCTGGGGTTTGATTTGTTCCTGCCGTCAGGAACCCGTGTCTGTGCGCCTATGGATGGCAAAGTGCGGTCTGTGGTGATTGAGACGGATCCACTTGGCTATGGCTGCATGATTGCTCTGGATCATGAAACGGATTGCGGTCAGCCGTTTGTGAGTCTTTGGGGGCACATGGCGCATGAGGCTGCGAGCCGACTGAGCGTGGGTGATGTGATCAAGGCTGGTGAGACAGTTGGGTATCTGGGTGCAGAAGATGAAAATGGTGGCTGGGCTCCCCATCTTCACCTGCAGCTATGTGCAGATGTTTCTTTGAGTGCCGAAGAAATCCTTGGTGTTGGTGAAGAGAAGTATCTTGATGTGTGGGCAGATTTATTCCCGTCCGCCATCGATTTTGCCGGGCTCCCGCAAGAAACACTGGGCAGTACTGGACGATCAGTCAGCGATATCGTTTCATCGCGCCGTCAAAATCTGTTGCCGAACCTTTCCATCTCCTACAGCAAACCAATCAAGTTTGTGCGTGGCGAGGGGGCTTACCTTATCGACCATCGCGGGCGGGCTTATCTGGACTGCTTTAACAATGTCTGCCATCTGGGTCATGCGCATCCAGATGTGGTTGAGGCCTTGTCTCATCAGGCGGGTTTGCTCAACACCAATACACGGTATTTGCACGACAACATTGTTGAGTACTCTGAACGCCTGACAGCGACACTGCCGGATGATCTGGCGGTTGCTTCGTTTGTGTGTACGGGCAGTGAGGCGAACAGCCTGATGCTTCGCATGGCAGAGGCGCATACCGGGCGTCGTGATGCAGTTGTTCTGGATTGGGCTTATCATGGCACAACACCTGAGCTGATTGCGCTGAGCCCTTACAAATACAAGCGCAACGGTGGCAAAGGGCGGCCTGATCATGTGTTTGAGGCAGCTATTCCGGACGCCTATCGTGCACCGGCTGACTGGGCACCTGAGGAGATTACTGCACGTTATGTGCAAAGTGTTGCTGAGCAGCTGGACCTGATGAAAAAACAAGGTCGTGCCCTAGCATTCTTCATTGCTGAATCAATTCCAAGTGTGGCTGGTCAGGTGTTCATGCCAGATGGCTATCTGGAGGAGGTCTACAAGCTGATCCGTGCGGAGGGTGGCCTGTGCGTTGCTGATGAAGTGCAGGTTGGGTTTGGCCGTATCGGATCGCATTGGTGGGCTTTTGAAACTCAAGGTGTGACGCCGGATGTTGTGACTATGGGCAAGCCGATTGGCAACGGTCATCCCATGGCCGCGCTTGTGACCACTCGTGAGGTTGCTGCCAGCTTCAACAATGGCATGGAATACTTCAACACCTTTGGCGGTAATCCGGTTTCGTGTGCAGTCGGGCTTTCTGTGCTGAACGTGATTGAGCGGGATGGATTGCGCGAGAATGCGCGTGTTGTTGGTGATTACATCCTTTCGGGCTTCCGAAAGATGATGGAAAAGTATGAGTTTATTGGCGATGTGCGCGGGATGGGACTATTCCTTGGCATCGAGTTGGTGAAAGACCGCCGTACCAAAGAACCAGCAACAGATATGGCGAAACGTATTGCCAACCGCGCAAAAGACCTTGGTATCCTGATGGGAACCGAGGGGCCTTATGACAATGTGTTGAAGATGCGACCACCGATGATTTTTTCTAAGGAAAATGCGGATTACCTGCTGAATGTCCTTGATCAGGCCATGAATGAGTCTGTTTCAGCTCTGGAAACCATGTAAACTATCAAAAAAGGGCCAAAGTCTGGCCTTTTTTACCTGAAGAATAGGCGGGGACAGGAAGTTGTCTCCGCTTTTTCTTTGTCCTGAGGGCTAACGGGATGAAGGTAAAGATGAGTTCAATTCATGTTCAAAATCCGGAGGCGTCGCTCTTGATCGCAACGTCCTGAGCGCTCCGGCTTGTTGTTTTGGGTTTGTTTTAGAACAGGTTGGCTTGCCATCCTTTAAAGAACAGGCCCCAGAGTTTGAAGGTGGGCGAACATGGTAACCATTGAAAGCAGTGCAAGCATTACGGCCTGGGGTGAGCGAACCTTTGGGCAAGTGGCTGACCTGAATGCGTTGATTGCGCGGGCAAAAGAAGAGCTTGCCGCTCTGCAGCTGGCTGTCGAAAGCGGCGAGAGTTCACGTGATGTCGCTGCGGATGCCGCGGAGATTGCGATCCTGCTGCATCGTCTTGTTGGTTTGCATGGCGCTGAGCTTTCATTTGCCGTTGACGAGAAAATGGCTCGCAACCGCACGCGCATCTGGTCACTGGCTGGTGATGGTACTGGTCGCCACGTTGCCTAAGCTTTTGATTGCTGCTGCGGGCTGATCTGCCTGCGGCTCTGATCTCAACTTATCCCCCTTGTTGCGCTGGATGGTACGCTTTTGCGTAGGCTAGGCGATCTATGGGGATCATGATGAGTGAGACGACATCGCATCTTAAACTGCCATTTCTGGCAGCTGCTCAAGCGCAAAAGCATGTCACGCACAACGAGGCTTTGGCACTTGTTGATCTGGTTGTGCAGCTTTGCGTTGTTTCCAACAGTGTGAGTGCACCACCTGCAGACCCCGCAGAAGGGGAGCGATACATCGTGCCTGCAGCTGCGACAGGTGCTTTTGCAGGGCAGGAGGGTAAGATCGCGGCCTTTGATGGCGGCCTCTGGCGATTTTTAGCTCCAGTTGAAGGTTGGGCGGCCTGGGTGCAAAGCCTTGGCGCGATGCAGGTTTTCTCAGGTGGTAAATGGACCGGGTTTTCTTCTGTCGCTGGACTGGGCGTTGATGATGTTACCGGCGGTGCGGCCTTTCAGCAGGAAAAGACTGTGCTGAGCGAGAGCGCTCATGGTGCGCAGAGCCAGTTTGTGACTGCAGATGAGTTGATCACCGTTTCTGGCGGTTTTACTGAAAGCTCTTTGGTTATTCCCTCCCGTGCAATCGTGTTTTGTGTGTCCACCCGCGTGGTTGAGGCTGTCACGGGTGCAAGCTCCTACGACTGCGGAATTGCTGGTGAGACTGGCAAGTTTGGGGGCTCTTTGGGGATTGCCGTTGGTTCTAATAATGCAGGCGTGATTGGACCGACTGCGTATTATGCGGACACGCCAGTCCGGATTACTGCGAATACTGGCAGCTTTACCGGAGGCAAGGTTCGATTGTCCTTACATTTCTTCCTGCCAGTGGTGCCGCAGACCTGAGCGATATCTTTGAATTTCATAGGCCGCATCTGCGGTCTTTTTTGTGTTTGCACGGGGGCTCTGGCTCCCGTTTTTTATTTGGGGAGTGAGAGATGCAGGATACCTTTCAACTGATTGTTTCGGACTTGCTTGAGAGTGAAGGAGGATTTGCCCATCGAAGCCGTAAGGCTGATCCGGGTGGTCCTACAAACTTTGGCATTACACAGAGGACCTTGAGTGCTTGGCGGGGGCAGTCTGTCAGCGTTCAGGAGGTGCGGTCTATGGAGCAGGCTGAGGCTGTCGATATCTTTCGGGCACATTATTGGGATGCTGTGAAGGGAGACAAAATGCCTTCGGGCTTGGATTATGCGCTTTTTGATTTTGCCGTGAACTCGGGGCCTGCGCGGGCGATCAAGACGCTTCAGAGTATTCTGGGCGTTGCTGTTGATGGTCTGGCTGGTGCTGAAACGTTTGGGGCACTCAAGACGCACAATCTCCGTGATCTGGTGGGTAAGCTTTCTGCTGAGCGCTTGCGTTTCATGAAGCGGCTTAAGAACTGGCCCTACAACAAAAATGGATGGATGCGCCGGGTGAGGGATGTTCAGCAACGGTCGCTTGAGTTGATCAAGTCGCCAGCGTCCGCGGTTCAAACACTGCGTGTCCGTGATGGCGTTGTGCCGGATGGGGCTGCCAAAGCACGGGGTGAAGAAACCTCTGCAATGAGCACCTGGTTGACGCCAGAGGGCGTGAGTAAGGCCGGGGTGCTGATTTCCGGCATATCCGGTATGCTTGCAGGTTCCGGGCCTTTGCAGTGGGCGTTCGCGTTTGCGCTTGTTGTTGCAGCAGGCATTGGTGGCTATCTGATGCTCCAGAAAGAGCGAATGGCATAGATTTGAGCGGCACTGCGACTGGGAGGGAGCTTACGCTGCGGTGCCGTAAAGCTCCCCAGTGATTTTGGAGCATCGGGCAATCTGTAATGGGAACTACCAATGACGTTCTGCTAAGGACGTTTTAGTGTTCTTGCAGGTTCTCTCATTACAACCGGGCACCAAAATTCTGAACTGCTGGAAAGGCATTGCAGGTTCCATGAAAAAACTTAGCTTCGTTTCTCTTCTTCTTGGTTTTACGGCTCTTACAAATGCGCATGCGGGTGAGCAGGTATTACTAGCTGGGGCGGAGCTGTGTTCGCGGAAGGCGCTGATGTATCTGGTAGCATGTATTATGGTGCTCAGGGTGCCCATGGCGGCTATTTATCGTTTAAAGATGGCAAGGCTAACGATTGTTATCGTCACGCCATTAGAGCTTCGGATGCAGGTATTGTCGATGCGGATGGTGCGGAAGCACAAAATGCAGGATATTGCGGTTTCAGGTCTTATGAGGCAAGTATTCTCTCAGCCGTTGGCGGTAATGCAAGCGGGTCTCTTAATGGTTTCATGGCCTACCACGGATCTACGTTAAACGCTCGGCAAGGAATAGCAGAGAACTGCGGAGATAGTTGTATTTTTGCAGAAGGAACGTCTAGGGTCGAGGCCCTAAACTTCAATGGATCGGGTGCAAAAATTGGTTTGTTTGCTTCTCAAGCATCTTCCATCAATGCAAATGAGGCAACTATAACGGGCTGCTCTGAATGGGGGGCGGTCGCAGAGCGACTGTCGTCTATAAACTTGGCTGAAGCACGGATGAGGCAAGGTATGAAAGATGCTCCTACCGACGCGGCAATTAACAGCGGGTCTACTATGTATGTAGTTTCCATGACTGGCGGAATTGGAAATTTTGGAACCGGCGCCCCAATATCAAAAAACCTTCTCAGTGTGCGGGGGGTAATATACGGCTGATGAGTATTCAGAACCTTCAGTAAAGTTTGTAACTGGAAAAAAGTGAATGCTCTACTAAGCTAAATTGGTAGTGCATTCACTTGTATCTTTGTGTTTACAGTAACTATTTCTTACACGACGAGTTATGGTACTTTCTGCATTGGCCTTTCGAGGTGCAAAGCGTAGTCAAGTGATCGTTCTATCTCATTTTTAGTAGTTTCGGCTAGCTGTTTGAGAATGTGCTTATAAACGCTTTTTTGCAGAGGTGCATGCCCCTTACCCCAATTGCGAAAGATAAACTTGATTCCACATAATTCTTGATCTGTAGTAGCATTTCCGCCAAGGGCAAGTATCAGTGGCAATGCATGGTCTCTTACATGGCTGTCAGTTGCATTTTGAATATAATAGCCATTAGGTGGTGCTGATCAGCCCCACTTGAGTG